>JANNUT010000072.1:0-18236 GCA_031395565.1 Acidobacteriota bacterium | reverse complement strand
ACGTTGCGTTGACCTATGGTTCGTTGAACGCGGACTACAGCATCAACGTTCGTTTGTCCGGCCTGGCTGGCGCAGCCAATCGACTGTAAGTAAGACCTCTTGAACGGAAAAGGAGCGAGAACCATGAAGAAGCTGCTCTATGGCGTGTTCTGCTTGGCCCTGGTGGCCTCGCTGGGCTGCGCAATTACTGACTATCCGGTGATCACGGATACCCGCGGCGATTTCAGCGGCGTGATCCGCACCGGTCACAAGGCTTACATCATTCCTTCGGGCTCTGTTGCGACCCTCTGGTCGGATGGCTCGGACGAAACTTTCACGACGGTCTACCAGAACAACTACGGTGACCAAAAGCTGTACACCTTCAACAACTTCGATCCGTCGGCCTCGGTCATCTTCTTGGACCAGACCTACTGCGATTGGCGTTACGAGGGTTGCGAAGTGACGCGCGCTTTCAACCCGGCGCAGTCGAACATCGACGACCCGTTTGATTACGAGTTCTTCCCGGACTGCTCGGGCGCCCGCAGCTTGTCGCTGTTGGTTGGCGTCAGCAGCCGTATCGGTGAGTGCGGTGACAACCTTGGCAACAAGCAAAACCTGATGGGCGAGTTCGCCAATCTGGCTGTCACCTCTTGGCGCGGTGGAACTGCTTACATCCTCCCGCTCAGCAGCGAGAACACCACCATCAACCTGACCGCGCTTTCGGGCGGCCGTTCGGTCCTGCCGCTCTTCGGTTCGACCACTGGCTTCATCACCGAGCGCCTTCAGACCGTCTTCCCGATCGGGCCGAACGTCCGTCACACCCTCCGTGCCGCTCAGCAGTTTGCTAGCGAAAATGGCGCGCGGGCGATTGCAGACGTCAACTACGGTTCGGTCAACGCGTCGTTCAACATCAAGATCAACGCGCAGGGCCTCAGCTACAATCTAAACCGCTTCTAATAACTCTCTACACACCGAACCCGACAGGGGGCGGCCTTCGGGTCGCCCCCGTTTTTTTTCTTTGGCAGGTCAACGCTTCCACGCTCGAGCTGCATCGACTGCTTTACGCGGATCGACAACCCCATATCCAGACAAGGAATCGGGTCCCGGCTCACCAATATCGCGCGCGGTTTGTCGCAGCAACTGAATCACATCGGAGGGCAGTAATTGCGGGTTTATCTGCAGCATCATCGCAGCTGTCCCTCCCACCCAACCGACCGAGAAAGACGTCCCCGTTGCCAGGGCGAGCCCGTTGGGTGCCGGTGGCGCCGGGACCGGAACATCCATACCCGGAGCCACCAGGTCGGGCACGAGACGGTCCGAACCACACGGGCTCGGTCCGCGGGAAGACGCGGCGATCACCGCACCGTCTCGGTCGATCGCGCCGACCACGATCGGGGCGACATCGCTTGCGAAGGCTAATGCCGCAGGTGCCTGAGTGCTCGCGGGATCCGGGCCATCGTTGCCCACGGCGAACACTGGAACGATTCCAGTCGCCAGCATCGCCAACACTTGCGGCCGATCTCTTGAATCGCAGTTGGCCTTGCCGTGTCCCCAGGACTCCAACACCACATCGGGCTGAGCGTCGAAGATCATCCAATCGGCTGCCAAGGACATGGTCACGTTGTTGTAGCTGTTGTTGAGGTTGCTCAGCCCCACCGTCCACGAAGCACCAGGCGCGGCACCCAACGCGCGACCATCGATCTCGCGTGCGAGTGCGCACCCCAAAACCTGTGAGCCATGCGCTGGAGACGTATCGATCGGCTCAGGAGAGCCGCGCTCGGGATCGAACCAACTGTTGGTCTCGCGGCGTCCCGTGGAAAACGCGCGATGCGTTCCCATTACGCCGGTATCAAGCATGCCGATCACGACTCCGCGCCCGTCGATCCCGTCGCTCCAAAGCGAACGAAGTCCGAGATATGTCACCCCCCAACTGTCACCAGGAGGCACCGGCGACGCGTTGGAAAACGCATTGCCGCGTTGAGCCCGCGCCGCGCGAACGGAGTCGTACTCAGGGATCACGGCGGCGACCTGTGGGTGTGCTCGTAAGCGCGCCAACGCCTCGCGTCGAACGGACAGATAGCTGCGATTGCGAAACCTCAGGGCGTGGCTGTATTCGAGCAATCGTTCCGCCTGCAAACTCTCGATCAGTGGCTGCAACGAGGCGGCGCCGCGATCGGCGACTGCCTGAAGTGCTGAGAGCGCCTCGCGACGGGCTTCAGAACGACTGAGCTGGCGCGTTCGGGCCGAGCGGATCAACGCTTCTGAGTCAACTTGCTCTCTCAAGTCGACGAGGACCCGGAGCCACCCACCCGGACTCATTTGCCCGTTGACGTCATCGAACCCCGGGTCGAGCGGTCGGGACGACGCGGGACCAGGATCGGGCTCGAAAGGGATGGCTGCTTTAGCGGGAGCCGTGATCGGGAGATCGGGCGGGGTTTTGAGGCCGAGCGTCTTGCATCCCCACCCGCTGAGCGTCGTGGCGGCGAGAACGATGGTCAATCCGTAGCGTGTCATGCCGGGGAGGTCCCTCCGAACAGTTCGTCTCCGTTCGGGTAATCCGGTTCGAACCGCAGCGGGAACGGCCTACCGGGGGAAAACAGTCGTGCCGCGCGGGCTGCCTCAGCGTAAATTCGGTCGGCGCGGGGAGCGTTTTTGCAGTGCTGGGTTAAAGGGAGGATGGCGATGCCGCATCCTAATGCACCCGCGCCTCGTGCGACCGGGCTGTTGAAGAACGTCGCCCATATCTGGCGCGTCGGCAAGCTTGTACTCCCTCATCTCGGCGGTAGCTTCTTTTCTTCTCTAAGCGCCGCTGCCAATCTGAGCGACTCGACCGGTGCTGGCCGAGTCGCGATCCACCGGGAGGTCTTTTCATGTCGTTCTTGAGGTCGGGGCTATCTGCGGCGACACGTCGTCTGATGCCTGTACTGCTGCTCTGGCCGCTATTCCAGACAACCCCAGCGCATGCTCAACGCGTCGATTCGGTCGACGCTGCCGCGAACCAGGACATCGTTCGTATTGGTCGTCGCTCGGGCGATCAGCTGGGTGATCGCGTGGCGACGGGCGATTTCAATGGCGACGGAAAACCCGACTTCGCGATCGGCGCACCCGGCTACGCGGGCACGAACAACGATCGCATCGGAGCGGGCGCCGTCTACGTGTTCTACGGCAACGCGCCCTACGATCGAACTTCCGACCTTGGCTCCACCGGCACAGCGAACTTGATCGTGCTTGGCCCGTCGGCGGGCAACAACGTCGGCATCGAGTTCACCCTTGCCGATCTCAACAACGACGGCACCAGCGATCTGATCATCGGCAATCCAGGGGGCAATGGTCCGCTCAACGTCGACGCCGACGGTGACGGCACCGTCGATCCCAACGGTCTCTCCAATCGCGGCGAGGTCTATGTTCTGTTCGGCGGCCGCGTGCGCACCTCACCGTTCGATCTGTCGCGCCCCGATCGCAGTAAAAGCCGCGCCGATCTTTGGATCGTCGGAGCGGAAACGGGCGACCGACTCGGTAGCTCTGTGGCCGTTGCTGACATCGATGGCGATAACAGTGCCGACCTGATACTCGGCGCGATCGGTGCCGACGGCGCGTCGAACGCGCGAACCAATTGCGGCGAGGTCGCCATCCTCAAGTCGACGGTGGCACCGTTCGTGGATGGTATTCGTAACCTGCGAACCACGCCGGCCGACGCCACCATTACAGGGCCCGCCTACGACTTCCAGAAAAACGACTACGTCGATTTCAACAACGACGGCACCTGCGACGATCTCGATCAAGACGGTCTCAACTGCAACTCTCCGGGCGGTGATCCAGGCGACAAGCGTATCCAAGACGGCACCGACGGAATCTTCAATCAATTCGATGGCGAGCAAGGCACGATGGGAACGCGGCTCGCTGTGGGAGACATCAACAACGACGGGCGCGCGGACATTGCGATCACACTTCCGAAAGGAAGAGGCACGCCGGCTCAAAATCGCGCCGCCGCGGGAGAGGTGGCGATCGTTCTGGGCCAAGTCGGCTTTGCCAGCCTCGATCTGAATGCCGGCATTCCGATTCGTATCACTGGTGCATTCGCAGGGGACGATGCTGGCACGTCGCTCGCGATTGCCGATGTCGACGGCGATAGCACGCGCGATCTCATCGTGGGCTCGCCGTTCTATGGCACGGATGATCAGGACGGAACGGTCGAAACCACTGATCGTTTTGGCAACGGCGCGACCGCCGTGGTGTGGGGCCCGCTCTTCAGTGGTTCCGTCGATTTGCGCGTGGATTGCCGCTACAAATGCGGCTCGGTGCTTGATTCTGCAGCTGTCTGGACAGTGCTCGGCCGTGACGCCGACGATGGCTTCGGCAACTCCGCTGTGGCTGCCGATCATGATGGTGATGGAGCGATCGACTTGATCGTCGGCGCGCCGTTCAGCGATGGCCCTGAGCCGGCCCAAACCCGCGCGTCGGGCGGCGAAGTCTGGATCCGCTGGGGCACCGGTGTGCGTCCGCAACCGCCCAACTCGACCGTCGATTTTTTGATCGACGGCACCACCGGTTGGGCGCGCGTTTTCGGCGCGGCAGCGGGTGACGGATTCGGCAACTCGGTGGCCGCCGCCAACCTCGATTCCGATCCCAAGAAGGAGATCGTGATCGGAGCTCCGTTCGCCGATGGACCCAACCTAGGGAGCGGCGACCGCATCGGCGCCGGGAAAACCTACTTGGTCAGCAGCGTCGACGACGACTTCGACAGTTTCCGCAACCTGTTCGACAACTGCCCGTTGATTCCAAACAGTCCGAACCTCGATTCGGACAACGATCTGTTCGGTGATGCCTGCGACAACTGCTCGTCGCTGACCAACCGCGATCAAATCGACAGCGACAGCGACACCGCCGGTGATGCCTGCGACAGCGACGACGACAACGACGGCCTCAACGACACCGATGGCGATGCGCAAAACGATCCATGCCCCACCGGTGTGACGTTTGGCTGTGACGACAACTGCCGCACGGTCGCCAACAATCTGGGTGACCCGAGCCCGCAGCAAGACACCGACTTGGACGGCATCGGTAACAACTGCGACAACTGCCCCAGCAACGCCAACGCCAATCAAGCCGACAACGACAAAGACGGCACCGGCGATCTGTGCGACAGCGACGACGACAACGACGGGTTTGCCGACACGATCGACAAGTGCCCGATTACACCGGGCGCCAACGGCGATGCCGATGGCGATGGCAAGGGCGACATTTGCGATAACTGCCCTGCCATCTCCAACGCCAGCCAAGCCGATCAAGACGGCGACGGCGCCGGCGATGCGTGCGACAACTGTCAGACCGTCGTCAATTCCGACCAAGATGATCAGGACGGTGACGGGAAGGGTGGTGCTTGCGACAACTGCCCCAATCTTGCCAACGCCGATCAAGCCGACAGCGACGGTGACACCGTCGGGAATGTCTGCGACAACTGCGCGACCGTCGCCAATCCTGACCAAGCCGACACCGATGTTTGGATCCAGGAGGAAGGGCCAGGGACATACAACGAGTGCGTGTGGGGCGATACCGATGCCGACCTCGTCGTCGATCTCGACAAAGAAATCTTCAAGGATCTCGACAAGGACAACATCAAAGATGCCAACGAGACCGAAATCCTGCCGTTCGGTCTCGACAAGATTGGCGACACTTGCGACAACTGCCCTCGCGACTGCAACCCGTTCCAAGGTGAGGGCCGCAGCCCGATCCCGACGCTCAACGACAACGACAAGGTGGGCGCTTACTGCGACAACTGCGGAACCAAGAACAATGGCGACTGCAACATCAACGCGCTGTACTGCGACGCCAACAACGACGGCACCACCACTCAAGCCGAGCGTGACAATGGCTTCCAGAAGAACACTGATGGTGATCCCGTCGGCGATGCCTGCGACACCGACGACGACAACGATCTGATCCTCGACGACGTGGCCAACAAGCCGGCCTGCAGCGGCGGAGCCACCACACAGTGTGACGACAACTGCCGCACGGTCGTCAATGCCGATCAAGCCGACACCGATTCCGACGGAGTCGGCAACGTTTGCGACAACTGCAAGAACAACCCGAACGTCACGCAGCTCGACGGCGATCTGGATGGCTTGGGCGACGCGTGCGACAACTGCCCGACGATCTCCAACGCCGATCAAGTCGACGCCGATCTGGATGGTTCCGGTAACCCTTGCGACCCTGACGATGACAACGACGGAAAACTCGATTCCGATGGCGACGGCACGTTCGACCCATGCACCGGTGGCAACACCGCCAACTGCGACGATAACTGCGCGTTTTCCGCCAACGCCAGTCAAGCCGATGCCGACAACGACGGCATTGGCGACGTGTGCGACATTAGCGACATCGACTTCCGCACCGACGATCAGTCGTACGAGCTGTATGGGCGTGATCTGCTCGATAACGCCGGACGCACTGTGGCCGTAGGAGACATCAACGGTGACGGCCAGCCCGACTTGATCGTGGGCGCACCGCTGGGCGATGCCGAATTCAACGGTACCGCCAACAAGGACAGCGAAGCCGGCGAGGTCTACATCATTTTCGGCAAGTTCAAGAACGGCAAGAAAGATCTCAAGTTCACCAATCCGGACGTCGTGATCTATGGTGAGCGCGCCTCCGATGAATTTGGCCGCGCGATCGTGATTGGTGACGTCAATGCCGATGGCACCTCCGATCTGGTCGTCGGCGCCTTCCGAGGCGATTGTTCGCAAAGCAAGCAGGACTTGGATGGTGACGGCAGTGTCGACGACCCGGTCGATGCCTGTGGCCGCGTTTATATGTTCGCGGGCCGCACCACCTGGCCCACGAAAATCTTGACGTATCAAACCGCAACGCCCAACACGCCGAATGCTACCGCGACCCTGATCGGTCAGTGGAATGGCACCAACCTCGGCCGACAGATGGCGCTGGGCGATGTCAACGGCGATGGCATCAGGGATGTGGTCATCGGTGCCCCGAATTTCTCACTCGTCAGTACCGGGGTGCGACGCATCATCTATGGCGCTGTGGTGGTGAACTTCGGCTCGAGCACTTGGACGGGCGTGACCGACTACTACACGGCAACGCCCAACTACCTGATTCGCGGTGCCGAAGAAGTGGATCGACTGGGCACCGTCGTGGGCGCTGGCGACATCAACGGCGATGGCACGGCCGACATCCTGTGCGGGGCGCGTGCTGCGGATGGTCCTGGCAACACCAAAGACGCCGCGGGCGAGTTGGCACTGGTGTTCGGCGGCAGCGCCATCACACTGGGTGGCTCGCGTGACTTGGCGACATCTCCGGCACCCTATCTGTACGGTGTGGATGCGAATGACAACCTGCCGTCAGGTTTAGCAGTGGGTGACTTGAACAACGACGGCACCGCCGATCTGTTGATCGGTGTGACCGGCGGTCGCGGTCCATCGAACACACGCGGTGTTGGCGTGGGAGAGGCCTACGCGGTGCTGGGCCGCACCACCTGGGTAACATCGCAGGTCAACACGGTGGCCAACACTCTTATCTACGGGCGTCGTGCCAGCGACAACTTCGGCGAGCAAACTGCGATCGGTGAGTTCGACGGTGATGGCACCAAGGACATCGTCATTACGGCGACCTTCTCGTCGGGTGCCGCGAACAATCGGGCGAGTGCCGGTGATGCCAGCGTCTTTCGCTGGAACGACATCAAGAACTCGGCAACGGTCGATCTGCTCACCGGCTCCGGCGGCAAGCCCATCACCGCACTGCTGTCGAGCGACAGCTTCGACGACCTCGGTATCGGGTTGGCGCTGGGTGACATGAACAAAGATGGCGTCGATGAAATCGTGATTGGTGCCGACGCTGGCGACGGTGACAACGACGCTACGCAAAACCGCACCGACACCGGTGAAGTGTGGATCATCGCACCGACCGATGTCGATGGCGACGGCACGGCACTGCGCAACCTCAAGGACAACTGCCCGCGTGTTTCCAACGTGAGCCAGACCGACACCGATCTCGATGGCGTGGGCAACGCGTGCGACAACTGCCCCACGATCGCCAACGCCAACCAAGCCGATGCCGACCTGGATGGTACCGGCGACGCCTGCGAGCAGGATCAGGACAGCGATACTATTTCGGACGACGACGGCGATGGAACCGTCGACAAGTGCACCGGCGGCAACCGCGTCGCGTGCGACGACAACTGCCTGGGCCTGGCCAACCCTACACAATCGGATCTCGATGCCGATGGCACCGGCGACGCGTGCGATAGCGACGACGACGGCGACACCGTCGCCGACGTTTCGGACAATTGCCCCACGGTCAGCAACAGTTCACAGCAAGATGCCGACGGAGACGGCGTCGGCAACGCGTGCCAAACGCTCATCCGCGATTTGGTGAGCACAGGCCTGGCGATCTACGGTCAGGATGCCGGCGATGCCACCGCGTACTCCGGTGCCATTGGCGATTTCAACGGCGACGGCACCAAAGACTTGCTGCTGGGAGCCCCCTATGCGGACGGCCCCACCAACAACCGTGCCGATGCCGGCGCCGCCTATCTTTGGTTTGGACCGATCAATCAATCCGAAGACTTGTTCACGACGCGCGCCGACATGGAGATTTACGGCTCCGTGGCTGGCGATCGCACCGGTTACGCCGTCGCGGCAGGCGATCTCAACAACGATGGCCGCGACGACATCATCCTGGGCGCTCCGTACGCAGACCGCTCGGGCAAGACCGACCCAGGCAAGGTTTACGTGGTGTTCGGTGCGGCCTCGTTGCCGGCCACCAAGGACCTCAACGTCAGCGCCGCCAACATCCTGTTCCAAGGTGAAAACAACAACGACCGGCTGGGGATGACGCTGCAAGTCTTGGACTGCAATGGCAATGGCAAGAAAGACCTCGCGATGGGCGCCCCGTACGCCGATGCCGATTTCGACTCGGTACTCAAGGGCGGCGAAATCTGGATCGTTCATCAGGAGAACATGGGAACCGGTCTGATCATCGATTCGTTCACGCCCAACGTGCAGCACTACATTTCGGGTGCAGGCGCCGACGATCATGCGTCGGCAAGCATGGCGGCGGCCGATGTCACCGGCGACGGTACCGACGATTTGGTTGTCGGTGCACCCGACGCCGATGGCAGCGCCAACAACGAATCGCAAGCAGGCGAGGTGTATGTGGTCAAAGGCGGTGCCAGCATGGCCACCTCCATCAACCTGCGCCTGGTCAGCAACTACACCGCACTGTTCTTCGGCGAAAGCACGGGCGATCGCGCCGGCAGTTCACTCTCGACGGGCCGCTTCGATGCCGACACCATCAACGACATTGCGATCGGTGCACCCGGGCAAGGCTCGCCTCCCGGCTCTGCGGCGCGCAACGCCGCAGGCGGCGGCTACGTGGTTTTGGGTCGCGCCGACTTCACGTCGATCAACGGCAAGACGTTCCCCGATCCTGCCAAGGTCTCAATCTTCGGATCGACCGCGGATGAATCGATGGGGCAGTCGATTGCGCTCGGCGACTATGACAACGATGGCACCAACGATCTGCTGTTCGGAGCGCCGGCGGTCGACGCGGTCAGCGGTACGCGCACCGACGCAGGCGCGATCTACGTCCTGCCCAACTCGCGCATTCCAAGCGGTGCCGTGGTGTTCGACGGCGCACTGATTCCCAGCGCGCAGCAGATCGTCGGCCGCACCGCGCTCGATCAACTCGGCGGCGGCAAGATTTCCGGCGACACCTTGGGAGGTCCCTACTGGCTGGCGGTCACCGACTTCGATGGCTCCACCAACAAAGAGGTGGTGGCACCGTCGGTCTTCGGCGACGGTTCTAACGACACGCGCGCCGATTCGGGGGAAGCGTGGGTCGTCAATCAAGCCGATCAAGATCGCGATGGCCAGGTCGACAGCACCGATTGCTTCCCGACCGATCCAGCGAAGGGACGTCCACGCGACACCGGCACCACGGCTCGCTTCACCACCAAGACCGTGTTCGATTGGTCGGACGTCGGTGGCGTGGGGATCACCTATAACCTCTACCGCGGCACGATCGTGACGCCGTGGGTCTACAACGAAACCTGTCTCACGAAGAACTTGGCGACATCGCAGGGGACCGATGCGACGGTCCCGGCAGCAGGTCAAGGCTTCTGGTACGACAGCACGGCGCAAAACGGCGCCAGCTGCGTTGGCCCCTTGGGTAAGAACAGCCAGCAGGTGGTGCGGCCGACGCCGCCCGCTTGTCCGTAATCGCAATCACAGGATTCGGGGCGGGTGAGTGGCCCGCCCCGAGCCCGCGACTGACATTAGGTGAGGCGGTCGGCCCACGAGGACGGGCCGATCGTCCGGTGTGTTTCACGCTCGACCGGGGAGCTCCGGCGCGTCGCGCGCCACCACCGAACGACACGGAAAGCCGATTCGACGTTGCGGCGATTGCAGAGCCGTCGTACTTTGGCGCCGGGGTTTACCGCGTTCGGCTGGGCGGAACAGAAGGGACCAAATGTTCCTGCCCGAGACAATGACAGCTACCTCTATGACTCGTTCGTTTGGAGCGCGGCTCGGCATCGCGCTCGTGTTGTTATTGGGAGTCGTCAGCAGCGCACGAGCGCAACGCGTCGACTCCGTCGACACAGCCTCGAGCCAAGATATCGTCAAGATCGGACGCAGCGGCGGCGATCAGTTCGGCGACCGTGTGGCCACCGGAGATTTCAACGCCGACGGCAGGCCCGACTTCGCGGTGGGCGCTCCTTCCTACGCCGGACCGGCGAGCGACCGCGCCGGCGCTGGCGCGGTCTTCGTGTTTTACGGCGGTGCGCCGTACGACCGCATCTCCGACTTGGGCTCCACCGGAACCGCCAGCTTGGTGGTCGTCGGTCCGCGCTCAGGCGATGGAATCGGCACCGAATTCGCATTGGCTGATCTCAATGCCGACGGCACGGCCGACCTGATCATCGGTAACTCCTCCGGCAACGGGCCGCGCAATCTTGACGCCGACGGCGACGGCACGATCGACCCGAACGGACTCGCCGCACGCGGCGAGGTTTACGTCTTGTACGGCGGACGCCCACGAGGAGCGACGCTCGATCTTGCACGGCCCGATCCGCGCTTCAGCAATGCCGACTACTGGGTCTACGGCGCGGACCTCGGTGATCGTCTGGGAAGCTCGGTGGCTGCGGGCGACGTCGATGGCGACGGCAAGAACGACCTGATCATGGGTGCGCCGGGCGCCGATGGAACGTCCAACGCACGCACCAATTGCGGCGAGGTTGCGATCCTCAAATCGACCGTCACCACCTTCGGCTTTGCGCAGCGCAATCTGCGCACCGCTGCCGCCGATGCCACGATCGTTGGCCCCTCGTACGACTTCGTGCGTTTCGCCGACACCAATGGAGACGGGACCCCCGATTCGGTGCAGGAAGGAAGCGACGGCACCTTCAATCAATACCCCGAAGAGCAAGCCTCGATCGGCGGCGTCCTGCGCGTCGGCGATGTCACCAACGACACCCGCAGCGACATTGCCGTCCAGCTTCCTCGCGGACGCGGTACCGGTTTGGTGACACCGGTGCGCAAAGCATCGGGTGAGGTCGCTGTGGTTCCCGGCGCGGTCGGCTTTTCTGGTGCCGACCTCAACAGCAGCATTCCGATCCGCGTTGTCGGAGCGTTCGCGGGCGACGACGCCGGTTTTGCGATGGCGGTTGGCGATGTCGACGGCGATGGCTTCCGCGACTTGGCGGTTGGCTCGCCGTTTTATGGCACGGACGATCGCGACGGCACCGCCGAAGCCAACGAGCGGCTCGGCACCGGAGCCGTCGCGGTGATTTGGGGCCCGATCAGTTCGGGACAGAGCTTCGATCTGCAAGGCGATTGCCGCTATCAATGTGGCTCGGTGCTCAACTCGACAGCGTTTTGGACCGTAATCGGTCGCGATGCCGACGACGGATTAGGGTCGACCATTGCGATCGCCGATCACGATGGCGATGGAACGCGCGAGTTGATTATTGGCGCTCCGTTCGCGGATGGGCCTGAGCCTGCGCAGACACGCGGCTCGTCGGGAGAAGTGTGGATGCGCTGGGGAGGGGGAGCGCGTCCCAGCCCCACGCTCGATCTTGGACCGGACGGTTTTGCAGGATGGGCCCGGGTATTCGGCGCCGCAGCGGGCGATGGATTGGGTAATAGTCTCGCCACTGCCGACCTCAACAACGAGATCAAGCAGGAGTTGGTGGTCGGCGCGCCGTTTGCCAATGGACCCAACCTGGGCAGCGGCGATCGCATTGGCGCTGGGAAGATCTACTTGGTCAGCAGCGTCGACGACGACTTCGATACATTCCGCAATCTGTTCGACAGTTGCCCGCTGATTCCGAACAATCCAAATCTCGATTCGGACAACGATCTGTTCGGCGATGCCTGCGACAACTGCTCGTCGCTTTCCAACCGCGATCAAATCGACAGCGACAGCGATACGGCCGGTGATGCTTGCGATAGCGACGACGACAACGACGGCCTCAACGACACCGATGGCGATGCGCAAAACGATCCATGCCCCACCGGCGTGACGTTTGGCTGTGACGACAACTGCCGTACGGTCGCCAACAATCTGGGCGACCCGAGCCCGCAGCAAGACACCGACTTGGACGGCATCGGTAACAAGTGCGATAACTGCCCCAGCAACGCCAACGCCAATCAAGCCGACAACGACAAAGACGGTACCGGCGATCTGTGCGATAGCGACGACGACAACGACGGATTTGCCGACACGATCGACAAGTGCCCGATTACACCGGGCGCCAACGGCGATGCCGATGGTGATGGCAAGGGCGACATCTGCGATAACTGCCCTGCCACCTCCAACGCCAGCCAAACCGATCAAGACGGCGACGGCGCCGGCGATGCGTGCGACAACTGTCAGGCCATCGTCAATTCCGATCAAGACGATCAGGACGGCGATACGGTAGGTAGTTCCTGCGACAACTGCCCGAACCTGAGCAACCTCAACCAGGCGGACAGCGACGGCGATCAAATCGGAAACGTCTGCGACAACTGCTCGACTGCCGTCAACCCAACGCAGACCGACCTGGACCTGTTCATTCCGACGCAGGAATGTCCGCTGGAAGATCTCAACAACAATCAGCTCATCGATCCAGGTGAACGGGTGTGGATCGATACCGACCTCGACGGCACGATCGATGCCGGCGAGGAAATTCGCACCGCCGATCTGCACGACGGGGTGGGCGACGCATGCGACAACTGCGCCACGCTCTGCAATCCGCAGCAGCGCGAGACCAACGGCGTGTTGTCCGATACCGACAAGGCCGGCAGCGTTTGCGACAACTGCCCCGGCAACAACAACGGTGATTGCAACGCCAACGTGCTCTATTGCGATGCCGACAACAACGGCACCACGACCGCCGCCGAGCTGTTCAACGGCTTCCAACGGAATACCGATGGCGACGCCCTCGGTAACGCGTGCGACCCGGATGACGACAACGACACGATTGTCGACGACTTCGTCGGTGGCGGACCGTGCAGCGGCGGAGCCACCACCAATTGCGACGACAACTGTCCGCTCGTGCTCAACGCCGATCAGGCCGACACCGATGCTGACGCGATAGGAAATTTCTGCGATAACTGCCGCAACACACCCAACGTCAGTCAGCTCGATACCGATCTCGATGGTCTGGGCGATGCTTGCGACAACTGCCCGACGATCAGCAACCTCGACCAACTCGATTCCGACGGCGATGGTTCGGGGAATCCGTGCGACACCGATGACGACAACGACGGCAAGCTCGACTCCGATGGCGATGGCACCTTCGACCCGTGCACGGGCGGCAACACCGTCAACTGCGACGACAACTGCCCGTTCGCTGCCAACGCCAGCCAAGCCGATGCCGATAGCGATGGAATTGGCGATGTCTGCGACATCAGCGACATCGATTTGAAGACCGACACACAGTCGTACGTCCTCTACGGACGCGACAACCTCGACAACCTGGGGCGTACCGTCGCCGTCGGCGATATCAACGGCGACGGAAAACTCGACCTGATCGTGGGCGCGCCGTTGGGTGACGCCGAGTTCAACGGCACCGCCAACAAAGACAGCGACTCAGGCGAAGTTCACATCATCTTCGGCAAGTTCAAGAACGGAAAGAAGGACCTCAAGTTCACCAATCCCGACGTGGTGATCTACGGTGAACGTGCTTCCGACGAGTTCGGCCGCGCGCTGGCGGTGGGCGATGTCAATGCCGACGGCACGACGGACCTGATCGTCGGGGCTTTCCGCGCCGACTGCTCACAATCGCTCCAGGATACCGACGGCGATGGCAGCATCGACGATATCGTCGATGCTTGCGGGCGCGTCTACGTCTTTGCCGGACGCACTTCGTGGCCCGCGAAAATCTTGACGTACGTGCCCAGCACCCCCAACCTGCCGAATGCCACGGCAACGTTTTTTGGCCAGTGGAATGGAACGCTGATGGGTCGCTCAGTCGCGGTCGGCGACGTCAACGGTGACGGCATCAAAGACATCGTGATGGGCGCGCAGAGCTACTCCGTTCCCGATGTAGGGATTCGTCGCATCATCTATGGTGCGGCGATGGTGAAGTTCGGAGCGGTGGGACTCAGCGGTGTACGTGACTACTACACTCAAACGCCGGACTACTTGATTCGCGGCGCCGAAGAGACCGATCGGCTCGGTTCCGTGGTCGCCGTGGGCGATATCAACGGCGATGGAACAGTCGATATTCTGGCGGCCGCCAAAGCGGGCGACGGACCGGCCAACGCCAAAGACGGCGCGGGTGAACTGCATTTGATTATGGGCGGCGCCTCGATCGTCGCAGGCGGGTCTCGAGACCTGTCCACCAACCCAGCGCCCTATCTGTACGGCGTCGATGTCAACGATGGCCTGCCCACGGGGCTCGCGGTCGGCGATCTGAGTCAAGACGGCACCGGCGACATATTGATCGGCGTGACCGGCGGCTCTGGACCGACCAACAACCGCATCGGCGCTGGTGAGGTATACGCCGTGTACGGCCGAGCGACCTGGACGACAGCGGCTGTCAACACCGTCGCCAACACCGTCATCTACGGACGGCGGGGTAGCGACACGCTGGGTGAACAGGTAGCGATTGGTGAATTCGATGGCGATGGCACCAAAGACATCGTGCTCACGGCGCCGTTCTCCAGCGGCTCGCAGGGGACGCGCGCGAATGCCGGCGAGGCGGTCGTATTCCGCTGGAAGGACATTCGAAGCTCGTCTTCGGTCGACTTGCTCAACGGCACCGGCGGCAAGCCGATTACCGCACTGCTCTCACCGGATCTTGGCGACGATCTGGGTATTGGGATGACGCTCGGCGATGTCAACGGCGACGGACTCGACGAGATTGTGATTGGTGTCGATGGCGGAGACGGCGACAACGACGCCACGCAGAACCGTGCTGAAACGGGCGAAGCGTGGATCGTGGCCCCCACCGATGCCGACGGCGACGGAACCAGCCTGCGCAACTTGAAGGACAACTGCCCGCGCGTCGCGAATCCGACCCAAACCGACACCGATGTCGATGGGGTCGGCAACGCGTGCGACAACTGCCCCACCGTGGTCAATCCTGAGCAAGGCGACATGGACGGCGACGGCACCGGCGACGCGTGCGAAGCGGATGCCGACGGCGACAGTGTCTCCGACGATGACGGCGACGGCACGGTCGACAAGTGCACCGGCGGCAACCGCGTGGCCTGCGACGACAACTGTCTGGGCCTGGCCAACACCACGCAGCAAGACCTCGATGGTGACAGCACCGGTGATGCGTGCGACGCCGACGACGACGGCGACACGGTGCTCGATGGTTCCGATAATTGCGTCACGGTCCCCAACACCAATCAGCAGGATGCCGATGGCGATGGCGTCGGCAACGCGTGTGTCACCTTGGTGCGCGATCTCAACACCACGGGGATTGCACTCTACGGTCAAGACGCCGGCGATCGAACCGCATACAGCGGTGTTGCCGCCGATTTCAATGGCGACGGCACACAGGACTTGGCGCTCGGTGCTCCGTATGCCGATGGTCCCACCAACAATCGCGTCGACGGCGGCGCCGTCTACGTTTGGTATGGACCCATCAACGCCAGCGAGGACTTGTTCACGACGCGTGCCGATGTCGAGATTTACGGCGTTGCCGCCGGTGATCGTTTCGGCTACTCGTTGGCGGCCGCCGATATCAACGGCGATGGCCGCACGGACATCATTGCCGGCGCTCCTTACGCCGATCGCAGCACGCCGACCAATCGTACCGACATGGGCAAGGTGTTCATCATCTACGGCAGCGCCTCGTTGCCGGCGACGAAGGACCTGGCCTCCTCGAGTGCCAACGCGACGATTCAGGGTGAGGTCAGCAACGATCGAATCGGCATGACGCTGGCGGCGGTCGATTGGGATGGCAACGGACGCAAAGACCTGGCGATCGGTGCGCCGTATGCCGACGGCTTCGTCTTCGACGGTGGCGTTGTGTATGTCGCCAAAGCCGAGAGCATCGGCACCGGCTTCATCATCGACACGTTCACGCTCAACGTTCAGGCCTACATCCTGAGCGTCAACGACAACGATCACCTCAGCATGGGGATCGCGGCCGGCGATGTTACCGGTGACGGCAAAGAAGATCTCGTGCTGGGAGCTCCCGATGCCGACGGCAGTGCCAACAACCAATCGGCCTCGGGCGAGGTCTACGTCGTGGCCGGACGCAGCGGCGCCAACGTCACGCTCGATCTCGGCATCTCGACCACCTATACCGCGTTGTTCTACGGCGAATCGCCGGATGACAGGGTCGGCGCTGGACTCTCGGTCGCACGCTACGACGGCGACACCATCTCAGACATCTTGATCGGTGCTCCGGGACAAGGCGCAGCTCCAGGTGGCCCCGCGCGCAACACGGCAGGCGGTGGCTACGTGGTGCTCGGCCGCGCCGATTGGACCGCGGTCAATCGAAAGGTGTTCCCAACCCCGGCGCGATTGTCGTTGTTCGGTGCCACCGCCGGGAATAGCGCCGGACAAACCGCCGTGATGGCCGACTACGACAACGACGCAACCGTCGATCTGTTGCTCGGATCGCCCAGCGCCGACGGACCTACAGGGACGCGCACGGACGCTGGTTCGGTTTTGGTGCTGCCGGGGGCTCGAATTCCCTCGGGCACGACGGTGGCCGATCTCACCGTCCTGCCGGTTTCGCAAATGACGCACGGACGAACCACGCTCGATCAACTCGGCGGCGGAAAAATCCCCAGCGATGCACTGGGTGGTCCGTACTGGCTGGCGGTCACCGACTTCGATGGTTCCACCAACAAGGAAGTGGTGGCGCCCGCAGTGTTCGGTGACGGGTCCAACGATGGCCGCGCCGATGCGGGCGAAGCGTGGGTGGTGAATCAAGGCGACCAAGATCGCGATGGTCAACTCGACAGCACCGATTGCTTCCCGACCGATCCAGCGAAGGGACGTCCACGCGACACCGGCACGACGGCGCGCTTCACCACCAAGACCGTGTTCGATTGGTCGGACGTCGGTGGCGTGGGGATCACCTATAACCTCTACCGCGGCACGATCGTGACGTCGTGGGTCTACAACGAAACCTGCATCGCGAAGAACTTGGCAACATCGCAAGGGACCGATGCGACGGTCCCGGCAGCGGGTCAAGCCTTCTGGTACGAGAGCACGGCGCAAAACGGCGCGAGTTGTGTCGGGCCGCTGGGCAAGAACAGCCAGCAGGTGGTACGACCCACCGCGCCGGTCTGCCCGTAAGCGCTGTTGACAATAACGGGGCGGCCCTTCGAGGCCGCCCTCAAACGTCGATCAGAGTTGCTGCCGCCGCTTCCAGCACGCGTGCTCGCGAAACCAACGAGCGCATGCGTGTCCCGTACTCGATCGACAAACGAATCTCGGTCGGGTCGAAATCAGCCGGGAAGAGCGCGCCACTCACCTTGGCCTCGTGAAACGAGGCTCCGTCCAGCGAGGCTTCCGAGAGATCGACACCACGCAAGTCGGCACCGCGCAGATACGCGCCTCGCAGGTCGGCGGTCTTGAGGTGAGCGTTGCGCAGATCGACGCCGCGCAGGTTGGCGTCGATCAGGTCGGGCCGTCCCTGGGCCGCCACGCGATTGAAGTCGTCGATCCGCTCGTCGCGCAGTAACAGGCAGTGCGGTTTGTTCATCACAACAGGCATCGGCGTGCGCCCTCCGAAGGTTGTATCGGCTCGCCGTAGGAGCCCCTTTAGTCCAGAGTCGTTCAACCGATAT
>JANNUT010000071.1:0-6011 GCA_031395565.1 Acidobacteriota bacterium | reverse complement strand
GCCGGCGACACGCGGTGGAAAATGTCCGGGCAGCGCGCCACGACGGCGGGTCTTCATCGCTGATCGGTTGCGACCAATCGCAGGCGGCGGCATCGAGCGCGAGGTATTTGCAGCGGGTTTCGATGCAGGCGCCGAAGTCGCGCGCGAGTTCTACCGGCAAGCGCCAGCGCAGCACGCTGCCCGCGATCGGAATCAACGGCCCGTTGCTGCACGCCGCGTGACCAGCGCGCTGCACGGCCGCCGCGGTGTCGCCGGGCGCGCAGCGCAGCGACGCGAGCCACGCTTCATCGGTCATTGGCGCTGGTGCGCCAGCGCGGCCCTCGACGCTCGCCGCAAACAGCAGCGCGCGCTTCTCATCGCGCAAACGCTTGATGGTGCATTCCTTCAAGTGCGCCGCCCACTCGTTCTCACTGGACGCATCGACATACCCCGGACCCAAGATCTGCACCGCAAGCAACGCCTTCTCGAGACCAATCGCGCCGGTGACATACGCGCGCTGCACACGCGGGCGCTTCGCCAGCGATCGCGCCACACGCACGCGATCCTCGATGCTCGTGCGCGACAGCCCCAAGCGATTCTCGCCGTAAGCGCCGATGCTGGTGAAACCGAGTTCGCGCACCAATCCACTGGCGCTCATCTCCATCAACAGCGACGCCAGATGGCGCTCCATCAAATCGGTCGCAGTGACGAACCACTGCAACTGCCCGAGCACCTCGCTGTCGGACCCCACACCTGCGCGCTCAATCGTGTCGTCGAGTTTCGCGAGCAACTCACGCGCGACCACCATCGCTGGAAGCTCGTTACCCGACGGAATCTCCACCAAATCGACGCGCGGTTCCGCCGCGCGCAACCACTCCTGGAAAACGTCCGGCGGCTGATCACTGGCATAGTCCTCGGCCACGAGCGCTTCGATGAATGAGGTCACCGTCGCATCACCACCTTCCAACCGGCGATACAGATCGAGCGCACTGTCGAACGCCGCGCGCACCGACGGCGGCGCTGAGAAACCCCACAAAACACCCGGCACTTCAGCGATATCGTCGGAACTGGGCGCAACAGCCTCGGCCTCACCATCGCCACCATTCACCGCCGAGCGCAACTCATCCACGGTGAGCCTGCGTGCCCGCTCCACCCACGAAGCCAGCGTCTCCTCCGACGCCACCCGCGCCACCAACAACGCCTTGCTCATTCCAATCGGCGCGCCCCCATCCTCACCCGTCACCGCACCGCGCAACCCCGGCACCTTCACGACCGCGCGATGCAACGCCGCATGCATCCGCAACCACTTGCTGCTGCGCTCCAATTCCTCGCGCGTGAAGTCATGTACCGACGAATACCCACACCCGCGCCACAACTCACCATCGATGATCGCCGCCGCGACCTTCGCCAACGGCAACAACACGCGCACCGTGTCACCCACCAACCGACACGCCACCTGATCGGCTCGCACCGCGGCGAGCCACAAACTGCTTGATGAGTGTTGTGTTGAACCAAGCGATGAACGCGACACGCTGCTTCCCCGTAGTGTCGTAAATGTACGCGGAAGAAACGCGAACAACAATCGAAAGTGCGAATGTTGATAGAAATATTTTCCGAACGCGCAACCAATTTCGGGGACGGTATACCTAATTCATTTGGGTAGCGAAGTTCGAATGAGCAGACTCTGCGACAACGTGTTCGGTCAGCGCAGCGCACGCGATAATGTCGACCATCCCGCTCATCACTAGCGGTCTGCGTCAAGAAGATCCCGTCGCCTTCATGAGCGGTTGGACTGGCGACGGGCGTATTGAAGGACCTGGAGTTTCGTGTGCTGGCCGCTGGGAATGTCCCTGCGCAACGGACGAGCTGTGAGCTTCGGCTCTAGCAGTTGAAGCAGTGTCGCGATCTGTTCGTGACGGGTGTTTCAGCAGGCGCGTAAGGGCGCCGCGCGCGCAGCGCGTGCGAGTGCCGAGGAAGTTGAGGGGGACGACCGCGACGGCGCCGATCGGCGAGGCGACGAGATTCCCACGGCGCGAGCGCGTAGACGATCGCGCTTAGACCGGATCCAAGCGGCGAAGTATCGGCTCGATCAACGGCAGGCTGCTGAGGATCGGTCGCGCGGCCGAAAGCCTGGGAAGAAACAACTCGAGGCCAACTATGGAGAGTCACCGAGGATCGCAAACAGGAAAATGCCACTGACCCCGTCAGCCGGCTCGGCGCTTCGCAATAAGATCCCGAACCTCGGGGACGAGTTCGATGGGCACTTCCATGGCAGTGTGAGTTGTCGACTCAAACGCTTCTTGATCCTCTGCCGCCGCTGCATCATCGGTCTGCGACTCGTAATGATCCAGAACCCTGCGGTAGCTTCTGTTCGCTCATGCGTTCTTCTTACGCCTCCGCCGCAACGCGCGCAACGCCTTCGGGCCTAGCTCATACGCCGTGATCACAAAAACCGAGCCGGGCTGCTCGTCCCAGACTTCGACGACTCGCAAGAACCGCCCCCCCGCGACTGTCCGACAGCGAGTCGTGCCCCCTCGCGGCCCGGTCGATCTTCAATGAGTCGACCAAGGACATCGTCGACTTCGCGCTCACGAATCGCGTGGCCATAGATGCGCGGTTCGTCGGTGCCGCGGTCGATGTAATAGCGGGCGTCCAGCGCACGCTGCTACCCCGAACCTGACGTTCGGATTGGTTCAATTCTCTTGCTCCGTTGCGGTTCCAGAACGCCCAACGCGCAGCATCAGCGACGGCGCACAGCGCCGTCCGTTGCATAGTGTCGGACGGCCCGATAGCTCGGCCCGTGCAACGCCAGTTGTCAACGTCAACGTTCGCTAGTACGTTCCTCGGCATGACGCTGAAAGCACGCGTGCAGAAGGGACGCTTGGTCGTCGACGAACCTACCGACCTCCCGGAAGGTACCGAGGTTGAGCTCCTTGCTATGGTCCCGGGCGACTGGCTCGATGACGAAGATCGCGCGGCACTCCATCGTGCCCTCGTCGCCTCCGGTGCGGATGTCGAAGCCGGCCGACTCACCGACGCCGCCGAGGTCCTGCGCGAACTTCGATCGAAGTGAATCCCCGCAAGGTCGTATTCTCTAACGTCGCACGCGAACCGCTGCGCGTCGCGAAGGCCTGGTGGATCGAAAACCAACGCCCCGCAGAGATACTCGTAGACGAAATCGAGCAGGCAGTCCGCCTTCTCGCCTAGATGCCAGGGGCTGGCACCCTGTATCCCGAGGCGCGAATCGCAGCGTTGCGTCGCCTCTACCTCCGCAGCACCTCGTCCCATCTCTACTACACCTTCGATCGGGACGTTGTGGTGATCCTTGCGTTCTGGCACGCCCGAAGAGGCTCCGGCCCCTTCCGGCAAGGTTGATCCGTCTGTCCAGCGATAGCAGTCAGCGGCAACCCCGAACCTAACGTTCGGATTGGCTCAGGTTTCTTGGTCCGTTGCCGTTCTGGAACGCCGAACGCCCCGCGTAACCGCGGCCGTCTCCTTGCGAGATCACCCTTCATTCAAGTGCGTCCACGATCTGCATCTTGAATTCCCATCCCTCATGCGATCGGAGAAACGACTCGAGGTCATGGATCTCGAGCGGAATGCCGTCAACGACGAGAACCACATTGCCGTCTCCATCCGAAGTGATTCGCCCTCGCAGTTCGTCGTGGAACATCCGCCAGTCTCCCTGCGAACCGCTAACGTGACGGGTGGCAAGGCCACGGTGCATCTTGTCCCGGACCCGCCCGAGGGCGCTGTAGGGGCTCGTCTCACTGTAGGCGACGAACTCGTAGCCCAGCCCTTTTCCTTCTTGCTCCGAAGCTCGCACAGTGAAGCCAAGTCCGCCCTCGTGACACGTGATCACGAACGTGCGCAGCCTCCCCGCGAAGTCTTCAACCTCTTCGTGAATTGGGAAATCACTCTGCCAACTCTGTTTCACAGGCTTCCCGCCTCCTTGCGGTTCACCATCTCCAGAACGCGGAGTTTTCGACTCTTTCCTCTTGTGTGGTCCGCCCAACGACCGCGGTGACCGACTCGGGCGAGCAAAACGAACGCCCGCCCAGTGCAGCACGTTGTTCGGCGATGCATAACCGGACGATCACGCGGCGTAGCGGACGATTTCAAGCTCGGTCCCACCTTCTACCCTCGCCAAGATCTCGTCGACTCGCCGGAGGACCTCATCAGCAATCAGATACTCGGGACACTTCGCACACTGAATGATGGGAAGCTCCTTCAGAATCACGATCGTCGTGTTGCTGACCTTGAAAGGAAGGTCCGTCGTTGCCGGGCTGAGGTTCCCACCGCATACGGCGCATTTCATCGCTTGGGTCTCCTAGTTTTCAAGTCGTCCTGCCACTCGCCAATATCCGGGCGGTATGCGGTGACGACGCGGACATTGTCGCCTTCCACGTCCACCGCGACCACCACGTGAAACGCTTCGGCGCCGGCTCGACCAAGGACCAGGTAGCTCAGAAGATACGGACTGACGACGACATGTAGAAGCGCGCTCGCTGGCGATTGACATCCGAACTCACATCAACCCCCGCGGTAACGCCCCCCGACGGCGCAGCAGTCCTAATAGGCCCTACTTCGCTTTGGTCGTAGAGGATCTCATAGCCCGTTGCTTCAAAGCCTCCGCGATTGCCTTCTCTGCCAGGGGTTTCAAGATTGCATACCCCGTCTCGTTTGGGTGCACTCCGTCATCGCTGACTCCTTCTTTCATCTGCCCACTACTTCCGACGAGTGCGGAGTAGTAGTCGAGATATGTGAAGTGTGAAGAAGCGCAATAGCGTGCCACCCACTTATTCAACGCAACAATTTGTGTCACAGGCTCGGGGCCCGTGCGCCCTGGATAATCAGCCGGAGGCGGTTCTCCCACGAGAATCGGGCTGATGTGATTGAAGCTCGCCAACTCTGCCATTGAGCGCAGGTTGTTTTCGATCTCCTCGAGACTTGATGGCCCCGTAAAACCGGCGATGTCCGCGAGCCCTCCCTGGATGATCACGGCGGCAGGCTTGAGATTGATCACGTCTTGACGGAACCGAATCAGCATTTGCGCCGTCGTTTGACCAGCGACGCCACGATTCAGGTACGGCTTGCCGGGGAAAAACGAGGAGTTCTTTCCCCAAAACTCTGTGATGGAATCGCCGAAGAAAATAACCCGATTCACCGGTGCGGCAGGCAGTGCCGCGTTTTCTACTGCGTACGCGCTGAGCCCTCCGAAATCCTGGAGGCTATGCAGTAGTTGCGGTTGAGACATGCCTTCATCGGCGGGGCTCGAAGTCGGTCCGGTCTGGGCATAAGCACCGACGGCGACTACGGCAATCCAGAAGAATGAGAATTGGCGGATACGAATAGTCATTGCGGTCGTCCATCCTGAGAGCGTGGCTTCATGAAAGCTTCCGATCGGGCTGATGCTATGGCCTCAGCCGCAGCGGCCGCATGATCCATTGGGCCTCTGCCAGCTGCAAGTCAGTGCTGAGTGCTGATCGGCGATCAGTCTCCTCCAGATGCCAAACGCTAGCATCAACTGCGCGCCGGCTTCGATGAGAGGAGAAGCGAAGTCGAGAACTGCCGCACGACCAGGCTCAGCGATTCGCCCCGCGCCACAGCGGCAACCCTCAAATCGACAGCCCAACGTCGCCTTCGAGCACCGATGTCTTCAGTTGCGGGCGCTCTCCGCTCTTCCACAGTGCAGCCGTGAGTAACACCCGATACCTGATGGGCCCGCCATCCGGTCTTTCACTGCGCACAATCGGCCGTGGGATGCAGACATACTCGGTGCGCATCTCATCGGCCGACAGTTGGACCTTCGCATAACCGTGTCCTCCAAGATCTACGAACTCGAGGTGCGGAGCCAGGTCCGGGTTGGACAGCGAGCGTGCGCGTTTTACGTCGAAGCTCTTTGCATATTCCAAGCACGCACGGACGCCGTGCCTCAGCAGCATGTTGTAGGTCCAGTCCGGCTTCGCCCCCGCCTCCCTGTCAGCAAGAAACAGCGGTCGTAGCGGAGCGTCCTTCGGAAAATTGTGCTC
>JANNUT010000070.1:0-135168 GCA_031395565.1 Acidobacteriota bacterium | reverse complement strand
TCGTATCGTATCGCGGTTCCACGGCCCGGTTGACGATCGCAGGGCTGCCTCGTGACGCGCGTCATTTACTCCAACCACGCGACCACACGATAATCCCCGCGTCCTATCCCAAAGGGGGGGTGTTGTGATGGCGTCGGCTCGGCCTGGATGGTTGTTAGTGCTAGGGGTCGTTGCCGCCACTTCGGCGCAAGCCACCGAGGATCCGTTTCCCGACGCGAAGGCGCTGGTCAAGCAGTGGGACGTCGAATGGACAGTCGAGCCGTATGCGCAACGCTCCGTCGTGAAGGTCAGCCAGGACATCCTGGTACGCGATCCGCTTGGCACCGAAGCCAGTAACCAGCTCATCGTCTACTACGCAACGAAAACCGAGCTGGCCAAGTTCGACGCCAAGACGATTCATGCCGATGGGCAAGTGGTCGCCGTCCCCTCGAGCCTTCGTCTCGATCGCCCGTACTACAAGGCTGGCTCGACCGAGTATCGCGCGACGCAGTTCACATTCCCCGACGTCCAACCTGGCAGCGTTTTGCACTACGAATACGAACTCCGCGTCGCTGAGGGTGTCTTTCGCATGCCGGTCGAAGGGGGGTGGTGGGAGCTGCAGGGTGATCTCCCCGTGCTTTCCGCCAAGTTGACCGTGCGAGTCAAGGACGATCGCTGGGAGTGGCAGCCGCACACGGCGACCATCGTGCCATTCGATTCATGGTGCAACGCGGGAGACATCAAGGACTCCGGGCACTTCAGTTACCAGATCAGTTGCCGCGATGTGCCCGCATTCGAGTCGGAGCCTATGGCGCCTCCAGACAACGACCTGCGTGCTCGAGTCTTTATCTACGCTTGGCCTACAAACGAGGAGCAGCACTCGCTCAACGCCATCGCTTCCTACTATGGCAGGCCGATCGGCGCGGTGCTGGCGCAGAGTCGGAAGCTCGACGAAATAGCGGCGCAGTGGAAGGGCTCAACGCTCACACCCACGCAACAACTCGAGGAGGTGATGAAGTGGGTGCGCAAAAACATTTCACTGACCACCCAAGGCAGTGAATCACTGGACATCGTTCTCGAGCGCAAAGCGGGCGATGCGTGGGAGCGAAACCTGGTGGCGCTGGGGTTGATGCGAGCGGTGGGCATCGTGGCGCGCCCGGCGCTGCTGGCCGATCGTACTGCGAAAGGGTTCCATCCCGATGTCCCTGATGCTTCTCCCCTCGGTCACCTGTTCATTGCCGTTGGAAAGACCGAGCTAGGGAAGTTCCTCGACGTGAACTGCGAGTACTGCGTGCCTGGTGTACCGCCATGGCAGTATCTCGGGCCCGGATCGGGTGGACTGATACTGGAGCCGCCAAACGCTTTGGCCCTCATGCTCTCGCAGGTGCTTCCGAATACGACTACTTACGCCGCACCCACGATCGCAAAAACCGACGGATTGCCTGCCAAGTACAACTCGGAGATACGCAAGCGCACGATTGCGCTCGATCCCTCCGGCGCGGCCAAAATCAAGGGTTCGATCACGTGGCAGATGCAACAGGATGTCGACAAGCGTGAGCTGTGGAGTGCACTCACCCCTGCGGGCCGCAAGCAGGACTGCATCGGCTATCTGCCGGTCGAGGTCGAGGACGCAGCAGTGGTCACGGGTGATCCTGCCAACACCCAGGACTACTTGACCTGTTCGTACGAGTTTCAGGTCCCAGACGCTGCGTTTCGGCTTGGGACCAAGTTACTGGTACCTGGAATCGATGATTTTTCTGCCGCGATCCAACTGCCTGTACAAGCCGAACGACGCCACCCGGTGCGTTGGCATTACGCGCGATCGGTGCAAAGCGACGTGACGTACACGCTCCCACCAGGCGCAACGATCGCTGCGCTGCCCGAAGCCACGACGCTGAAGGGCCCCGAGGGGATCACCTTCCAAGCGCACTGGCTGCGCACCGACAAAGACAACGAAGTGCGCCTGCGTGGCCAACTGCTGGTCGACAAACCGGGGCTCGCGCCCGAGGACATCGAGGCGACGCGCAACTTCATTTCGGCCATGCGTTCGTACTTGAACAGCGGCATCGAAGTTCAGGTCGCCCCATGAGGTCTCGGCTCGCCTTGTGCTTGCTGGTCGTGTTGAGCGCCCGCGCGGCTGCCGCGCGCGATCTGCCCGATTGGGCGAGCGCCGCGACAAAGGTCCTTGAGGAGCAAAAGTATCAGTCTGCCGACGCAGTAGTACTGCTGGATCAATGGAGCCTGGACATCGGCAAGAGCGAACGCAAGGCGACGCGCCAGTGGGTCGTCGCTGTGCTTACGGAGAAGGGAGCGTCACAAGCAGCATTGCCGCTAGTCAAGAACCAGTTCAACAAGATCCGCAGCATCAAAGCGTGGAATCGCGATTCGCGTGGCGGCGTCCAGCGCTTTGACGAGTCGGATGGAACGCTTTTGAGTGCTGTCGATTCCAAGCTGTTCGCCGACTCGGAAGCGCTCGTCGTCCATGCGCCGCACCCCGCTCCCGGCATCGTGTTCGCGGTGAGTTACGACGTGACGTTCGACGGATCACTTCCTCAGGATCTCTTCGTGGTGCAGACCGACATCCCCGTTGCGCTGTTTCGGATGCAGGCCAGGGTACGTAGCGACATGAGCGTTCAGGTACGCGTCGGGCAGGCGGCCAACCCGGGCCCCGCTCAACTTCAAGGCGAGGCCACGTGGGAGTTTCGCGATCTGCCGCCGATCGCTGTCACCGCGGATGGTTACGCCGAGAAGCCGCCGCTCGTGCAGCTGGCGTTCAACTACAAACTCAACGAGTCCACGCCGACCGCCGACTGGGCGAGCCTCGCGCGTTGGATGAACGATCTGTATCAAAAATCGTCACAGCACGGCGAGAAGTTCAACGCACAAGCCGCGACCGTCAAAGCAGCGCCCGACGCTTTCCAAGCTGCGGGGCACGCCGCGCGATCGGTGCGCTACTTCGGCATCGAGTTGGGATGGGGCGGTTGGATTCCGCGCGCTCCCGAGGTGACGCTCACGCGCAGCTTCGGCGATTGCAAGGACAAAGCGCTGCTGATGAGCGATCTGCTGCGTGCCTCGGGCAGCAACGCGGTTCCCGTGCTGATCTCGAGTCCGTCGCAGGTCTTTGTCGATCCCAACCTCCCGACGATGTTTCGCTTCAATCACGCGATCGTCGGCGTGCCGTGGGCGGGCAAGGCTGTCGAACCCAGCATGGTGGTGGTTGACAGCCCAGGTATTGGCCCATTGCGACTGTTCGACGCCACGCTGCCCGATGATTCGGTGCAAGACCTGTCGCCGATTCACAACGGTGCGGTTGGTCTGGCGGTCGATCCAAAAACCACGGGCGTATTGCGCGTGCCCGACGGCGATGCCGACTCCAATCGATGGGACACGCGTTGCCGGTGGTCGTGGAGTGCCGACGCAACCGTTACCGTCGAGTGCGATCGAGAAGTAACCGGCACGGCGCGTGTCTGGTTGGAGCCGGAGACCGGCAAGCGCACAAGCGATCAACAGGTCACGCAACTCACCCACGAAGATGTCTTTCGCGAGTGCCCTTCATATGCAGCGCTGCAAATCGACCCGCTACAAATGCCGCCGAGCGGCGCGTGGCGCTATTCGTATCGCTACACGTGCCCGGGCAGTTTGTCGCACTTCGGGAGCACCACACTGATGCGGCTGCCCGAACTGGCGTCCTTGGACTACTTTCCGCTCCCCGGTCTGACCAAAGCCGACACGGTGTTTCAACCGTACCTGCGCTCGCGCAACACCGTGATTTCAATCGACAACGCCGCGGCGCTGGGCAACGCGCCCGAGCCGTTTACCGTGAGCAACGCGCTGGGATCGGTTTCGTTGAGCGTCGAAACCAAAGACGGTCGTTTGCTGATCACGCGCACGACCAAAGCGACGCAGCGGCAAATCACTAAGGATCAAGCCGCCGCCGCCAAGGAACTGCGCTCCGCACTGGCTCGCGCCAATGCCGCGGTGGTGGTGCTGAAGTAGAGCTCGAGAACGGTCGCGATCAAAGGGGGGCTTCGGCCAGGGTTTCGTAGCTTTCGAAAACGGGACCAAAAGATCTGAGAAAAGCCGCTTCACGCCAAGGCCAAAGCGGCGTATAGATCCAGATGCGCCCGAACAAGTCCGAGTCTCCCAAGGGAGGAGCTATGAAATCGTTCCGGCTGGTTCGTATCTGTCTGTCTGTCTGTCTGTCTGTCTAGCCTCGTGGCCCTCATGTCGATCACCTCGCGAATCGCCAGCGCCCAATGCTTCAGCGAACCGATCCCAGTGGTCATCGCTCAAACGCTCAACCCCCCGCCCGGCCCGTTTCCGCTGGTGGGTTGTGTCCATCCGATTCAGCCGTCTCCGTGTGTCAATCCGGCGGCGCCCACTGTCACGTCACTCAGCCTCACCACAGAAGCCTCGCTAGAGGCCACGCGCCCACAAGACACGACGGGAGATGGGACAGCGGACGAGTTCGACGAGGCAGCGTGGTACGCCGAGTATTTCGACACCACCAGTTCACCGGCAGTCTGGCGCGAGATCTGGCGCAAGTTCTCGAAGAATTCGAAGGCCAATCGAACGACGAGCGGGTCGAACTGGACGGTCAAGCTCGGGGCGACCGGCTTGGTCGCTGGAGCAACGCACCGTTTTTTCGTTGGCTACTGCAAGACCAATGAAACTCAGAAGGGGTGCTCGTGCAAGAGCGATCCTTCCTCCAATTTTGTTGCCGCGTCGAGTTTTCCAACCGAAAAGCCGACGCCACCGGTCAATACCGTGCAGCGCGTCGAAGACAACTTCAATCGGCCGTACACGACCACGCCCAAGTACGTTTCATCGACCGACAGAGATGGTGACGGCCTCGGTGCGGACGGCGTGTGGCTCGACGGCTACTACTCCGGGAACTCGGCGGGCAACGGCTCGTACGTGGAGAAGCCCGCGAGCGGGGCAACCTATGCGGTCTTGCCACAGGGTGCCGTCGCGACATGGACCGGCTCGATTGCGCTCAATGAGCACTCGTACGCAGAGGTGAAGTTCCAGCTCGCGCCCGGGCAGGCGGATGGATACAACTTCGATGTGCGGACCCGAGAACACAGTGTCGCGAGCGGGAAGCGGTCGTACGTGGCGAAACTGCACTGGAAGCACTTCGAGATCGGTGCGAACGATCCTCCGCGGCTTTCGATCCTACGTTCCAATCTCACTGCACCGAGTCCGAGCAACGAACGGATTGCGTACATCAATTTCGGAACGAACTACACTGCGGCGCAAGGTGATTACTACACCTACTGCCACGCGGCGACATGCCGCTGCTGGCCGGAAATCCAGGTCCCAGCGGTAGAGGGACGACCGATAAGACCCGTATGGCTCAGGGCCGAAGCTGAGGATGCCGGTGCCACTCCAGATTACCCAGTCGTTACGGCAACCGTTGCATGGGACGACGATGCTCATCCTTGCACCGGCGGAATTGACACATGCCCGTATCGGTGCACTGTTTCCATTCACGACGACACAACTCTTGGGAAGCTCTTCGCGGGAGAGGCAGGCACGTACGGCATGGACGCCCACGAAGGCACCTACCAGGTGGGAAAGATCCGCGCGGGAAGCGAGTAGGTGGCCAGCTGGAGATCGGCGAACGGAGCCAATCCGATGCCGTATCGTTCGCCTATCGCGAAACCCGGACAGGTGCTTGCACTCCTGTGTGTCGCTGTCGGTGTGCCGTCCACGCGGGCGCAGGTAATCGACCTAGCAAACGCGGTCGGCGTATTTCAGATCCAGGCCGATGAAGTGAACGATGACTTTGGCGCGGGAAGTGTCGCTTGCGATCTCGATGGAGACGGCCTCGACGAACTGTCGGTCGGCGCCGAGGAGGCCGACGGTCCATCGAACACTAGACCGGTCGCGGGAGAAGTATTCGTATTCTCGGGGCGCCGCGATTCATGGAGTGGTAGTACCACAGCAAGCAATCTGCGAAGGGTCTGGATCATTGGCGGAGACGTGGGTGACACACTCGGATTCGCGCCGATGCTCTGTGGCAATTTCAACGGAGACACGCGAAACGACCTTGTCGTGGGTGCACATCAGGCAGATAGCGTCGGAAACGCGCGATCACAGGCGGGGCAGACGCACCTGCTATTAGGAGCGAGTAGTTGGCCTAGCGTCATCGACCTCAACACCTCACCGGGAACGATCATGTACGGCGCTCGCCCCGATGATCTGATTGGGCTTGGTCAAGCGGCCGGCGATATCAATGGTGATGGCATTCAGGACCTCATCGAAGGTGCCTACAAATCGAATAGCCTCTCGAACCTACAGACTGCGGCCGGTCGTGTGCACATTGTATTCGGCCGAACCAGTTGGCCAGCGACGATAGATCTCGAGACCGCAGACGATGTCACGATCTGGGGGACCAAGACGAACGATTTCCTCGGCTCGAATCAGTTCGCCGACGATATCAACGGCGATGGTACAGCGGACCTCTTCGTGGGCGCGCCATTCGCCGACGGCCAGAACGACAGCCGCATGGATGCGGGCGACGTCAACGTCTTCTTCGGTCGGGCAAATTGGCCCAGCACCATCAACCTCGCCACGACCGCACCCGACATGCTGCTATTCGGCGCCGACATCGATGACCGCGCCGGTGACGGCGCCGGTATTCTCGTGTCGGACTTGGATGCCGACGGCAGCATCGAAATTGTCGTCGGACATCGAACCGGAGACGGCCCCTTCAACGACCGGCCACAGGCGGGCGAGGTGCGACTGTTTGAACCGCGAGGGTCCTTCCCGACCGTGGTGGATTTCCGGTTGCGAACCGACAACGTAATCTATGCGAAGAGTATCGAGGATCGCGCCTGCAACATCGTTCAGACTGCGGATGTCAACGGCGACGGCTACTCTGACCTCCTGTGCAGCGCCTCGCTCGCCGACGGACCCGACGAGACTCGCTCGATGGCCGGAGAGATCTTCGTGGTCTTCGGGGGGCCCAACTTCCCGGTCAACCGCGACCTCGCCACTTCCTCGCCCGACCTAATCGTGTACGGCGTCGCGCCGAACGATCAGTTGAAACTTCTCACGACCCCCGACGTGAACGGCGATGGCCTCGCTGAAATCGCGGCGTCGTCTGGCCTCTTCTCCAGCACCGTTCCAAGCACAGTCTGGCTGATCAGCCCATTCGATATCGATGGCGACGGCATCCAACAACTCCCCGATAACTGTCCGCTCGTCGCCAACCCGAATCAACTCGACAGCGATGGTGATTTGCGTGGGGATGCGTGCGCGCTCGATTGGGATGGAGATGGCTTGAACGACGCGTCAGACTGCGCGATCAACAACAAGCGCGGCGGCAAGCCATCCGAGATTTCCGGCGTGACGCTTTCTAGCAGCTCTTCCACGCAAATCGACTGGAACGCATCGATGCTGTCGGACGCGTACGACATCAGCCGTGGTTTGTTATCGCAACGAAGCGCAACGAACTACGGCAGCTGTCAGAACACACGCGACGCAGACCTCACGGACACACGATTTACCGATGATCAGCTGACACCGGCTGGCGATGGCTTTTTCTACCTGATTCGAGGTCGCGACGCCGCCTGCCCTGCGATTGGGACCTGGGGCAATCGATCGGACGGGTCAGAGCGTGTCAATACTGCGGTCGGTGGTTGCTGAACTGGTTTACTGAACCCTGCGGAACACACGCCTAACGCGAGAGACCGTCAGCGGCTTGACTCCGAGTGGGTCAGTTACGGTGAACGAGGCGCTGGCCCGCGCCAATACAGCGGTTGTGGTGCTGAAGTAATGCGGGAAGCCCTGCGGAGGACGCCGCCGCATCGGGACCCGAAAGACCGTGCTGATACGGGCCAGCGGCGCTGCCGGCCGTCCGGTTAGTCCCGTTTCCATCCGACTTTTAAGCAGACATCGCAACTTCAAGTCCTTATGTTCGGTCGGCGCGAGGCTGTCGTTATTACAGGGCACACGGCTCAGGCTGGCAGAAAGCCACCCCAGAAGGCGTGCCAGATGTGCGACGATTCGCGCCGAAACCGGCCGTGGCTGTACACGGGTGGGTGAATCGAGCCGGACGCAGCACGACAATTAGTCAGCAGCAGCTTGTTAGAGGAGGTAAGGCATGAGCTACCCAAGTAAGAAGCTGGCCGCGCTGGGCGTGGTTGCGATGGTGGCGATCGGCGCAGTAGTGACCGTCAGCCTGGCGGCGCCCCCATCCAAACCGAAGATCCAGGGGGTGGTCGCGCAAACGCGCGCGCTGCGCACCCCGTCGTCGGGCCTGATGAAGGCACCGAGCCCCAAGTTGATCGACAAGGCGCAGTCGCTGACCGCGGGGATCGGTACCAAGCACGCGATGATTTCGGCCCCGAGTACAGGGTTGGTCAAGGCGGTAAGAAGCAGCGCACGCCCTTCGAGTCTGCTCAAGGGGACCGACGTCAAAGCGCTGCGTGCGTCGAACCAACTCAACAGCTCCTCTGCAAGCCAAGCCCAACGAGCGAAGCTCGTGAAGGCCGCTCGTGGTAAGAGCACCGCTCGGCCCAAGCGCTAAGCGCCAAGGAGAACTCTCATGACTTGGCGACTTGCGGTGCGAGCGGTGTTGCTGGTGGTGGTGTCGTTGACGACGGCGATGAAAACATCGTCGGCTGAAATCAGCGACGCCGACAAGAAGATGGTCGAGACGGCGTTCGCGCGGTTGGTGGCGGTCTCCGAAAAGCCGGAAGGCTTCACCGACTGGCCGCCGCAGCTAGGGTTTATTGACGAAGACACCTTCAACGCGTTCGCGACGTTCTTCGAGCAAGACGGTAAGCAAGTGCCGGTGGTGCGCGTCTACGCCGGCCTGATTCATCAAGGGCTGATTGGCAAGATCGATTACGCGGCGCTGACGCTGGGACACGAGATTGGTCATCACGTGTTGGGCCACACCAAGAATTCACATGCTGGTGCCACCAACCTGATGGAAACCACCTTCACGCGCGATCAGGAATACGCAGCCGATCTTTACGGCATGCAGTTGGCGCTCAAGGCGGGGTTTTCGTTCAAGGGGCTGGTCGGCACATTCCGGCGTTGGATTGAGCTGGGCCAAGACTATTCGTCGTTTGAAGGCGCGCAGCTCGATCACCCGGCACCTACCGACCGCATTGCTGCGCTCGACAAAGAACAGGCGTCGTTGTGGCGTTCGATGGGCGCGTTCGATTCGGGCGTGTACTTCCTGTTGACGCAGCAGTACGGGTTGGCCGAGCGATCGTTTCGATCGGTCACCAAGGAATTTCCAGACGCGTACGAAGCCTGGGCCAACTTGGGCTATTCGGTGTTGATGCAATACGCCGATGCGCTCGAGCCGGACGATCTGCGCAAGTTCGACTTGGGGCAAATTCTGGTGGGCGGGTTTTATCGTCGACCGGCATCACTGTCGGCCAAGGTGCGCGGTGTCAACGAAGACATGTGGTGGGAAGCGGTCGGTGCGCTGCGCGAGGCACTGCGACTCAACCCCACGCTGGCGTTGGCCAAGGCCAACTTGGGCGTGGCGTACTTGATTGCGCCGGGCGGGCGTGATCCTGGCAAGGCGATTCCGCTGCTGGAAGAAGCCCAGACGTTGGCAAGCAAAGACACGTCGCTGGATGCCATGGCCAAGCTCGGCCTTGCCATCAATCTAGCGGTCGCGTATGGCGCGGGCGGCAAAGAAGCCGAATTCGAAACACTCATGGCCAACGCCGAGAAGACGTTGGCGGGCGCGTCGGAAGCGGAGCGCTCGGGGTTGGCACTGGCGAGCAGCGCCATCTCCTACAACCGGGCGTTTGCCATGGCCAGCTCGTCCGATGGTGAGCGTCGCAAGCAAGCGTTGACGGAACTCGAAGGGTACTTACGTACCACGTCACCGTCGGTCGCGTGGTGGTCGATTGCCTACGAGCGCTACTCGTCGCTGTGCACGGCACTCGGTGCGACCGCCAAGAGCCGCGATTCACTCGTGGCGCGTGCGCCGAACAAGTTGCGTCAGGTTGCTTCGATCGAAATTGGAAAGACCGTTGTGGCGATTGGCGACAAGCTGGCTGACGTTCAAAAGGCATTGGGCGCTGGCGTGGTCGCACCGGTCGTGGCGGGCACCAATTTGGTGCGCGTGACGTACCTCGATCGCGGCCTCGAATTGCTAGCCACCGATACGATCGTGGCGATTCAACTGATCAACGACAAAGCACCGGGCCTGCCGCTGAAGGCGCAAGGACTGTCCAGCGGCAAGCGCGAGTTGAAGGTGGGAATGACGGTCGATGAACTCGACAGCGCGTTGGGCGATGCGGGTCAAAACTTCGACTTCCGTCCGCTCACCGACCCGAACGTGAAGTACCGCTTTTATTCCGACATTGGTCTTGCTGTGCGCGTCCAGAAAGGACACGTCACCGAGATCGCCCTGGCCATGATTCCCCAAGAGAGAGTGCTCTAGTCGCGGCTCTGCCGCAGGAGATCGGCGATGCGTATTTTCAAACAAGTCTGTGCAGTGGTCGCGGTGTTGTTCGTGATGGTTTCAGTCACCAGTTCTAGTGCGCAAGCGGCTGGCAAGATCGAAACACTGTTGAACGAACTGGGCGTGCCGTCGGCCGATGTGGGCGATGGCGTGCGCAAGGCCATGGTCGAACTCGATGGCAAGACCGAAACGGTTTTGCTGCGCGAGATTCAATTGGGCAGCGATGCGAGCAAGGAAGGGCTTCGGCTGATCCAAACCTTGATCGTGCTGGTGCGCATGCCAGAAGACACCAAGCCATCGGCCGCCGCGATGAACAAGCTCAACGAACTCAACGTCAATCTGTCGTTCGGCAAGGTCTCGGTTTGGCCAGGTGCCGTGGTCTACGCCTCGACGATGTGGTACCCGGGAGCCAATGCCGACACGTTCGGTTCTGAGATCGTGATCAGCGCAATCAACGCGGGCAGCGCGCGCGAAGCGTTGACGCCGTTTTTCAAAGAGGAATAACCGATTGCGGCGACGCTCAGGCCGTAGCACGCGCTACGGTCTGAGCCCGCCTTCCGGCGCGCCGTCGCCGGCCTGCGTTTCGTGCGGTCGTCCTGTCTGATTGCCAGCGGTTTTCACTCACCACACCGAGGTGCCTATGACAGCGGCCGCCAGCCTCTGGCCGGACCTGCGCGTATTCGTTTGGAACGGCGACTGGGCGTCGTGGAGGTCGCGCACGTTGGATTCCGACGAGACCGTCAAGCGCCCGCAGATGGGTGACGAAGAACCGGACGCCTCGGTCGAGTTGTTGCGCCGCGCCCACGCGGGCGATGATCGCGCACTGGAATTGCTGCTCACACGCTATTTGCCGCGCTTGCGGCGCTGGGCCCACGGCCGTCTTCCACGCTGGGCTCGCGGTCCACTTGAAACCGACGACTTGGTGCAAGAAACGGTCTTGGCAGCGCTGCGCAACTTTGGCAACTTCACGCCGCAACATGATGGCGCTGTCGGTGCCTACTTGCGGCAAGCGCTGGTGCACCGCATCCAAGACGAGATCAAGAAGGCACGACGTAAGCCGGCGACTGACGAACTGCCGGAGACGATCTATGAGCCGGGGCCATCGCCGTTCGAGCAGGCGGTCGGCAGCGAAGCGTTGAGGCGCTTCGAAGCCGCGCTCGCGCGATTGCGCGATGAAGAGCGTGAGGCGGTCGTGCTGCGCGTGGAGCTGCGCTACAGCTACGCCGAGATTGCTGTTGCAATGGGCAGACCGTCGGCCGACGCAGCGCGCATGACGGTAGGGCGTGCGCTGGTTCGCTTGGCACAGGAGATGGGCCATGTCCAATAACGCCGAGCGTTGGCTGGACCTGGCGCTGTCGGTTTCAGATGGCGCGGCGGTCGATTGGGACGCAGCCCAGCGGGGCGCGCAGAGCGACGAGGAGCGCGCCTTGGTGCAGCAGTTGCGCGCGTTGGCGTGCTTGTCGACGACGGCCGAGTCGCTGCAGTTGGCGGCAGTGCCGCTCGATGATGCTCAGCCTCCGGTCGCAGTTGCGCGCTGGGGGCCGTTCGAACTGTGCGAGCGCTTGGCGGCCGGATCGTTTGGCGAGGTCTACCGCGCGCGCGACCCGCGACTCGATACCTATGTGGCGTTGAAGTTGATAGCGTCCTCGGCAAGTGCCGAGACGCTCGGTCAACGCGCAATCGAGGAAGGACGACTGCTGGCCAAGGTGCGACATTCGCACGTGGTCTCTGTGTACGGAGCCGACATCCATAACGGTCGCGTCGGTGTTTGGATGGAGCTGATCGAAGGGCACACGCTGGCCGAGTGGCTCGCCGCGCATGGCGCCATGGGTGCGCGCGAAGCGGCTGCGATTGGCGTTGACTTGTGCGCGGCGCTTGCCGCGGTGCATGCCGCTGGTCTGGTGCATCGCGATGTGAAGGCGCAAAACGTCATGCGCCAAGCCGGTGGCCGTGTGGTGCTGATGGACTTGGGTGCCGGCGTCGATACGAAGCGTGTTCACGAACAGGCAGGAGCTGCTGGAATTTCGGGCACGCCGCTTTACATGGCGCCCGAGTTGTTCGCTGGTCACTCCGCGACAGCGCACACCGACGTCTATGCCTTGGGCGTGCTGTTGTTTCATCTGGTGACGCAGCAGTTCCCCGTGGCCGGCGTGAGCGTCGCCGATGTAATTGCCAAGCACGCCAGCGGTACGCGCCGCCGGCTGCGCGACCTGCGCCCCGATTTGCCAAGCTCCTTGGTGGTGGCGATCGAGCGATCGATCGACCCCGATCCAAAGCGCCGATTCGTAACCGCCGGTGAATTCGATGCGGCGCTGCGCGAGGATGTACGCGTCGACGCGCCGGAACCGTCGCGCGGACTTCGCCTCGGTGTGTCGCTGGGCTCTCTCAAGTTTTCGCTGGCGATTGCCTTCGCAATTGCAGTCGTGGTTCTCTTGGGCAGCTTCGATCGCCAAACCAACAGCTTTCACCTGCCGGGCGAGCTTTCGGGGGTGAAAGCTATCGGCCGGACGCCAGGCGTCGAGTTACCGGAGACAACGGGCGAAGGGGGCAAGACGCCGGGGGCGCTTTTGTTTCGTGCCGGGTTGCGCCGCGGCCCATCGGGACGGACGGCGTTGCACTACACCTCCACGACGCCGTTATGGATGTACCTTCTCGCCGACGAAGGTGTGACTGGTTGGCGGGTGGTGTATGCGAGTTCGTCGCCGCTGCCTGCAAGCGTCGACGGCAACGTTGCGCTGGCACCGCTGCCAGACGCACAACGTTGGCGCGTGGTCGGCAGCCGCAGCGAATGGAACCGCGATGTTGCGGGGCTGAGCGGCGGCACGGCGGCAACAGTAGGAATCAGAGTCGTCGAAGCGTCGATTGAAACGCAGGTGGGAGATGTTCCATGAAGCAACGCGAATTTCGATCGAGGCTGAGAGGCGCGCTGGGTGCCTGCGTTGCGATCTCGGTTTTGCTGTCGAGTGTCGTCGCAGCCGAGACAGCCCAGCCCGCTGCCGCTCCACCTGAAGAGACATTCATCGCCGTAGCTCGCGTGACCCAGGTGTTGTCCGAAACAGAGTTCGTCGTTGGACGCGGCAGTGCCGAAGGACTGACAGCTGGCGCCGAGAACCTGCAGGTCAACCCGATGCGCGCTCCGGCCGAAGGCGAGGACCGCGAGCTCGAGGTCAGTGTGCGCTTGGGACTTGCCCGTGTGATCGCGCTACAGGAACACAGCGCCACCCTGCAACTCACACAGCGCTATGCGGCGGTTGCCGTCGGCGACGTTGCCTACTACAAAATCCAAGTGCCTCCAGCCTGGCAGGGCGATCCGTTGTTTTATGTGGCTGCGAACGACACGCGTTACGCCCCAATCGACGGTGGTGAGCCGTTCTATCAGTTCAGCGCAATCTTCGCCGACACCACGGCGCACTCGCGAGACGCCATCATGGCCGCGCTGCTGGACGACATTCACGCGGTGTCCGAGCGCGGCAAAGGCACGGTGATCGAAGGTGGGCCATACCATGGCCGTGATCTGGGCGAAGTGCTTGCCGCCGCGACGCTCCAAGACTTGCGAACATATTTGGAGTACGCCAACGAATACGCCGGTACCACCGTAGCCCGTGATTACAGCATCGCCGAGCGATTCGCGGCTTGGATCGAAGGTGGTGCGCCAACGGTCGAGCGGGCCAAGCGCAAGCGCGAATCCGACCAACAGCGTGCCGTAGGCGATGAGGCGATGCGAACCGGCGACGTCGAAGCGGCAGAAGAGGTCTTTCGCGCGGCGCTCAAAATTTCACCTGACGATCCCGACTTGCGTGCGCGACTCGATCGCGCGCTCGCGATTCGCACCAGTCGTGAGCGCTTGCTGAAGGATCCCGACGATACCGCCACGCGCTGGGCGCAGATGTTGGCCTACATGGCGGTCGACGCCAACACGCAAGCGATGACCGAACTCGAGGCTGCCGAGAAATCGGGCTACGACCAGGACAGTTGCATCCGTTACCGCGGCTATTTGTTGGTCAAGTTGTTACGCTTTGCCGAGGCCGCGGTATTGCTCGAGCAACTGGCAACGCGTCTGCCCGACGACAAGGATCTTGCTGGCTGGATCAAGTTCGCCCAGGCCAAGGCCCGCTTGCAGGCCGAGCCCGACTCGTTCGATGCGCAGATGCAAGTCGCACTGGTGCATGAGGAAGATCGCAGTTGGGACGAAGCGGTCCTTGCCTATCGCGTCGCCATCACGTTTGCGAAGACGCCCGAGCAAGCGGCGGAAGCGGCCACAGGCCAAGAGCGCATTGCAGCGTGGCGTGAGGCCGACCGGCAGTTCGGAGTCGCTGAAATCGAACTTCGAAGTCACCGTGTTGGGTCCGCAGTTGAGAGTGGCAAGCGCGCCCTGGACGTGTGCCTGCGCGCCAGCAGCAAGTCATGCGTGCTGCGCGGCATGGAACGAATGGCCGACGCAGCGAACTTGGTGTGGGAGGTGCCTGTTGCCATCCAACTGCGGCGCAGCCGCACCGAGCTCGACCCTGCGGAAGTCCAAACCTGGATCGATCTGGCAGACTCGTTGATCTCGATTGGTGAGTTCACTCAAGCGCGCGAAGCCGCTGAAAAGGCGCTCGCCATCAAGCCACCGTCGCACATTGCCTACAAGCTGCATGCACTCGCATCGCTGGGACTCGAGGAGTTTGCAGCGGTCACGAAGGCTGCCGATGCAGGAGCGGCGCTGGCGCCGGCGCATGAGTGGCCTTGGCGAATGCGAGCCACGGTTGCGGCGGCCGCCGGTGATTGGGCTGCCGCCGAAGCGGCTGCCAAGGAAACGCTGAAGCGCGGCCGAAGTGAGACTGCGGCGCAAGAACTGTATCGAGCCGTGGTGCTGGGCCGCGGAGCTGCCGACCAGATCGCGGCGCAAAAGGACGTGCCGCGCAATCGGCTGCGCTTGGTCCGCGCCTATGTGCCACTGAAACTCTATGAGCGTGCCGGCAAGCAAGCCGAATTGCTGAAGGGTACGCCCTACTACCGGGATGCCATGTGGTGCATTGGCTCGACTACGCTCGGTGGCCGCCCCGACGAGATCTTGCTCGCAGCCGTGGAGGCATCGGGTGCAGCCACACCAGTACGGAAGGTGCTGCAGGAGATCTTGCTGGCGCGACTAGCGGTCGCGAAGGAAAGCACCACCGAGGCGCGCACGCGATTGGCGCGCGCGTGGAATGCAGCCGGACAGTATCACCGAGCCCTCGAAGCACTGGGGGACGATGCCTGGGAGAGTGACTCGGCGCCGGCACGCGAGGCTGGCGATGCCGCACGCCGCGGGCTCTCCGCAGATGCACTTGCCGCCGATGGCGCCGAAGCGCTTAGACGTGAAGATCCCCACTCGGCGCTGAAGATCTATCAAGAGGCAGATGCGATATATGTCGCGGTCAACTCGATCAGCGACGTTCTGAGCACGCGATTCGCGATCGTCGGTGCCTTGGGTTCGACGCAAGCGACCAACGACGCGATCAGGCTCGCCGCCGACACCAGCAAGCTGGCGGCTGACTACGGCGAACCCGTCACTGCGGCACGACTGGCCGCACTCCAAGCACAGTACGAAGCCGTTTCTGGTCAACTCGATCCGGCGGCTGCCGCGCTGGCGCATCAAGTCGAGGTTGCGCTGGAACAGGACGACAGCCCGGACGCTTGGCCTGCGCTCACCGACGCTGTGACGATTGCTGCCGAGCAAGGGCGCATTCGCGAAGCATTTCGGCTGGCCGAGCAGGGAATGATCCATGCTCGAAACAGCGGGCGAGAGTTTGCCTACCGTGCTGCGCTTGCGACGATGTCCGACCTCAACCTCACGTCGGGACGACTCGCGGAGTCGGCGAAACTCGCCGAGGTATTGCTCGATTTGGCGCGCCTCGACAAGTACGTGCCTCACGAGCGATTCGCGCTAGCCATGCTGGGCGCTGTGGCGATGCGTCGTGGCGATGCGTCGAAAGCGCTCGACTACTTGGAGCAGACATACAAGCTTGGCCTTCGGGCCGGCAACACCGGCGATCGCATTACCGCCCGTCGGCTGCAGGGCGAAACGCTCCTCAATGTGGCGCGCGATCCAGCCGGGGCGATCGCACGGTACCAACAAGCCGATGAGATCCCCGACGACGACGCAGGCAGCGAAGCAGCAATTTGGTTGGGGCTGGGCAAGGCGCATGCTGCCGCCGGCAACCTCGAGCCGGCGCTTGCGAATCTCAAACGCGCCTGCGACCAATTCCGCAAACAAGGCCGTAAGGACACTTTGGGCGAGGCGGTCACCGAGCTGGCGCATGCCGAGTTGAAGGCGGGGCATGCCGATGCAGCACTCGCGGCGGCCACCGAAGCGTCAAACATTGCCGACAGCACCGACGACATCAAGCTCGCTTGGATGGCCTGGCACGTCTTCGGCCGCGTGCAGGAACGCCTTGGTCACAACGAGCCGGCCGCGGCTGCCTACGAGAAAGCGGTAACAGCGCTCGTGGAAGAGATGGGTCGCGGCTCAAACGATAGCGATAGCGAAGGTTGGCTGGGATACGGACGCATTCGCGAGGTGTTCAACGACGCAGTCGATCTGCTGTTTCGAATGGGTCACGTCGATCGCGCGATGGACGTCGCCCAACGGTCCCGCGACGCACAACTGCGCAGCAAGCTCGACACCAGCAAGATCAAGAGCGCTCAGCCCGAGTTGCAACAGACACTGTCGGATGTCGGCGATGCCAAGGCGCGCGCCGAGGCTGCACAGAAGGCGCGCGCTGAAGAGCTTGCCAAGCCCGAGGCGGACCGCAACGCGGCGCGGTTGGAGACGCTCTCGCAAATCGCAGCGAAAACTGAGGGGCAGTTGCGTCAGTTGCTCGCTCAATTGCAGGTAAAACATCGCAACCTGTATGCGATGTTGGCATTTACGCCCGACTCCGTAGAGGACCTGCGCGAGGCGCTGCCCGACGACGTCGTGGTGGTGCAGTACTTCATTACCGACGATGCCACCTACATCTTTACGCTTCGCAAGGACCGCGCTCAGACGCGCGCGATCAAGGTGCCGCTGAAAGGGGAGGAGCTGAGCACCACGATCGACGACTATCTCGAGGCGCTGCGCACCGAAATGCCGCGAGCGCCGCAACTCGGCGCGAAGTTATACGCCTGGCTTCTGGCGCCGATCGATGACGAACTGTCGGCGGCGCACACGGTGCTGTTGGTTCCGTTCGGCAAGTTGCATTACGTGCCGTTTCAGGCGCTCAACACGCTCGATGCCGACGGCACGCCACACTACGCGATCGAGCGTTTTCGCTTGGGGTACTTGTCATCGAGAACGTTGTACAAGCTGGCCAAGGCGCATCAGAAAAGCAGCAACACGTTGCTGGCCTTCGCCAACCCTGACGGAACGCTGTTGGGTGCACGCGCCGAAATGGAAAGCGTGATGCAGAACGGCTTTCCCACCGCCAAGGTGTTGTACGAGAAAGACGCGGTGAAAGACAGCTTCTTCAAGCTGGCCAGCAGCTATCGCATCATCCACTTCGCGACACACGGCATCGTCACCTCCGACCCAACGACCAGCTTTCTCAAAATGGCCGACGCCGAGTTGACCGTCAACGACATCATCGGGTTCGAAGGACTCGAAGGAAAGACCGACCTGGTGGTGCTCTCGGCCTGCCAGACAGCGCTCGAGAAAGGCCAGAAGACGGAAGACGAGCCAATCTCGATTGCCAGCGCATTTGCCAGCGCCGGCGCACCGTCGTTGGTGGCGTCGCTGTGGTCGGTCAACGATGAATCGACACGCGAGCTGATGAGTCACTTCTATGAGGGGTTGAAACAGGGCGGCGCCAATGGCATGGACACGCTCGAGGCATTGCGGCAGGCGCAGTTGGCAGTGATGAGGCTGGAACTCAATGGCGGGCGGCCGTACGAAGCGCCGCGCTATTGGGCTGCGTTCGAATTGGTGGGTGATTATCGTTGAGTCGCGGCATCAAGACGGCGCCTCCGCACAGGTTCGTGATGGAGTCCGCCCGGCACTGACAACAGGGAGCAGGCAGCATGAAGAGCAACCATCAGCTAGCAATCGTCCTCGCCGTGATTGTGTGTGCGAGTGTTTCGGCGTGGGCAGCTCGCCCCGTTCGGCCGGGCAACACCGCAAAGTTCGAAGGCCGCGGCGCAACTACCGAGTCACGCGATGACACCACACTGGATCTCGGAGAGCTGCGCGACAAAATCCTGTGGAGCCTGTCACAAGCGCAGTTCGGGTTTGGTCCGCCCCTTGTTGCTGCGGCCAATGCCAGCACCACGACGGCACGTGAAGATGCCGACGTCGCTGGCAAGCGGGTGCTGCTCGCCGGAGGACTGAACGCACGTTACGTCTCGCGCAAGGTCGCGGTCTTCGCTGACATGATCGCGTTCTGGCCGACAGACGCCGAGTACACCCATCTCATCGTGTGTGTCGAGCAAACTCGATCTGGCAGCACCGTGCCGCAAGGCCTCAACCCCTCGGTGCAGCGAGTGAACGTTGTGACCGGCGACGTCGAGACAATCCTGCACGGCATGTCATCGTGCGACGGCATTCGCGCGACCCCGTGGGGCACAATCCTGGCGACGGAAGAAGCCGGGCCTGACGGTCGCGCTTACGAGATCATCGAGCCGCTCGGCACCACGGGTCACTGGATTGCCGATCGAGTGACCGGTGATGTGCGTGACGGGCTGAGCAGCAGCAGCGTCAGTGCGACCATCGTTCAGCGCCCTCGTCTCGGGAACTTCTCATGGGAAGGCCTAGCGATCCTGCCGAGCGGTGTTGTGATTGCGGGCGATGAGCTCAACCCTGGCGGCGGCAACGAAGGCGGCGCGATTTTCAAGTTCATCCCAGCCACGCTGCGCGGTCGCGAAGCCGGAATCGTGAGCGACCTCGCGCAGTCCCCGTTGGCTTCGGGCACCCTCTACGCATGGGTTGGTGGATCCGTTTCCGGTGAGACCGGTCAGGGCACCCAGCGCGGCGCCGGCCGCTGGATCGGTCCCGTCGATTGGGACGATCCCGGCGACCCGAATGACCTATCGTCGACGCAGTGGGCTCGCGACAACAACGCCACCGGCTTCTATCGCCCTGAGGATTTGCACATCGACACGAGTTACACCGGTTCCGGTGTACGCGTACTCTGGGCCAACACACAGAATGAGAACAGCCAGCACTACGGCGAGGTGCTATCGATGATCGACCTCGATCCAGACTCGAACGAGAGTACGCCCGTGGTGCAAACGTTCATCGAAGGTAACGCTCGATTCAACCAGCCAGACAATCTCGACGTTCAGCCGAAGACCGGCAACGTCTACGTAGTCGAGGATCACCAGTTCGGCGAGATCTACGCCTGTCTGCGCGATGGCGCGGACTTGGACCTGCAAAGCGACGGTTGTGCCCCGATGCTGTCGGTGGTCGACCCGAATGCCGAGCCGAGTGGCTTTATCTTCGACGGCTCCGGCACGCGCGCGTTCCTGCACATTCAGCACGGTCAACAGCCGGCCTCGCTGCTCGACTTCGATTCGAATCCGGTCAACGGCCAAACCGATGACCTGATCGTGATCGAAGGCTTCAAGACCGACAACGTTCCGGCCAAGTTCCCAGCCTGGACCGTGGACTACCTCATCAAGCTCAATCGTTGAGAGGTGTCCACGAAATACCTCGGACCAAGCGCAACTCTGAGCGCGACGTGGGTGGCGCCTGGCTGACTCAGTACGCGTAGCTATGGATGTATGGGTTGCAGACTTCGCGGGGCCGCGCTTTCAGAGTTCCTTCGTAGAGCGGCCGCATTGCTTCGGGCAACCGTTCACGCTGCGGAAACCCACGTCGAAAGAACAACTCGATGCCTGACAGCCGCTTGGTAGTCAAGCCCAGCCACATCGCCGGAGTGATGCGCCGCTCTGGCAAGCGCCGCTCCGAGACACCCTTGGTGTTGTTCAACCAGACGCGATGCACCAGTTGACGATCCTGCAGTCCAGCCAGGTTTTTGTGATGCGCAATCGTCTCGCGCCGCCAACTGGCCAAGCAATGCCGCTGCACCCGGTGCTTGTGATTGATCATCCACAGCGGGTTGAGGCTGTCGCGTCGAGCGGTGCTGGAGACGGTAATGTGCCGGACCTTCCGCTTCAGTGCCTTGAGCGCGACTGCGTACGCCGGCTCTTGGTCGGTCCGTATTTCGATCGTGATCCTGGGGGCAAACAAGGCAGCCACGCGCAGCAGCGCTTGTTCCACCAGCTTGCGCCGTGCCTGTGGATCAGGACGGCCCAGTCGACGATCGCGCTGCTCACGCAGTTCCCGTTGCCGCTGGGTCATGGTCCCGCTGCGCCGCAGGCCAAAGGCGCGCAGCTCGAGGCAAAAGCCGCTCTCGGCGGTGAAGATTCCGTTGACCTCGGCCGGCTCGTTTTGGCTGCCGGCGAACGAGCGTGCGCCATCGAGCACCAACGGCTCCTTGAGCACCGCCGTGAGGGCTCGCTCTTGTCGCAGCTGGATCAACAGCGACTGTTTGGCCAGCTGCCGCTCGGCGCGTTTGACGGTGGTTACCGCCACACCGATCGTGCGTGCCGCTTGTCGTAGGGCTTGACCATCGGTGATCAGGCCGTAGGCCTGCGTCAGCACGCCGGTTTTCTTCTTCCAGTAATCGACGGTGAAGGCCGCGTCACAAAACCAGCGGCGGCAGGTGCAACACGAAAACATCCGCACCGGCCGGGGGCTGCGCAGTACACGGCGTGAGCCGCGCGACTGATAACACCAGGCGGACAGATCTGTGGCGTCGTGGAAGCGACAACGCGGATTGGGGCAAAACGGTGGATTCTGCGGTGGCGTCGGCATGCTCGAGAACGTCGCATGCCGAGCCACGGAGCGCTGTTGCTTCTAAACCGCTGTCTCCCGCGGCGAGGAATCGCGAAAAACCCACGGTCCGCGGTATTTCGTGGACACCTCTCTATTTTTTTGCCGATCACGGACAGCGCGAGTTGATCACGCGTTCGGCGCCGTTGCTCTTGCGGCCGAGTGGTCCTTCTATCCCCGTACTTCCGCGACGCGCGACAAGATAGAAAAATCCATCGGCCGGGCTTGGGAGATCGAGGTCGATGCCGTACGCGGTCCGCAGATCGGCAATCTTGCAGGCTGCCAGCGGCAACAGCGCCGACGCGCCGAGATCGCCGCGGTACAGGTTGTAGCCGGTCGAATTACTTTCTTTTTCCCAGTCGATGCGTGTCCCGGAGAGCTGCACGCCAAAGACTTCACCGTCGTCGTTGTCGCAGGCATCGCCGGTTGCGTTCGAATCGCGATCGCTCTGCAGCGCGTTGGCGACGTCGATGCAGTTGTCGGCGACATCCAAGACGCTATCGTTGTCGTCATCGTTGTCTGCTGAGTTGGCAATGCTGTCGCCGTCGAGGTCACTGTCGCAGCCGTCGCCGAGCCCGTCCCGATCGAGGTCGCGCTGCGCCGCGTTGGAAACGGAAAGGCAATTGTCGCCGGCATCGCCAACGCCGTCGCCATCGCTATCGAGTTGCGAGGCGTTGGCGTGGCGCGGGGCGTTGTCGATGTCGCCGCAAATTCCATCGCCATCGGCATCGTCGAGGCCATCGCGCGAGCAAGCGTCGCAGGCGTCGACAGCACCATCGCCATCCAGATCGGTTAGAGATGTGTTGAACCGCGCGCGGCAGGCACGCACTACTTGGAAGTCGTCGACCCCCGCTTCGAGTACCGATTGTGCGTACGGTGTATTGGGCCGCGCTTGGAACCGGACCTTGGTCTGTGCGCTCAAGCTCACCAGGCTGCTGAGATTGAAGCGAGCGCGTTGCCATTGACTGGCTCCCACGGTGACGTTCTCTGCGGGTGTCCACGTCGCTCCGTTGTCCGAAGACACGGCGATCACGAGCGATCCGCCGTTGAAGAAGCCGCCAGTGTTGGTCATCCAGCGCCAGTAATCGATTTGCGCGGCACCAAGGTCGGCGGTGTTGATGGCTGGCGTGATCAACGACGTCGGTCCGCCATCGACGTCACCGATCTCGGGCTGTGCACCAACCGCCGATTGACCGGTAATGAACGCAATCACGCCGGGCGCCGCGGTGTGATCGTCTTCGGGTTGGATTTGGCCGCCGGCGGTGCCGTTGGGATTGGCGCGCTCCCAGCGGCCGGAGGTCGCGGTATCGCCGGGCTGACCGCCGAGTGCCCAACTCTTGTTGGTCTCGGCGTCATCGACGAATCGCGCGGGCTCGAGGTTGATGTCGCCGCCGCCGCCGCCCGTGCTCAACACCACACGCTTTTCATTGGGAGCAAAACCGAACGCTTCGGCGGTGATCAAATGACCGCCCACCGGGGTGGCGCCAAAGTTGAAGGAACCGTCGGCGACGCTCACGGTCGCGAGGCCGAGTGCCGGCACCTGCACAATAGCGCCCGCAATTGCTGCCTGGGTGTCGCTGCGACGAATGCGGCCCGAGAGAGTTCCTTTGGGCAGTAACTGCAGCGTGGCATCCTGATCGACACGGCCATCGAACGGCATTGCCGCCGCGGAGGTCACGGCACTTGCATACCCCGGTGCCGTCATTCGCAACGTCACCGAACCCTGCGGAACGTACACGCCGTACACACCATCTGTACCGCTAATGGCGACTTCACCCGAAGCGAGATCGAGAACACGCACTCCCTCCAGTGGCGCATTGGTGTTGGCATCGCGAACCACACCGCTGACGACTCCGCCTGTCGGATCGTAGCGGACGACGTACAAACCGGTCTGAATGTCGCTCAAGTAAAAGTAGCCGCGCGGGTCGTAGGGGTACATTCCCCATGCGCCCACGAAGCCTGTGGTCCCCCCGGGATAGGTGTCGTACGCGCCGAGACGCACCGGATAACTCGGCCGGCGCACGTCGACGAGATGCCCGCCCGAACCGTAGTACGACATCGCGACACGCTGTGGGTCGCTCGTCATGAAGTAAGCGTTGTGTACCGTCGCGCCCACTTCGCCGACATAGCGGCCCAGAAGCGGTGCACCAGCGGCCAGGTTGCTGATGTCGTACACCGCCAAGTAGCCGGCTGGGTTGGTGGTTTCGTCGGTGGTCACCAACAGGTTCTGCGCTGGATTGGCCCAGCAGTTGTGCGTGAATGCATTCGGTGTGGTCCACGATCCAAGCTGAACCAGATTCGCTGGATCGCTGGCGTCGTAGACTTCCTGCAAACCGTCGTAAATTTCCGACAGGAACGCGCGTCCGTTGGCGGCGTACATGTCGTGTACGTAACGCGGCGTCCAGGCCCCGACTTCAACCGGGCTGGCAGGATTGGGTTCGAGTGTCAGGATTCGCATGCCGGAGGCACTGCCGTTGTTGTTGGTGCCGTTGATGTAGGCGCGCCCAATTGCTTCGTCGATGAACAGCGTATGTGCCGTGTTGAAGTTGACGGCGTACGTGTTGACCAGCGTCGGGCTCAGTGGATTGGTGAGGTCGACGATTTGCAACCCTTGTCCGGGGCCTGAGCCCTCGGTCACGATGTACGCGAAGTTCTTGTAGGTTTTAATTTCGCGCCAACTGCTGTCGGGTCCGTCGATGAAGCCAACCTGCACCGGGTTGACCGGATCGGTCACGTCGTAAAACGTGGTACCCGGCACGTTGCCGATGATCGCGAGATACGTGGTGCCGTTGTTCCAGCCCCAAATGTTGGAGTAGTTCTCGGGCTCGACCGGATCGCGATGGCTCAACAGCGTCATTCGAATCGCGCCGAAATCATTGCCAGGGGCGAACGGCGGATCGAGATGCAGTTCGTCGAGCATGTCTTGAATATCGAAAAGGACACTGATGTTGGCAGGGATCGGTGGAACCGGACATTCCTCGTCGCCATGCTTGGTAGAGACTCCGCCGGTGCCAACCCCGGGACCCTCGAGTTCCAGTTCGAGTGAAAGCGACTCACTGCTGTCGTCGCGCATGCCGCCGGAGATCGGTGCACGGTTTTGGTAGGCCGGACCGGACGGTGTGAGTCCGAGCGGCAGGGAACCACTTGCGATAACTCCGTCTCGTCCGCTCAGTCGATAGCGCACGTTCAATTCGGGCACGAAGGTGCCGGCGCGTATGCCGCCGGTACGTGGATCGGTGCGCCCGGCCTGCAGCTCCAGCCCCAGGCCGATGATGTCGCCACCGGAGCTATTTCGGTCCTTTTGCGCGTGAACAACGAACGCGTACTCGCCCAGCGTGAGCACTTGATCGAGCGAGAGCGTCACGGGATCCGGGAGGATGGGGCATTGACTGTTAGGGCCGGCCAGTGCGGCTGGGAGCGAAAAGACCGTAATGGCCGCGAGGAGCACACGAAATCGACGCATTCTTGACCTCTCTGCAGGAGCTGCGGAGCGGAGATACCCCGAGGGCGTTGCAGCGTCAAGCTGAAACGTCACTTGGTGATGCGGCGACCATCGCATTTTCGTTTCTGGGGCAAGCTCGGGTGAGCCGTCGGGCCGATCGTCGATATATCTATCACTGACCCATCCAGGAGATGGCGCCTGCCCGGCGAGGAGCCATCTATCGGCCCTGCGGCTGGGCCGGTGAAACCGTGCCGAGCGTTAGAGATGTTTGGCCCGCCACTTCTTCCCGCACGATTCGCAGATCAGGAGGTTGCTCGGCAGCGGCAGCAGCATCCCGCTCAGGAAGAATGCCGGAAAGAGACTCAGCCACGACACCTGGTGATGGTGGATGCGATAACTCGAGCACCGAGGACATGGCGGGTAGCAGCTCTCGTCGTCGGAGTATTCGACATCGCCAGCTTGGAGTGACCAATCTTCGGCGAGCGCGGCTTGCGCATCTGCGGCGTCTTCGACAGGCACCCGGACCTTCACACTACCAATCGCAATCGCGTACTGCCAGTACGTTGAGATGAGGTTCTCGTCCATCACGACGGCGTCGATTCCGCGCCACCTTAGCCCGCCGCAAACCAGATGCGCTTGCAAGCGATTGATGAAGCTGGCGACGGTAACAAAGTCGTGCCAGTGGCCACGCGGTTCCGGCACGCCGGGTTCCCAGGGACGTTGCGCGACCAAGCGGGAATGGCACTTCGCGCAGACTTCGATTCCGGCAACGTACTCCGGTGGATTGAGTTTTGGATCAGCGTCGGGACACTCAGGATTTGGACAGTACATGTTGGCCCCCGTAGAACTCACATGACTGCGGCGTGACCTCTAGCCCCTTGTTTCGATCTCCTCGCTCGCGAGAAGTCTACGACTTCAAGTAGCGCTGATGTGGAGTGATTCGACACGATGGCGCGGACGACGGTTGCCGCTCGCGCAACTGCGAAGCCTGCGGATTCGAACTCTGCGACTCTGGTTGAATTAGGTATACCGTCCCCGAAATAGGTTGCGGGTGCGCAAAATATTTCTATCAACATGCGCACTTTCGATTGTTGTTCGCGCGTCTTCCTTGTACATTTGCTGCACCTCAAGGAAGCAGCTTGTCGCGTTCATCACTTGGTTCAACAACAACGTCAACTGGCAGTTTGTGGCTCGCTGCTGTGCAAGCCGATCAGGTGGCGTGTCGATTGGCGTGCGAAACAGTGCGCGTGTTGTTGCCGTTGGCGAAGGTCGCGGCGGCGGTGATCGATGGGGAGTTGTGGCGTGGGTGTGGGTATTCGTCGGTGCACGACTTCACGCGGGAAGAATTGGAGCGCAGCAGCAAGTGGTTGCGGCTGCATGCGGCGTTGCATCGCGCGGTGGTCAGGCTGCCGGGGTTGCGTGGTGCGGTGACGGGTGAGGATGGGGGCGCGCCGATCGGAATGAGCAAGGCGCTGCTGGTGGCGCGCGTCGCTTCGGTGGAGACGCTGGCTTCGTGGGTAGAGCGCGCTCGCAGGCTCACGGTGGATGAGTTGCGCGCGGCGGTGATTGGTGGTGATGGCGAGGTCGAGGCTGTTGCGCCGAGTAGCGACGATATCGCTGAGGTGCCAGGTGTGTTGTGGGGTTTCTCAGCGCCGCCGTCGGTGCGCGCGGCGTTCGACAGCGCGCTCGATTTGTATCGCAGGTTGGAAGGCGGTGATGCGACGGTGACGTCGTTCATTGAAGCGCTGGTCGCCGAGGACTTTTCCAGCGACCAGCCGCCGGACGTTTTCCAAGAGTGGCTGCGTACGGCGGAACCGCGCGTCGATGTGGTGGAGATTCCGTTGGGGAACGAGCTTCCAGCGTTGGTGGTGGCGCGTGAGTTACTTCAGAAACTCGACGAGACGATTGAGCGCGCCGGTGTGGGATCCGAGCGCGACGTGCTGGGGCAGCTGCAATGGTTCGTCACTGCTGCCGATCTAATGGAGCGCCATCTCGCGTCGCTGTTGGTTGAAATGAGTGCCAGCGGCTTGGTGCGCGAACTCGGTTTCTCGAGTATTGGCGCCTACGCCGAGAATCGTCTGGGGTTGTCGCGCACGAGCATCGAGGATCGCGCGCGTGTGTCGCGATCGCTAGCCAGACGTCCGCGGGTGCAGCGCGCCTATGTGACCGGCGCGATCGGGCTCGAGAAGGTATTGCTGGCGGTGCAGATCTTGGGCGCGGGGTATGTCGATGCGTCAAGTGAGAACGAGTGGGTGGCGCATCTAAAGGAGTGCACCGTCAAACGCTTGCGCGATGAGAAGCGCGCGTTGTTGTTTGCGGCGAGCGTCGAAGGACGAGTCGGCGCACCCGCGCCAATGACCGATGAGGCGTGGCTCGCGTCGCTCCGCTGCGCGCCCGGTGACACCGCAGTGGCCGTGCAACGCGCCGGGCACGCGGCGTGCAGCAACGCGCCGTTGATCCCGATCGCGGGCAGCGTGCTCCGCTGGCGCTTGCCGATAGAACTGGCCCGCGACTTCGGCGCCTGCATCGAGACTCGATGCAGATACCTCGCGCTCGATGCCGCCGCCTGCGATTGGTCGCAACCGATCAACGACGACGACCCGCCGTCGTGGCGTGCTGCCCGGGCGTTTTCCACCGGGTGCCGCCGGCTGCCCCCGTGGGTTGGTCTCTTGGCAATGCTCGAGGAGTTTTGTGCGCAATACGACCAGGCCGAGAAGCGCTCGGCCTCGCATTCCGAGGTGTTTGTGCGCGCACGACACCGATGCGAGGCACCCGGCTGCACCAGCCGGCGCGTCGAATGGCACCATCGCCAATACAGATCACGCGGCGGCAGCGATCACTACGATAACGGCGATGCACTGTGCCCGACGCATCATCGGCATGGTCAACACGGTGGATACATGCAGGTCATCGGCGATACGCCTGTCGAGCGCATGTGGCGATTGGGACCGGCACGTAACGGAGTGTGGTATCGCAACGAGCGACGCATTGACGCAACTGACCGCGACAACACGAAACCAAGGTGAGCCATTCATCGCCGCATCGCGGCGGCCCTTAACTGGCTCAAACCGTTACTGCGACTGCTCGGCCTCGATCCTGAATCGAACCAGGATTGTGACGTACACAGGTACCGGCGCACCGCTCATGGCAGCAGGCCTGCTCTGCCACCGATCCATCCCGAGGGTCAGCCCGCGGCACCGGCGCCTCAGCGTCGTCCTTGCCAATCCCGAGTGCAGCACCCGTGGCCAAGGCACAACTCCTCGATGCGGTCGGCTGATATGGCGGGTTTCGCGCGCGAATGGTGTCTTACGGAGAGGAACTCGCTGCCGCCCCTAGGACGCACGGTCATGCCAATTAACTCTAAGTTATCCCGGAGCAAGCCAATGTCTATCACCCAATCATGCGACATGCATACGATCCTCGGTCGTCGTACTCTTCCGCCGAGGCCCCCAATGAAGAAACCAATCGTTCGCGGACTTGTGGCTCCAATCCTGTTCACCCTAATCGTTCTTGCTTCGCCCCGTCCGGTCCAGGCGCAATGCGACACCGCAGCCCCCAACCTGACGGCGTTCAACTTCACCCCCACCAGCGTCAACACAACAAGCGCCGCGCAAAACGTCACGTGCAACATGACGCTCAGCGACGCGCCGGCAGGTGTGGCTGAAGCGACATGTTCGTTCCAGCTCTTCGACCTCGTGTCGAGCACGCTCCAGTCGCATAGCTGCAGTACCACCACGGGCGCCGCGGGGGTCTACAGCTGTGCGGTGTCGTTACCCAAATTCTCCAACGCCGGTATCTGGAAGGCGCAGGTCTCGGCAACCGACAACGTCACCAACACCAAGACCTGGACTGAGTTCGATCTGCTCGTCCTCGGCTTCCCCACAAACCTAACCGTGACCTCCGACCCCGACATCATTGCGCCCAACATTACGGCGCTGAGCTTCACGCCCAACGCCGTGACCGTATCGACGGGAGCGAAAACGGTGACATGCACGATGACGCTCACCGATGCCAAGTCAGGTACTAGCACGGCGAGTTGCTTCTTCTCTGCGCCGACAGTGAGCAGTGAACAGGTGCAAGGCTGCACCACCACCACGCTCAAGTCGGGAACGAGGCAGAACGGCGTGTTCGAGTGCGTGCTTACCATTCCTCAGTACGCCGATGCGGGCACCTGGACTGCCACTGTTTTTGTTGGCGACGCCGTGGGTAATGCAGCGATCTTCGATACGGCGGCACTGCAAGCCAAAGGGCTGCCTGTGAACCTTGCGGTGACATCGAGTCCAGAAGACATTACCGGTCCCAATCAAACCAGCTTCGACTTCAACCCTAAGACGGCCACAGCCGGCACCGGCCCCACCACCATTACTTGCAGCTTCGGGTTTACTGATTCACCCGCTGGCGTCAGCAACTCATCGTGTGATTTTGACTTCAGCGACAACACAGTGTTCCCGCCGGTCAACCAAACCCAAGGTTGCACCGCCACAGCCCTCTCCGGCGGCACCCGGCAGAACGGATCGATGAGTTGCACCTTCGTGGTGCCACGCTACAGCGCCCCAGGCAATTGGTTTGCGACCACCGGTTACACCGACGCCGTGGGCAACAGCTCCACCTTCAACCCCGCCACACCACTCAATGTCACCTGCGGTGGTGGTGGTGACCCGGAATGCAACCTGTTGTGGAGCAACAAGACCACGCTGACCTGGAATTCGATCGCCGGTGCCACGCGCTACAACATCTATCGCGGCGATCCGGCGACCTTGGCGACCACCTACGGCACGTGTCAAAACTCGCGCGATCCAAACCTCACCGATACACAGTTTGTCGAAACACAACTGCCGTCGCCCGCCGGGAAAGGCTTTACCTTCCTGGTGAGCTACACCAGCGCCGGCGTCGAGAAGGGACTCGGCAAGCGCAGCAACGGAACACCGCGTACGGTCAGCCCTCCCTGCCCGTAACCCACAGCAATCGTTTCCGACAGTCGACCCGGGGCGTGAGAGAAAACCTCACGCCCTTCTTTTTTCTGCGAACGAAACGAGACTTGCGAGGCGCATCAACTCAGAAGTGGGCGTCGCGTACGACCTGCACGTCCGTGACCCAAACGCAGCCGGCGTAGTTTTCGAGCAGCGGCTGCGATCGTTCGACAATTCGCATCGCGACCTCCGGCTGCGCGACGACGACAATCATGACGTTGCGATACACATCCGAAACGTGCGCCTCGTCGCGCACGCCGCGCACACCCTTACCAGCAACTTGGGGGACCACGGTGTAGCCGGACGCGCCGGCTGCTTCGATCATTTCGATCAAGCGCTTGGCGCAGGCGGCTTCGACCACGATCTCGACCTTCTTCTTGGAGTGTAGTTGCATCGTTGCCTCAGCCCGCGATCCAAGTCGCAATGGCGTAATACAGCGGAATGCCCACCAGCAGATTGAAGGGGAACGTCACGCCCAACGAGAGCCCAACGTAAAGTGCGGGATTGGCTTCGGGGATGGCAGTTCGCATTGCCGCCGGAACCACAATGTAAGAAGCACTGCCGGCCAGCACTGCCATCAGGCACGCGCCACCCGGCGAGAGTCCAAGCAAAGCCGCCGCGATCAGCCCGATCGACGCACCGATCAGTGGCATCACGACGCCGAACGCGATCAGCATTGGCCCCACCTGCGAGAGCTTGGGCAAGCGGCGCGCCGTCAACAGGCCCATATCGAGTAAGAACAGACACAAGATCCCTTTGAACGGTTGTTCGACAAACGGCGCAATCGCTGCCTGGCCCGCACCGCCGGTGATCCATCCAATCGCGAAGCTGCCCAACAGCAGCACGATGCTGCCCGACAGAAACACCTCGTGCATGAGTTCTTTCGACATTCGTTGCGACCCACCGCGGACGATCAAGAGTCCTGAGACGATCGCCGGTGTTTCCATCAGCGCCATCATCGCCACCAGGTACGGCTCGTAGGTAACCTCGCGCTGCACCAGCAACGCGCTGGCGGTGACGAACGTGACCACGCTGACCGACCCGTAGTGTGCGGCGATGGCGGCGCGATCCGGCAATGCGAGCTTGGTGAGCAGACGCAAGAGGCCGGAGGCGAGAAAGGGAAGTGTGAAACTGATCAACACGGCCGCCAATAGTGCGATTACGATGCGGCCTGAGATCGCCTCGTGACTGAGCTCGACGCCTCCGCGAAAACCGATCGCGAGCATTAGGTACAAGGACATCCCCTTGCTGACCGCTTCGGGAATGTTGAGGTCGGACTTCAAGCGACCGGCCACGAGCCCGAGTGCAAAGAACAGCACCATTGGCGTGAGCAAATTGGAGGCCGCGAGCGAGAGTATTTGTGTCATCGCAGAAGATCGTCCAAGAAAGCGGGGCTAGCGAAAGGAGGCTTCATGAGAACAGATCTTGTCGCGCCGCCTGTGTGATGGCCACGACGCCGGGGTGCTTGATACGCCGCTCTGGCGAGATCACATAGAAACGTTCCGTTACGGTAGCAATCGGGCCAATCGATTTCACCTGGTACATCGCCTCGATCTCGCGGGCAATGATGCTCGGCGCGACGAACAGCCCCACGCCCTGTCGTCCGAATGTCTTGAGCAGCGCACTGTCCTCGAATTCGCCCACGATCTTGGGTTGAATCCCGGCATCTTCCAGCCAAAAGCCGAGTGACCGGCGCAGCGGACTGTTCGCCAATGGAACCAACATCGGCGCGCCGTTCAGCGACTGCGGAAAGGAGCGCTTGTAGCGGCGAGCGAGCTCGGCGCTGCCAAATACCGTCATGCTGCATTCGCCCAGCAAGTGGCTATAGGCGCGGAAACCGGAGCCGGCCGGTAGCGGTGCATCGGAGAGAACCATGTCCAACTCATGCACGGACAGCGCCGCCAACAACTGGTCGTGCCGGCCCTCGCGACACTCCAGGCGCAATTCCTGAGTCTGCGACAGTGCCGGTTCGAGCAGACGATAGGCAACCAGCTTGGGCACAGCATCGGTGATGCCTACCCCTAGCGACACCGCTTGCGGACTTGTGCGCCCTTTAACGCTCTCCCGCAGCTCTTGCCCCAGCGCGAAAATCTCCTCGGCATACTGCAGCACGTTGCGCCCGACCTCGGTGAGCACCAAGTTGCGACCGCGTTTCTCGAGCAATGTCTCGCCGAGATAGCGTTCGAAGGTGCGCAATTGCGCCGACACGGTGGGCTGAGCCAAGCGAAGCCGCTGACTCGCGCGTGTGACGCTACCTTCCCTTGCCACCATCCAAAAGAGTTTCAAGTGGTGGTAATTGATCCAGTCCATCGTCATGGGCCTCGCTGAGAGCGGGATGTCTTGGTGGAGCATACATAGAGAGGATCGATCCAAAAACGGCACGCTATCTCTTTTTCTCGATCCATGAAAAACCGTAAGGTTCGTTCTGTCAACGCCAACAGACCCTCACTCAGGCGCTGACAGGAGGCCGATATGACCCTCGAGATTAGAACTCATCAACTGGTTCTCCACCCCATCCTTCGCAGCAAGATCGAGGAGCGCATCCGTTGGTCGCTAGGCCGGTTCGCCGAGCGCGCCACCAAGGTCTGCGTAAGACTCACCGACATCAACGGACCGCGCGGCGGCGTCGACAAGCACTGCCGTATCGAGGTGACCGTGCGCGGTCAGAAACCTCACACGGTTGAAGACTATGACGCCGAAGTCCTCCCAGTCGTGGGCAAGGCCACCGAGAGATTGCGTCGCGCCTTGGTTCGCGCGGCCCAGCGCACCCGGATTTTCAGGCGCTCTTGGATCGGCGATCGCCGGGCGTGATCCGTGTGCCCCACGAGCGTAACCAAAGTCCTTCGATCACAGGAAGCGTTCTGCAGGAATGTCGGGTCGATCGTTGCTCGTCTCACGGCTCGAGCGTCCGGCGGTTTCGCTTCCCAAGAAGGCTCCCGTCTCTGGGCAGGTAGTGAAAGACTGCATTGGCTGTTGCGCACGGAAGCTCGGTCGGTGAACATCCGTCTGAGATGAAACAGGCCTGGCAATGGACGTCGCTGCTCTTGGTTGTCTGTCTTGTGCTGGGCGCGGCGCCTGCGCCCAAGCGCCCATTGCCTGATGTCCTGTTGATTAGCATCGACACGTTGCGCGCGGATCGATGCTCGCTCTACGGATCGCCGCGCCCCACCACACCGTTCCTCGAAGAGTTCGCCAAGAGTGCCGTCGTATTCGACGCCGCATATGGCACCTCTTCCTGGACGCCCCCATCGATGGCTTCGCTGTTTACAGGGTTGCCGCCTCGCGCTCATGGCGTCATCAAAGGCACGATCCGCGACGGCCAGGCATTCAACCAAGAGTTGCTCGACGACAGCTTCACGACACTCGCCGAGACATTCCAAGCCGCAGGTTACGAAACGATCGGCGTGTCGAGCAACGCACACCTGGCCAAACGAACAGGATTCGCTCAAGGCTTCAAGACGTTTCGCGAGCTGCCGTGGCAGAGCGCGCATGAGATTGGCATCGCCGTGCGTGAGTTGTTCGCGGCGCGCACGCCGGGAAAGCCGGTGCTGCTTTGGGTGCACTACTTCGATCCGCACAACCCCTACCTGGCGCACCCGCCGTGGATCGAGCAGGCCGGAGCAGGCGCGGAGTCATGGCGCACGTTCAACGGCGCCGAGCAAAAAGAGTTGCTCAAGGCGGCGCGCGAATCGAGCGATCGTTCGCGCATGAAGCAAGCGCTCCTCGCGTTGTACGACAGCGAGATCGCCTCCGTCGACGCCGAGCTGCGCCAATTGTTTCAAGACTTGCCGATCAGCTCCGGCGCTGTGATTGCAATCACCTCCGACCATGGCGAAGCGATCATGGACCACGGATGGATCGGTCACGGCCAGTCGCTGTACGAAGCCGAAACACGCGTGCCGCTGGTGATCCGCACTCCCCATGCGAAGACCGGGCGACGTGTCGCGGCGCCGGTCAGCAACGCTGATCTTTACGGGACACTGGTCGACCTGGTTGGCTTGCCACGCCCGCCGCGCCTCTCACGCCCCAGCCTGTTGAACGCTGCATCGCCGGCGTCTTCTGTAATCCTCGAGCTCAATCGCGACACGCTCGATCATGGCTCGGTGCGTTCCGGCCGCTACAAGCTCTATCGCCGCTTCAGCCCACGTTCGACCATCGAGTTGTTCGACGTCGCGGCCGATCCCAGTGAGCGACGCAATCTCGCCAGCACCGAAGTTACGACACTGACGCGCTTGACGAAGGTGTGGGAGCAATGGGTCACGGCGTGGCCGCGCTTTGCCGCTGCGAAGAAGGTCACCGATCCCGAGGATCCCGAGCTGATCGAGCGGTTGCGCTCGCTGGGATACATCGATAGCGGAGAAGACAAGTAATCGAGCCAGAAAGTTGCACGATCGCCGCGTGGTCACCTTCGCCACGTAGTCTGCAAGAAGTGCACAAAATGTCGTGAGTAGCGAGCGTGCGGTCGCTTCCGAAGAGGCGCGCACCAAACCTAGCTCATTCTGCGCGAACGCTCAGCCAGCGGAATCTACTCGCGCTACATGACTCGCTGTACGGCTTAAGCGAAACGCCGCGGTTTCTGTCGAGTTCTTAATCCCATCAAGAGTTCAGGTTCATCTCTGTGTGTTTGCATCAGCCACGCATCGCCTAGCGTTCACAGGCGCAAGGAGCAGGCATCATGAACACGACCACTACCCATAAGAGACGCATGCTGCACTTGGTCATCGGCATCGTGCTCGCTTGTTTCCTCGCCACGAGCACGCTGCTGGCAGCAGGTCCCGGCACATGGACCGAGACCGGTCCAATGAGCAAGGTGCGCTACGAATTCACGCTCACCGCGCTGGCCGGTAACAAGGCAGTCGCCATCGGCGGCCAAAGCCAAGAGCCGGTGCCTCACGGATACAAGACGACATTTCTTGCGAGCGCCGAGATCTACGACGAGGCAACGGGTGCGTGGACAGCAGCAGGTGTCATGAGCCGCCCCAGATACAGTCACGTAGCCGTTGCATTGCTTGATGGGCGAGTACTGGTGCTCGGCGGGATCGATGGTGTCGCGGGCGTGCTCCTATCCTCGGCGGAGCTGTTCAATCCAACGACGCGAACGTTCTCGCCAGCCCCATCGATGTCCACGGGCCGATACTTCTTCACAGCCACGCGACTCAACAACGGCAAGGTGCTCGTCGTGGGCGGCTGCGATCTCGTGGGCTGCGGTTCGGGAACAACATCGGCGGAACTCTTCGATCCGACGACAAACAGCTGGTCGCCGACCGGCAGCCTGGCCATGACCCGCGCCGGGCATACCGCCACGCTGCTGCAAGACGGCCGCGTGATGGTGGTGAGCGGCGATAGCGTCACGTGGGATACGACAGAGATCTACGATCCCGCCACGGGCCTGTGGTCCGACGGTGGCTGGCTCAACGCCGGCCGCTCGGCGCAGGCCGCGGCGTTGCTTTCGACGGGACAGGTGCTGATTGCCGGTGGTCTCGACCTCAACGGCGCCATCATCGCCGCCTCGGAAACAGGTGATGCCGCGAATGCACTGTGGACATTCGTCCCTGACATGTTCGACGCGCGCCAGTATCACGTGCAGCTCGCGCTCAATAACGGGCGCGCGCTGGTCATCGGCGGCCAAAAGGTGCAAGGGCACCAATACGTTGATATTCCACGTTGCGAGTTATTCGATCCGGTAGCAGGCACGTGGTCGCATACCGGCAGCATGTTAGTTGCCCGCGATGGTCATCTCGGTACCGTGCTCAGCAATGGCGAGGTGCTGGTGACCGGCGGTGTGGATGGCGCGTCGGGACTGTTTACCAAGCGAACCGAGGTCTACACGCCCGAGACATTCTCTCTGAGTTTCAACGAGACGTTCGATGGCTACAGTGAATCGGCGCCGCCCTGCGCGGCGTCGTGGCACAACGAGAGTGGCACCAGCAACCTCTCGGCGGTTTCGACGGACTTCTGCCTGAACGACGCTGCCAATGTGATCAAGCTCAGCGCAATCAACGACCTTGGATCGCAGTTCAACTCCGCGCACTTGTTTATCGAGAACGACTTCCTGCCCAACGAGCCGGCTAATTTGGGACGAGGCGACGCGTTGATCTTCACAAACAAGTTCTTGAGCGCCAACAACGCGTCGAGTATCGATCTGAATGGGGCTTCGGTGTCTTTCGACTACTCGAATGGAGACGCTACGAATCCCGGGCCGGCGCTGCAATTCGCCTTCCAGCTCAGCTCGGGGGCGTGGTTTGCCTATCAAACACCGGTGCCCGGCAACTCCACGCAAGCAGTGACTCATGCGGTCATGTCACCCGTGCCGATCAACAGCACATTCGCCTTCGTGCCCTTGATCGTCGACCCCAATGCGGCGAATGGCGATGCACGCCTGGTCCCCAACAGCGCAGGTGCTCGAACACTATCCTCGACAGAGCTGTCGAAGGTGATTGCGGCAGGCGTCTATTCCAACCCTGCGCCGCAGGACATGTCGCCCACGCGGATCGACAACTACCAGATCACGAGTTTTGCGATCGGCTGTACGCCGGGCCTCACAACAGCGCTTCAAGTCACAGCACTCCCGGGCAATGTGTCGCGGCTGTCCTGGGGTCTTGGTGCACGAGCGACCGCCTCCGACGTTGTGCGCGGATCGCTCGAGACGCTCGCCGCGACACAAGGCAGTTTCGCAGCCGCGACCAACGACTGCTTGGCCAACAATCTCGCCGCCAACACGATCGACGATACAAGCGTCCCGGCAGCCGCTGGCGGCTTCTTCTATCTGGTCCGGAGCGTTGGTTGCGATAACGGCAGCTACGATTCCGGCACGGTCGGTCAGGAGGGATCGCGGGACAGCGGCATTCTCGCCGCGTCCGCGACCTGCCCCTGAGCGCGCTCACAGGCTTCGTCGCGCGGCGAGCACTCTTGGCGAACGCTGGTCGAGCCAACATCGGTTCGACCAGCGTTCTTGTTTCCAGGCCATAGACCCGGCCAGCGTTGCCTCGACCTGGTCACGAATCGGCTATCCTGGCACCTCTTTCGGCAACTGACCGACAGCTGGTGGCGATCGGCGACCCGAACCAACGGGAAGTAACAAGGCATGACCGTTCTCACGTTCCTGGCCGGTCTGGTGCTGCTTGTGCGGGGCGCCGACGTCTTGGTCGACTCGGCGATCGTGTTCGCGAAGGCGTTTGGTGTGAGCGAGTTGGTGATCGGGCTGACGATCGTTGCAGCAGGTACCTCAATGCCGGAGGTGGCCACGTCGGTCATGGCCAGCATTCGCGGTCATCGCGACAGTGCGGTCGGCACCGTGATTGGCAGCAACACGTTCAACATTTTGTGCGTGCTCGGCGTGTCGAGCGTTGCGGCACCGTCGAGCCTCTCGGTGGCGCCATCGATGCTGGCGTTCGATCTGCCGGTGGTGATACTTGCCCCGACGAGACGAATCTAACCAAGGTCAATACCGGGCAGATCGCCGCGACAAGTAGCTGTTGTGGCGCTCTTTTTGGGTCAACATGCCTACGTTAGAACGACCGGAGGTGGCGGGTGGGCGAGGCGGAACAGGGAGGGGTTGAAAGTCCGATCCGTCGTGGGCTCCCCCAGGGGGTGACGCTCATCGGTTCGTTCCCGGCCGGTGCCGAAGGTGTGCTTTCTGCCCCGGCGCTCTCGTTCGTGGCCGATCTCTTTCGTCGCTTCGGTTCGCGACGTGCGGAGTTGCTGGCAAGACGCACCGCGCTCCAACGGGAGTGGGACTCTGGCTGGCGACCAGGTTTTCTTGCCGAGACCGCTGCGGTGCGCACCGGTCAGTGGACCGTGGCGCCGCTGCCTGCCGACCTGATCGACCGGCGCGTTGAAATTACTGGACCAGTCGAACGCAAGATGATCATCAACGCGCTCAATTCCGGCGCGAACGTCTTCATGGCCGACTTCGAGGACTCCAACGCGCCGACGCTGGAAAACGTGATCCAGGGTCAAGTCAATCTGTTCGAGGCGGTCCGGCGCACGATCCGCTACTCCGCGCCCGAGACCGGCAAGTCGTATCAACTGAGCGCCGCCCCTGCAGTGCTGATGGTCAGGCCGCGCGGCTGGCACCTCGTCGATAAACACATTTCTGTGGATGGACAGCAAGTCTCGGCATCGCTGATGGACTTCGGCTTGTTCGCATTTCACAACGCGAAAGAGCTGCTCGAGCGGGGAAGCGGTCCTTACTTCTATCTGCCCAAGCTGGAGAGTCATCTCGAAGCGCGGCTGTGGAACGACGTGTTCGTCTACGCGCAAGAGCAGCTCGGACTGCCGCGCGGGGCGATCAAGGCGACGGTCCTGATCGAGACGCTGCCGGCTGCCTTCGAGATGGACGAGATTCTCTACGAACTGCGCGAGCATTCGGCAGGCCTCAACTGCGGACGCTGGGACTACATCTTCAGCTTCATCAAGAAACAGCGGCGTGACCGCAACGCCATCTTGCCAGATCGCTCGCAGATCACGATGGATCGGGGATTCTTGCGTGCCTATGTGCAACTCTTGATTCGCACCTGTCATCGTCGCAACGTGCATGCGATCGGCGGCATGGCAGCGCAGATCCCGATCAAAGACGACCCCGAGGCCAACGCGGCTGCACTGGAAAAGGTGAGCGCCGATAAACGTCGCGAGGTAGCCGACGGCCACGATGGGACTTGGGTCGCGCATCCCGGACTCGTGCCGCTGGCGAAGGCGATCTTCGATGAGTCGATGAAGACGCCCAACCAAATTTCCAACAAGCGCGAGGATGTCCATATCAGCGCGCAAGACCTGCTGGCGATTCCGCAGGGCACACGAACCGAAGACGGCCTTCGCCACAGCATTCGAGTCTCGGTGCAGTATCTGGAAGCCTGGCTGCGCGGCTTCGGGTGCGTGCCGCTGTACAACTTGATGGAAGATGCGGCGACAGCCGAGATTTCACGCGCGCAGGTGTGGCAGTGGCTCAGTCACGGCGCCTTACTGTCCAACGGCACCGCCATGACACCGGCATTCTTCAATCGCATCCTCGACGACGAGTTGGCGCGCATTCGACGCGAGGTCGGGGAAGCACGTTTTCTGGCTGGCAAGTTCGAAACAGCGCGCGATTTGTTCGCGCGCTTGAGCACCGCTTCCGAGTTCGAGGAGTTTCTCACACTGCCCGCGTACGATCTGTTGATCGAATAAGCGGGCCATGTCGCCGCAGTCACACCTGCGGCTCAAAGAGGCAACCACGCCGTGAACGACACCTTCATCCCCCAACATCCCGACCCTCGCCGCTGGGACGGCATCGTGCGGCCCTATACCCGTACTCAGGTCGAATCACTTCAGGGCACCGTGCAGATTGAGCACACGCTGGCACGCATGGGGGCGCATCGTCTTTGGCAGCTGCTGAAACAGCGTCCGCATGTTCCCGCGCTCGGTGCGCTGACCGGCAATCAAGCGGTGCAAATGGTGCGCGCCGGACTCGAGGCGCTCTACCTCTCGGGCTGGCAGGTTGCCGCCGATGCGAATACATCGGGCCACACTTACCCCGATCAAAGCCTCTATCCGGCCGATAGCGCCCCTGTCTTGGTACGCCGGCTCAATCGCGCGCTGCAACGCGCCGATCAAATCGAGCGTGCGGAAGGCAAGACCGGTCATTACTGGTTCGCGCCGATCGTCGCCGACGCCGAAGCCGGCTTCGGCGGTCCGCTCAACGTCTTCGAACTGATGAAGTCGATGATCGAAGCGGGTGCTGCCGGCGTGCACTTCGAGGATCAGCTCGCCTCCGAGAAGAAGTGCGGTCACATGGGCGGCAAGGTGCTGGTTCCCACCAGTCAGTTCATTCGCACGCTGATCGCGGCGCGTTTGGCCGCCGATGTCATGGGCGTGCCAACGCTGTTGATCGCGCGCACCGATGCGGACTCGGCGCAGCTACTGCTTTCCGATGTGGACCCCAACGATGAGCCGTTTATCATTCGCGAGCGCACACCGGAAGGCTTTTGGAAACTCAAGGGCGGCTTGCAGTGCGCCATTGCCCGCGCACTGGCGTATGCGCCCTACGCCGACCTGATCTGGTGCGAGACCTCGACCCCCGACCTCAACCAAGCACGACGATTCGCCGATGCGGTGCACGCCAAGTTCCCGGACAAGATGCTGGCCTACAACTGCTCGCCGAGCTTCAACTGGAAGAAAAACCTCGACGACGCCACGATCGCCAAGTTTCAAGCCGAACTCGGCACCATGGGCTACAAGTTCCAGTTCGTCACGCTGGCTGGATTTCACTCGCTCAACATGGCGACCTTCAGTTTGGCGGCAGACTACCGTGAGCGTGGGATGACTGCGTACACACAGTTGCAAGAAGCCGAGTTCGCCGCCGAGAGTAACGGTTACACGGCGACACGCCATCAGCGTGAGGTCGGTACCGGCTATTTCGATCTGGTCACCGAAGTGATTTCCGGTGGTCACGCATCGACGAAGGCGCTGGTGGGCTCGACCGAGGACGCGCAGTTTCATGATCCGGATCACCCATGAACAATGGCGCTCCGCCCGTTGAAACTGCGGCGGATCGCGCTGCGGCGATCATTGAAGAAGCGTTCTTGGTATACATCAAGGAGTTTCATCGCTACACGCTCAATGCGCGTTTGTGTTTCGAGGCGCGTGACTGGCTCGGGGCGCTCAAGGACTCCGCCGATCGCCTCGACGTCTATGCCAGCTTGGTGGTGGGTACCGTCGAACGTCTCAACGCGTGTTTGGATGAGCAGGCGCGCGATCGGTCGACGTGGACGGCGATGAAGACCGCCTACATTAGCTGGGTCCGAGGGCGCACCGACTGGGAGCTTGCGGAGACATTCTTCAACTCGATCACCCGCCGTGTGTTCACAACCGTCGGTGTCGACGAGGATTTGGAGTTTCTGGCCGCAGGGATTGTCGCCCCCGAATCTGACGAGTCGGCTCCGGACGTCACGGAGTCTTACCCGTGCACACCGACGATCGAATCCGCGTTGCGGCGGCTCTTGAAGCGCCACGAGTTCAGCGTCGGCTATGCGGACCTTACGGGCGATACGTCACGGGCCGCGCGAGTGATCGAATCGCATTGCGCCGGTGCTGCCGTCGAGAGCATCGAGGCGGTTCGCGTCGTCTTCTATCGCAACAAAGAAGCGTACTTACTGGGGAGGGTGCATACGTCTACGGGCAGTCACCCGATGGCGTTGGCACTGCTCAATCCGAGTGGCCGCGTCAGGCTCGACGCTGTGCTGCTCACCGAAGAAGAGTTGAGCATCGTCTTCAGTTACGCGCGCTCGTACTTTTTTGTCGATGCCACCCGGCCGGCGGCGTTGACGTCGTTTCTCAACACGCTCATGCCCAAGAAGCGTCCCAGCGCGCTGTACATTGCGCTGGGCCACAACAAGCACGGCAAGACGCTCTTGTACCGCGAACTACTGGATTACTTGGCGCACACCGAGGAGCAGTTCGTGCATGCACCAGGTATTCCTGGGCTGGTCATGATCGTGTTCACCATTCCATCCTTGGATTTGGTCTTCAAGGTAATCCGCGATTCGTTTGGCCAGCCCAAGACCACGACGAGGCGAGAGGTGATGGCCAAGTACCAGCTGGTCTTCAAGCACGATCGCGCGGGACGGCTGGTGGACGCTCAGGAGTTCGAGAATCTGCGGTTCGAGCGGCGCCAGTTCGGCGAGAAACTGCTGCAGGAATTGCAGACGGTGGCGCGCAAGAGCGTCGTCGTCAACGACGACAGCGTGATCATTAGCCACCTCTATGCAGAACGAAAGATGACCCCGCTCGATCTTTACATTCGCAACGAGTCGCCGGTTTGCGCCGCGGAAGCGGTGAGTGATTACGGGCGAGCGCTGCGAGACTTGGCAGCATCCAATATTTTTCCGGGTGATTTGCTCATGAAAAACTTCGGCGTCACCCGGCATGGGCGCGTGGTGTTCTACGACTACGACGAACTGTGCCTGCTGGGCGAATGCAAGTTTCGTGAGCTGCCGAAAGCCCGCCATGACGAAGATGAATTGGCGGCCGAGCCGTGGTTTCACGTCGGACCCGACGACGTATTTCCCGAAGAATTCCTGCCGTTTCTCGGACTTACTCCTGCGCTGCGCGAGCAATTTGTCGCCGAGCATGGCGATCTGCTCAGGCCCGAGTTCTGGCGAAAGATGCAGGACAACCAACGCCATGGAATCGTGCAGGATCTCTTGCCCTACGGACCGTCACGGCGATTGTCGTCCTAGCGCCAGCGGTTGCCGCGAGCGCGCCGGACCTGGTGCTATTGCCAAACACCGAGGACAGGCGTAAAACCCTGCATCGACTTCGGTCGATGTCTTCGGGGAGGTCCTCATGAGCCATGTGCGACGGTCTGCCGTTCGTCTGCTTGGGGTTGCGAGTCTTGCCTGCCTTCTCACCGGAATGGCACTGGCCGACCCAGTCCTGGATTGGAACGATATCGCGCTGCAGTCGATCAGAATCGATAAGACGGCGCCCCCCAAGGCCAGCAGTGGTCTGGCGATGGTGCACCTCGCGATCGCCTCGGCATCGCAGTTGGTGGACCTCGCTCGCCCGACTCGATCGGAGTACGGCACCGAACTCGCCCGCGCCGCCGCTGTGTCCAGTGCGGCGCATGACGTGCTCGTGGCCCTCTTCCCAGCGCAGAAGGAAAGCTGTGATCGCGATCTCGAGCGCGTGCTCGCGACGATCCCCGACGGGATTGCGAAGACTCGCGCCATTCGCCTCGGCGCGTTGACGGCGGCACGAGTGATTGCCGACCGGGCCGGTGACGGTTGGGATGCTGTCGTTACATACACGCCTGGCGTGGCGCCGGGAGAGTGGCGACCCACGCCACCCGGTTTCTTGCCAGCGCTGCTGCCGCAGTGGCCAGGGGTGACGCCGTTCGTGCTTCCGTCGGGCGACGCGCTGCGTCCTCACGGCCCACCGGCGTTGACGAGCACCGACTACGCAGTGGCGTTTGCCGAAGTGGCGAGCCTTGGGTCCAAAACAAGTACCGCGCGCACGGCCGAGCAGACGCAGATCGCGCTGTTCTGGGCGGACGGCGCTGGAACGGCAACACCACCAGGGCATTGGAATCGCATTGCCCATGACGTCTCGATTTCGCGCGCTCTTTCGACGCGCGAGAACGCCACGCTGTTCGCGTTGCTGAACGTGGCGCTTGCCGATGCCGCGATTGCGGCCTGGGATGCCAAGTACGCGCACAACTTCTGGCGGCCTGTCGCCGCGATTCGTGAGGCAGACACCGACGGCAATGACGCCACGCTGCCGGATTCCGCGTGGGAGCCGTTGATCGCGACACCGCCGTTTCCCAGCTACGTCAGCGGGCACAGCACGTTCAGCGGCGCAGCCGCCGAATTGTTGAGCCTGTTTTTTGGAACCGACGAGATTGCTTTCGCGACGACCAGCGATGCGCTGCCGGGCGTTGCTCGCGAGTTCGCGTCGTTCTCGGCGGCGGCGCAAGAGGCCGGGTTGAGTCGCATCTACGGCGGAATCCACTACTCGTTCGACGATCTCGACGGGCAGACACTAGGGCGTGAGATTGCCGACGAAGTTTGGGCCGCGTTCAACTCACAAGGGTTGGTGATCCACCACTAGTTGTTGCGTTGAGAGTTTCTAGTGCGACGCGAGATCAAGAGGCTGCTTTCAACCCAGCCTCGAAGATCGACATGCCCTGCGCGCCCAAGTCGCTCGGCTGCTCACGCTGTCGCCAGTCGGGATGTTGCCAGGAGTGCAGAAACGCGTCGGGGTGTGGCATCAAGCCAAAGCAACGGCCGCTGATATCGCACACACCCGCCACGCCGCGCGCCGAGCCGTTAGGATTGTCGGGCCAGCTTTCGGTGGTACACCCTTCGGCATCGATGTAACGCAACGCGAGTTGACCGCGTTGATCCAGACGGTCGAGCGTAGCGTCGTCGGCCACCAAGAACTTCCCCTCACCATGACGAGAGGGCAGTTCGAGCGTGCCCACACCCTTGGTCCACACACACGGCGATTTTTCGTCGGCAGCGACTCGAATCCAGGCATCGCGATAGCCGAGTCGATCGTTGGGGGCCAAATCGGCGGTGGCGATGAAGTCGTGCGTGCCGCTTGGCGGCCCTGGCAACAGCCCTAAACGTGTCATGGTTTGAAAACCGTTGCAGATTCCCAATACCAAGCCGCCCTGTTGCAGAAACACGCGCAGATCGTCGAGCAAGTGCGCCCGCACGCGGGTGGCGAGCACAACGCCGCCTCCAATGTGATCGCCGTACGCGAACCCGCCGATCAACCCCAACACCTGATAGCTGGCGAGCCGTTGCGGATGACGATGTGCAAACAAGTCTGTCCAATGCACGCGATCGACCTGTGCTCCCAGCATACGGAAGGCGTGTTCGGTTTCGTCCTCGCAATTCAGACCAAAGCCGAAGGGGATCAACACGCGCACGTTGCCAAACCGATTCTCGTTCATGCCAAACTGCCCCACGCGCGCGCCAACGGCGCGAGATCTGCATCGACCAGTGTGCGTTGCACGCCCAACGTCAACGTCAATCGGCCTGACGCGTTGGTTTCACCAATCACCTGCAGCGGTTCGCCGTCGAGTGCGCCGACCAGCGCGGCCAAACGTTGAGGCGCGCAGGTGAGCAGCATCCGGCCGCACGATTCTGAGAACAGCCGCGCTTCCCAACCCAACCCCGCAGGTCCCGGTAGTTGCGCAAGATCGGCCGTCAAGCCGACGCCGCCGCTACGAGCCATGCGAAATAGCGCCGGGAGCATTCCACCGAGACCGGGCGCGTGCGCCGAGTGCACCAGACCGTCGGCGATGGCGCCAGCAATTTTCCGGTAGCGCTCGATCCAGTCTTTGGAGTGACAGCGTGGTACCGACGTAGCAGCAACGCCACGCGCCGTTGCCCACTCGCTGCCGCCCAACTCATCGTTGGTCTCGCCGACAACCACCAGCGCTTCGCCGGCGCCGCGTGGTTGCAGTGTCAGCGCGCGTCGCGCATCGCCGAGCAAACCAATCGCGGAGATCAGCAGTGTGGGCGGGATGCTAATGCGTTTGCCGCCAATCACCGCATCGTTCTTCATCGAGTCCTTGCCGCTAATCAGCGGCACACCGTACGCGATGCAAATTTCCGATAACCCGGAACAGGCGCGTACCAGCTGCGCCATTTTGTGCAGCGCATCGGGATTGCTGCTGCTGGGCAGTGGATCGGGCCAGCAGAAATTATCGAGCGCAGCGATGCGGTCGAGGCGTGCCCCGGCGGCCAGCAACCGACGTATCGAGAGGTCGACGCCCGCCTGCGCCATCGCGTGCGCATCAACGTCGGAGTAGCTCGGAAACACACCTTCGGCCAGCGCGTACGCGTCCCAACCGCCATGCGCAATTTGAAACACGGAGGCATCGCTGGGGACATCGCGTTTCACGCCGATCCACGGTTTGACAACGGTGAGCGCTTTGACCTCATGGTCGTAAGTGCGCGCGAGTGTTTCGTTGCTGGCCAGATTCGGCCGCGCCAAGAACTGTGCGGCGAGCGCTGCGCCGGCAGCACCATCGGCCGGTGGATTACTGACGATCCACGCGCGCGGCGAGGGCGGTACGAACTCGGCTTGCAGTTGCATGGCCGGCAAACCATCGTGCAGAAACGACAACGGTAACCACAGCACCGACCTGCCACGATTCATCACGTGGAACGCACCATCGTCGGTAAACCGGCCCAAGTCTGTGGCTTCGACCTCACGTCGCGCCGCCAACTCCAAGAACGCATCGAGGTTGGCCGGCGGCACCGCGACCGTCATACGCTCCTGTGCTTCCGACAACAACACTTCCCAGACGGCCAAGCCTTGATACTTCAAAGGTGCTCGCGACAACTCCAACTCGGCACCACCGCACGAACCGGCCATCTCGCCGACGCTGGACGACAACCCGCCGGCGCCGTTGTCGGTGATCGAGCTGTAAAGCCCCAGATCACGCGCTTCGAGCAAAAAGTCGAACATCATCTTTTGCGTGACCGGATCGCCAATCTGCACCGCTTGCACCGGCGATTCCTCGGTCAACTCCGCCGAGCTGAACGTGGCACCGTGAATCCCGTCTTTGCCAATCCGCCCACCCACCATCACCACGCGATCGCCCGCCCGCGCGCCCTTGAGGTGTGCTGGTTTGCCCGCGACCGTCACCGGCATGCGACCCACGGTGCCGCAATACACCAACGGCTTGCCGATGAAACGCTCGTCGAACAACTCCCAACCACGCCCGTACGGGATGCCCGACTGATTGCCGCCGTCGATCACACCGCGATGCACGCCCTCACGAATTCGACGCGGGTGCAGCAAACCCTTGGGCAACTCTTGCTTCCAATCGCCAGGACCAAAGCAATAGCCCCACACATTGGTGAGCAGGTCACTGCCAATCCCGGTGCCGAATGGATCGCGATTGACGCCGACGATGCCGGTAATCGCACCGCCGTACGGATCGAGCGCCGAGGGGCTGTTGTGCGTCTCGACCTTGTAGACCAGATGGTGCTTGGGTGTTGCCGCAATCACACCCGCGTTGTCGTGGAACACCGAGACCAACCAACTCTTGCCTTCGCGCGACACGATTGCCGCGTCGATCGCCTCGGTCGTGCCGCGGATAAACGTCTTGAACAACGACCGTATTTGCTGCGGCGCTTGGCCCGGCGCGCGGTACTGAACGTCGGCCGCGAAGATCTTGTGCTTGCAGTGTTCCGACCACGTCTGCGCCAGGCATTCCAACTCGACATCGGTCGGCCACACGGGCAGACCCCGCGTCGCGCGTTGCGTCGACGCGCCATGCTCGCGATAGAAACGCTGGATCGTGTGCATCTCGTCGAGCGTCAATGCCAACAACCGTGCGCGACTGAGTTCGATCAAAGCCTCGTCGGAAAGATCGAGCGAAACCGTCTCGACCACGGGCGGCGGAATTTCGCTGACGCGCGGCACCGAGAGGTCGGGCGGATGTGCATTCCATTCGCTCTCGGTTTCAACCGTCAGCCGCTCGATCATTTCGTTGGCCAGCAACTCACGGGCAATCCGCTCGGCTTGCGGTTTGGTCACGCCCGACATCAACACCACCCGCGAACTGAAGACCGCGCTGCCCTCACCCAGCGGCCGGCCGAGCAGGTCTTCGATGCAAATCTTGGCGCTCTTGGCGACCGGGTCGGTGACGCCGGGCTTGTAGCCCACCGTGACGGCGACATCGAAACGGCCGTCGTCGAGCCGCCCAACAGCGCTCTGCCGCAGGACTGGCCCTGCGAACTCCGCGGCAATCCGCCCGGCATCGGGCTCGGCCAGCGCCGGGACCACGTGATAAACGTCGCGCGTGCGCACACTCGAGACGCTAAGTCCTAAATAATCAACGATTTGGCGCGAAATGCTGGCAGCCCGGCTGTCTTTGAACCCCGGCCGGGTGCCGACTTCGATACGGGTCGCAATGGGCAAGGTCTGATCGCTCCGAAAGGGGCTGCGAGAGGAGCCGGCAGTCTATCAAATGCGGCGCCCTGATCACGCACACAACCGTTTCAAGCGGGCGGTTGATCGGCCGGCAGTGATAATCCCCCGATGTCTTCTAACCTGCATTCCGCTCGTTTCGACGCCTTGGCCGAGCAGTTGCGGCCGGTGCTGCGCGCGGCCTTGCGAGGGTTGTGCCGGCCGGGAACAGGGGTCGACCCCGACGACGTGCAGCAAGAGGCCCTGCTTCGTTTGTGGCGTGCGGTCGAATCTGAGAGAGAAATCCATCAGCCTGCGTCATACCTGTGGAGGGCGGTTTCGTCGGCGGTCTGTGACGCTCGTCGACGTGTGGCGGCGCGGCGCGAGGAGTCGCTCGAGTCAGGCGCCGATCAGGAGACACCGCGCGAATGGGAGGCCCCGGGAGCGACGCCAGAGCACGCCGCGGCACAGCATGAAGTGTTTCGCGCGACCGATGAGTTTTTGCAAGGCCTCGACGATCAACACAGTCGCGCTGTGAGATTGCACTTGCAGGATTTCACTACCCAGGAGATCGCGGATCTTCTGGGATGGACCGAACCGAAGGCGCGCAACATCGTGTATCGCGCCATGGGTGCCCTTAGACAGGAATTATCGCAGCGAGGTCTTCAGCCATGAATGAAGACGACCTCAAGCGGCTTTGGCAGACCGCCACAAGACGTGCCGCAGGGCCGCACTTGAATGACGAGACGTTGGTAGCGCTGTCGTGTGGCGAGCTCAACAGTGCTGCTCGTGACGCTGCCGCTGAGCATGTGGCGATCTGCCACGACTGTTCGAGCGCGGTGCAAGCGTTGATGCGAGCGCGTCGTGAATTGCCGGCCGCTGCTGTTCCGTCGGTCTCCCAGCCCGCAAGACGCACAGCCTGGTTGCCGATTGCGGCCACCGTCGTGTTTGGTGCGTTGGCCTTGGGAGCTTGGTGGAGTGTGCGACAGCCGCCGCAAGAGGTCCCCGTTCAGCGCAGCAGCGCGGCCAGCATCAAGGCGCTCACGCCGGACGGCCAGGCCCTGCCGCGCGCTTCATTCACGTTGATCTGGGAGGCCCCGCATGGCGCACGTGAAGCCCGCGTCACGCTCTTTTCTGCCGACACAACCGAGGTTTATCGCGCCGAGCATGTCGTCGGGAACAGCGTGACCGTCCCGCTCCAAGCGTTGCAAGCGATCACCGCGGAGTCACTGTTGTTTTGGACCGTCGACGTCACCGATGCCGAGGGCCGAGTGCTGAGCAGCGGATCACGTTCGGTCCGCGTGCAGTGAGCAAGCGCTGGTCAGTCTCGTGGCTGTTTTCGCTGTTGGCACTTGGGCACGCCACGGCTGATCTGCTCCCCGCTACCGTCGATGACTGCTCCCTCGACGGACCACCCTTGTGCTACGAACGCGCGGCGCGCCGAAGCGGTGAGTGGGACTTGGCGGAGTCCCGATTGCGGCAACGCTTGGCGCGAACACCGCATGACGCCGCGACACACTATGCGTTGGGGCAACTACTCTCAGATCGCGATCTGCCTGGGGTCGAAACTCTTTGGCAATCCGCTCTCGCCGGGTGCGTGTCACGGGGCTCAGCGGCGTGCGAGGTGCGGGTCAGGTTGGCGCTATCGATGTGGGCCTCGTATCAAGGACGCGTTGCCGAGAGCGAGCATTGCCTAGAGCAAGCGCGGAGCGCGGCACGTCGAACCGACAACGAGATCGCCCAGTTGATGGTTGAGGTACAAACGGCGCGTTTGGAGACGACTGCGGAAAGGCACGCTGAGAGCGTGGTGCGGCTCGAGTCGCTGGAATCGAGGGTGAAGGCCACCGAGGATGACGAGGCGCATTCCGACTGGCTTGGTGCCTTGGCGGTCGCGTTGTGGGGGGTGGGTCGAATCGAGGACTCGCTCGCTCGATTTCAGGCGCTGCGTGCGCTGCACGAGCATCGAGGTGATCGGTTTAGCCTGTCACAAACACTCCACAACGTGGTGCTGCTCATGTCGGCAGTGCGACGCGAGGTGGAACCCGAAGCCCGGGCGCTTTTGCAACAGGCATTGAGGTTGGCGACTGAAAGCGGCAACCAACGGAGTGAAGTCTCGATTCGCCTGTCGCTAGCACAGGACCATCTGCTCCCTTGGAAGGATCGAAAGCGCCACCTGAGCATCGCGATGCGACAAGCAAGCGCGGGCGGCCGGATCGAGGACCTGTGCTTTGCGTTGCGCCTGAAGTCCCAATACAGCGGGCGCGAAGCAGGGGAAGGAAATCGAGCGGCGATCGACTGGGCCGAGCGCGGGCTGGCATGCGCGCAAGAGTCCGGCAGCCCCTTTCAATTGGCCCGCGCGCATTTGGTCTATGCACAGCGACTGTGGGATGCCAACGATCTCGACCAGGGCATCGCCGCCGGTACCGTCGCGTTGGATGCGATCGAACGGATTCGCGACTTGCAGCCCGACTCGCAGTCGCGCGCCAGCACGTTTGGCCGCTGGGTGTTTTTCTATGAGCGGTTTATCGGGATGGTGCTGGGCAACTCCGGAGCGCCTTCGACGCAATCGATCGAAATGGCATTGACCGTGGCTGAGCGCCGGCGTGCGCGCACGCTGCTCGATCAGCTCGACTCAGCCGGCGGTACCGCGCGTGTGGCAGAAAGCCATCCAGCCTCTGCACCGCGTGAGGCACTGCTGTTTCAAGCGTCCAATCTGCAGCGACGACTCTCTGCCGGCAGCTTGAGTAAGTCAGAGCGCGCTGAACTGCGGACTCAACTGATGAGGGCCGAGAGTGATGCCACACGGCTCGCGCGCGACATTGCCACCGACGACACGACGTTTTCGCTGCTGCGCCTTCCATCGATACCGCGCTTGAACGAGCTCCAGCAAGCGCTTGCCGCTGACGAGGCGTTACTCGCGTATCTCGTACCCGCGACGGATCAGTACCGTAGCAGGCCTCTGGTCTTCGTGCTCACGCGTTCTACGGTGCGCGTAGAGTTCTTGAGTTTGCAAGCGGTGAGCGATCGCGTCTCGCTGTTCGAGCGATTGTTGGAGCGCCGCGACAACAGCGACACGCAGGCAGCGCAGCGCTTCTATCGCGAATTGCTCGGAGCTGCTTTGAGTTCACTTCCTGCTCAGGTCACGCACCTCACCGTCATTCCGGATGGAGCGATCGCACGGCTGCCGTGGGGTGCTCTGCGCGACGATGCGGGTCAGCCATTGGCGACACGCTATGCAATCTCGCTCGCCCCATCGGCGAGCTTGTGGTTTTCGTGGCGACAGCAGCCTGCTTTATCGTCTTCAACCGCGTTGGTGTTCTCCGACCCAACGCCAGCGGACGATTCGCGTGGCAAGGACCTTCCGCGCCTACCATCGGCTCGCAGCGAAGCAGTCTGGGTTGCACAACGGCTTGGCACGCGCAGCCAGCTGTTTGCGGGAGTGGCAGCCAGCGAACATGCGTTGCGCCGCGCCCTCGACGCGCGCGGAGGACTCGTGCACATCGCGGCACATACGGTGATCGATGAACGCCGCCCGGAAAGGAGCGCGATTGCCCTCACACCGGGTGGAGGTGAAGACGGCTGGCTCGAAGAGCGCGAACTAGTAGGTTTGGATTTGAAGGGCCGTTGCATGGTGCTCTCGTCGTGCGCCGGTGCGGGCGGTGCCGAACTGGCCGGCGAGGGTACGCTCAGTTTGGCGCGCGCCTGCTTCTTGGGCGGTGCGCGCGCCGTGGTGGCCGCGGCGGCGCCGGTGCGCGATGACGAAGCACGTCGTGTGATGGAGCCGTTTTTTCGCGGCTTAGCCGAAGGTCTGAGCGTTGCCGACGCACTGGCGGCCGCGCAACGGGAACGGTTCGCAGCCAAAGATGCCACGTACGGTTGGGCCAGCGTCACGGTCTACGGTGATGGCAGGTGGAAGATGCAGCCGTCCAGTCGCCCGGCGTCCCGATCGACCCTCGGGATCGTCATGGCCGCGTTGATCGCGGTGAGCGCCCTCACGCTCGTTCTCAAGATTCGCTGAGATTGTTGAGAGTGTTTTGCCGGTGGGTGCGTCTTTCACTCTAGCGGCGCGACTTCGTGAGGTTCTCGCGGAGCGCGCACTAGGGAGAAAGTCATGAATTCACAGCGATCAATTCTGAGTCTGCAGAAGCTCTGGCTACTGGGTGCGTGTGTCCTAATGTCCGGCGTGGCACAAGCAGCGGAGCAAGGCTGGTTTGCCGGAGCTCACGTCGGCCCGACCAAGTTCAAGGGTTATGAGTTGGAGGCGGACGCCGACAAGCTTGACGACAGCGACAAGGGTTGGGCGGTGGAGGGTGGCTATCGTTGGGGCTTGTTCGCGCTTTCGGTCGGCTACTCCGACCTGGGACAACTCGAGGCCAGTGCCGGCAGCGATTACCAGCCACCGGAAGGTCGAGCCGCTCGAGGCGTTAAACCCAGAGGTGTGCCGATCTTCACCGGATTCGAAGACCGCATCGAGGCCTCGGGAGCCACCGTACTTGGAACGGGGATTCTGCCGCTCAGCTCGCGGGTACAACTGCTCGGCCACGCGGGACTTTATCGTTGGAAGCAGAAAGTCGACTATCGCGAGCCAGGCTTTTCATCGAACGTGAGCGCGTCGGGAACCGATCCGATGTTCGGCTTTGGCGTGAATGTCTTCCTGACGCCGACCGGTACATGGTCGATCTCAACCAGCTACATGCGGCATCTCAACGTTGGCAACCTCGACAAGACCGGCCACGAAAACGACATCGATATGATCTCGATCGGTACGGTCTATCACTTCGGCAAGCCCTGAATCGGAGTCGAAATTGGCCGGCCCCTCGGCGTGCGTCGTCTCGCCCTACCGCGAGAAGACGCGCGTCGTTCAAGGCAGGAAGCGCGACCCGTTGCCAAGCTCCAGAGCGTCGCTGCGGTAGTCAAAGCGAGGCCTGGTGGGGCGCAATAGCCGCACGCCGACTCGCGCCAACAAAATACCGAGCAACACGGAGCCACCGCCGAAGATCGCCGGTGCCAACGGTTGAGTTGCGGAGTGGGCCGACGCTTCGGTCATCCCCAACACAGGCAGCGTTACCGCAGCGGTCAACGCGACGAACCCCATGAGGGTGCGACGGGCACGACGCGACAAAGACATACAGCAAACCTCCCCGAGGCCGGCGCCCGTCACGCGAGCCTCGAGGGGAAGTTAGGTTCCGAAACGGAACAGGCAAGCCGTTTCGCTACGGCTTAGGCTCGGATTGAGCGCATGCCCCATCGCCCCAAACAGATGGCGGCAAGCGAGCCACCGCCGCCGAACAGGGCGGGAGCGAGCGGTTGCGAGAGTGAATGGGCGGCTGCGAACACGATCGCGACCCCGGCAAACAGAAAAGCCGAACCGACGGCGAGTACGCCCAACCCCCGCTGGGACGCGTGACGCTTTTTCATGACGAGAACTCCAGGCACCTTCGTCTCCCGGATCGAAGGCGACCGACGTACCTCAGATGTACCGCCAAACAGGTTGCAGGCAACCGTGCATTCACCGGCAAACCTGAAAACGAAAAGGGCGACCCAATGCGGATCGCCCCGAAGAGAATCGAAAGCCAGTTGGGCCTACCAGCGAATCAGCGCCGCGCCCCACGTGAATCCGGCGCCGAAGGCTGCGGTGAGCACGAGATCGCCCGACTTGATTCGCCCCTCGCGTTGTGCATCGGCCAACGCCATCGGAATCGACGCGGCGGAAACATTGCCGTACTTGTTGATCGTCACGACAACTTTGTCCATCGACAGACCAGCGCGCTGCGCCGTCGCTTCAATGATCCGCAGATTGGCTTGATGCGGTACGAACACGTCGATGTCGTCCGCCGTCACCCCAGCTTCTTCCATCACATCGGAGACCGCTTGCTGCATCGCGCGCACGGCATGTTTGTAGACTTCGTTGCCCTGCATCTGAACGGTATGCATCGACTGATCGACCGTTTCGTGAGAAGCCGGATGGCGAGTTCCGCCGCCGGGTTGCCACAGCAAGTGTGCGAGCGATCCGTCGGCGCCCCAAGTGTGTGCGATGACACCGTCGCCTTTTCCTTTGTTGGGGCCGTGAACGCTGACACCCGCGCCATCGCCAAACAGCACACAGGTGGTGCGGTCGTTCCAGTTTGTGATTCGCGACAACTCTTCGGCGCCGGCGACCAACACATGTTGAGCGGTACCGGAACGAACCAGTGAGTCGGCGAGGATCGTGCCGTAGAGCCAGCCCGAGCACGCGGCCGTGATATCGAACACCGGGATGCCGCGCCGCAATCCGAGTTTGGGTTGTGCCCAGGCGGCGCAACTGGAAACCATCGTGTCGGGGCTGACCGTCGCCACGATCAAGGCATCGATGTCGTCGACGGTGAGTCCGGCATCAATGAGTGCGTTTTGCGAAGCCTCGACCACGAGATCGGATGTATCGACACCGGGCGGCGCCACGCGACGTTCGTGGATCCCCGTGCGCGTCACGATCCACTCGTCGGAAGTATCGACGCGCCTCTCGAGATCGGCGTTGGTCAAGACACCCGCTGGAATCGAAGAGCCAATTCCCATGATCCGCGAGCCCAACGCAACCGGAAAACGAGTCGGGCGCTTGGTCTTGGTTTGGATCTCGGGCAGGCGAACCGTCGTGGCCATTTCGTTCCTCCCGGGGCGCCAGCCGGATTACCGGCCAGTTATTTCCCCGTGACTGGCGCGATCATGCCGACGGAATGTCACGGCACGGTCAGGAAGGACAGATTCGGATCACTCCGGATACAAAAAGAACGGACGGCGAGCCTCCACAAAGCCGGCCTGCTCTTTTTGCCAGCTCTGCTCCAACTCCAGGGCCGAGGCTCCAGCCTCGATCATCTCGCGCCACGCGTCGTTGCCGGCAAGCAGATCGATCGCCAGCGGCTCGGTCCGGAATTCGTACGCTTCGCGGCGCCAGGCGAAGTCGGCGGGCGACTGATCGCGGGCCGCGATGATCACGGCCACACCTGTGACCAGCGGACGGAACGTCTTGCGATCGGTGACGTGAAGGAAGACACCCTGGCAGTCGGTGCCCTTGTGTTTCTGGAACGCTGGCAAGAACCGGACGGGACGAAAGCGCACCCCTGGAAGTCGCAAGTCTTCCAGCGCTACAGCCAAGCGCCGTGCCGATAGCCAGGGGGCGCCGATCAACTCGAAGGGTCGTGTGGTGCCGCGGCCTTCGGAGAGATTTGTGGCTTCGATCAAGCAGCCGCCGGGATAGACGATCGCGGTGTCGAGCGTCGGCATGTTGGGGGAGGGCGGGATCCACGCCAGACCGGTTTCATCCCACCCTTGCGTGCGTTGCCAGTTGCGGCACGGCACGACATCGAGTTGCAGGTCGTGTTGTTGCTGGGCGTGAGCGAGGCGGCACAACTCTCCGACGGTCATTCCATGCCGCTGCCCGACGTTCAGTTCGGAAACGAACGAAAAGAAACCTTCGCGTACGGCGCCGCCTTCGACCGCGCTGCCCAACGGATTGGGACGATCGCAGACGATCAACGGCACGCCGGCGGCAGCACACGCCGGCATCGCGCGCACGATCGTTGCGTAGAAGGTGTAGTAGCGCGCACCGACATCCATCAAATCGGCGACAACCACGTCGACGCCGTCGAGCGCGGCGGCTGGGAGTGAGAGCGAGACTTCGTCATTGCCGTACAAACTGACGACCGGCGCATCGAGCAGCGGATCGTACGTCTCGTCGACACCCGCCATGTCTTGATGTCCACCGCCAGACCCGTGCTCGGGTGCAAATACACGTACCACCGTTGCGCCCGCGACATGCCTAAGTAACTCGATCGCGTGCGAGAGATCGCCCCCGACCGATGCAGGGTGTGCGATCAATCCCACACGCCGGCCGCGCACCAGACTGGCTTGATCGCGGCACAGCCGATCGATCCCAACCTGCACACTCACGGTGTCCACTCCACGATCAGGCGATGCTCGGCGGTGGCAGCCGGCGGTTTGCAGTGACACACCGCGGCAATCGCGGAGGCGAACTCGACGGCGTCGGCGCTGCTGTCCCAGATCGAGCTGAGCCTCACGCGCGCGCGGGCACCGTCTTTGTGGAACAACTCGACCCGATCACCATCCCAGCCGGCAGCCGCGCTTTCGACAATGTCCTCCGCGGATGCAGTCTTCAACAACAAACGCATCCCTAACTCACCGAGTTGGATCGACGAGACAAGCGTGAAACCGGCAGGTGGTGTGCTGGCTGCAATCCGTTGGGGTGCATCGTTTCGTTTGTCGGCATGCAGCAGTTGTTCGGTCGAATTGGGAGGGTCTTTCCACAGCGCATTGACCGCTGGCCACCCGCCGCGCTTCCACGCCTCGCCAACATAGCGAAGCCCCAACCGGTACGGTTCGATCATCGATGCGCGCACGATCTCGGGCGATTTTTTCAATGCGGGCGACGCGCTGACGCTGGCCTGCGCAATCTGTTCGACCAGTGCGTCGAGCGGTAACGCTTCGGGTTTGACCTCGACGCCGAGTTGCTGCATGGCCGCAAGCGTCATGGCGAGCGTGGCGTCGCCTTCGGCCAGTGCATGCCGGGCAAGCAGTTCGTCGTCGTAGTCACGACGCTTATCGGCGCCGAGCAGCTTGAGGATGTCGAAGTGTTGATCGTTGAGCGCATGGTCGAGTTCGTGAATCAAAATCGTTTGATTTGCCGCAGATACCGTCGCCTTCATCGGGTGATCGTCGGGGAAATCGACAATCAAGAACTGCTTGGCATACGGGTCGTAGAACCCTGCGACCTGATCGGAAAGCAGCGCGAGTGTGCCGTGGTAGAGGTCGTAATCGGGTGGAATCAACCCGAGCGCCGCCAAGAGCTGCTGGTCGGCGTTCATCTCGGCGAGCGACGCGTCGCGCTCGACCAGCTTGGCAATCATCGCCAACGCAGCGTCGATCGAAAGATGCCGGCTGGGGACTGGATGTTTGAAAACCAACCCGCGCGTCTTCTCGAGTTCGGCGCTGAGAGCTGGAATCCCATCGTCTCCGGCGGGCGTAGTGGGCGGTGGCTGTAATGGATCCGGCGTCATCAGCGCCAACAGCAAGATCAACTCGGCGAAGTTCATGCGTTAGGCATCCATCGCACGACGGCGCTCTTTGTAGGCTTCGGCCATCTTCGGCGGCAAGATGTTGGCGGCGGCGTCGACGATCGTGAGCACGGCGTGCACGCTGCTGCTGTGTTTAATGGCGCTATTGCCTGGCGGCAAAAAGCTCACCATCCCAACCAGTGCTGCCGCGACCACCAACATACCGCCGGCTAAACCGATGCTGCCGCCAATCAAACGGTCGACCCAGCCGATCTGTGCAGCCTGCACCAAGCGGAAAGCAAGCCAGGCGATCAACGCGGTAAACAACAATCCCAAGACCAGCACCGACAAGAACGCGGCGGCGCGCGCGAGGTGATCGCTCTTGAAAACCTCCGGAAACCAAACCGGTCCTTGCTCTGCCAAACGCAGTGACACGGCCAGGCTCAACAGGAGTCCGGACACGCCGACGGCGATGCGCACGAACCCTTTCCAGACCCCATAAGCGACGCTGCCCAACAGCACCAGGACGATCACGATATCGAGCATGCTAATCATGTTGCGGAGGATAGCCGCAAACCGGCTGCGAGGTATCGAGGAGGTCGTTCCGTGAGTGGAGGCTGGATAAGAAAACGGGGCGGATCGATCATCCGCCCCGTGTGTAACGATTCGAAAGGGTTATTGGTTAGAAACGCAGCGTGTAGGTCGAGGCCGGAGGCGTGGTAATGAACAGGAAGATCGGCTGACCTTCTCGTACGAAGTCGAGTTTCGGTGGCTCGGTACGCAGCGTGACCTCGGTGTTCTGATCGACCACGATCTTGTCCGGCAGGCGCTGCTCACAACCCGGCTGACGCTGCACATGGTAGGTGCCGTAGGGCAGAACTGAGAACGTCTTCATGGCCAGGCCGTTGAGCACGAGTGTCGGCCGGCACTTTTCGTTGTCCGAGGCCCACGAGAACGCGAACGTGTTGGGATTGACGTAAATCGGGTCGGGCACGCCGCCCTCTGCCAACTGCATTTCGAACGCCGGGAACGTCAGATCACCGGCCGAGACGCGATAGCGGCCCGGCGGCAACACCACGCGGAACTCATCCAAACCATCGGCGACGCGCGTCGTGAAACGCGCCGCTGCAACTTGGAAGGCTGCTTCGCTGAAGCCATCGTTACGCCCGCCGATCCGCTCGATCTTGATCGTGGCGCGCTGAGTGGGGGTGAGATCGCGTGCCTTGAATCGCGTCACCACACCGGAAGCCCAGAATGTCTTGAGATCTTCGACGGCCGCGCGGGGTGTCGTCATTTGAAACGCGATCTCTTGCGCTTGAGGCAGCAAACCTGGTCGCGCCGTGCGCTCCAACTCCTGTTCCCAGTCGGCCGGATCCATCTTCAACAGATCGAGTGTCTTTTCGTATTGCGTGATTGACGCTTCCAAATCGACGCCGCGGGCGTGCAAGATGGCGCCCTGAAAGTGAGCCTTGGCGACCGTCTTGGTAATGTCGGCCAGTGCCTTCTGGTCCTTGATGAACAGCTGGTCAGTCGCGTACTTGGTATCGATCTCGTCCAAGTAGCGCTCGACATCGTAGAGCGCCGATCGAACGGTATTGCTGGTCACGCCATCGCCTTGCAGCAGCAGGTGATAGTTGGTGACGGCACGGTACAGATCGCTCATCCGTTCGACTTCGGCGACCACAGCATCGTAGCCAGGCACGTTAGGCTCCGGCGCCGGTACTGCGGGGGCTTGTGTGGCTGCAGGTCTGGCTGTGGCCTTGCCCTTGGCGGCGCCCGTCGTGTTGCTGGCAAACGCTGGCCCCGCGAGGCAGGCCACCATGGCCAGAGACGTCAATCGCATCATCGTTGAGTTCTTCATGGATCAGCTCCCGCTCTCGACTTCGGTCGCTTTCTGCGCCAGACCGAACTGGCGAAGAATGTTCACGTAGTTCTGCTTGAAGGGCTGGAGCTCAGCGCCTTGAAACTTCTTCCGCGCCTTATCGAAGGCACGTTCAGCATGTGAAATCGCGTTGATTCGATCGCCGAAGTTGGCTTGGGCGCGCGACAGGTCGAAGTAGCCGACTTCGTCGCCGCCCCACTCGAAGCTGGTCGCTTCCTCGGCCGCGTGAAGCGCTTCCTTGAAGCGGTTCGCATTGAAGTGCGCGTAGGAAATGACGTGCAACGAACTGCCGTACTGCATTTGGATGTCCTGATTGTCGGGATCGAGTTTGAACGCCAACCGGCCGTATTCCACCGCCTGGAGTTTGTAGCCATGACCCTCCTGACGGCTGGAGTAGTCGGCCATCTGGCGGTAGACCTCGGCGCGCTCGATGTGGCCCTTGGTGGCCTCAGCCGCCTGGCGGAAGAGTTCCAGCGCCTCGTCCGGATTGGCGCCTTCGGTGTTCATCAAATCGAGGCCCGTTTGCCACAGCACTCCGGCGCGCACGTTGCCGCTGTCGAAGCCGACGACTTGATACAGTTGCGCAAAACGGTCGTCGTATTTGCTGGCGAATCCCATGCGGCAGGCTTCGCGGACACGCACCAGATAAAGGTTTGGCACCTCGGAGTAGCGCGCAATTTCGAAGGTCCGTTGCACGTACTGCAACACGTACTTGGCGAACGTCTCGTATTCGGCCCCGTCGCGCGATTTGCCGGAGAGTTCTTCGTAACGCGACATCAGCGCCTTGTACATGTGCCAATTGGCCGCGTTCTCGTACTCGACGTTGCTCCAATGCTCGGACTTGAGCTTCTCGAAGTAGGCCGTGCCGATCACGTTGTGCTTGAAGAACGGATCGTCCTGCAAGATCGTGAGGCTCTTTTCCATCGCCCCCAGCACGTCCTGCGCGAAGTTGTACTTGAATGTCTCGGGCGCCGCTTTCCAAAGCTCGAAGCGAGCATGACCGCCGACGAACGATACCAGCGCGAAGTCGTTACCCGCGCGCGGCAGTCCGGCCGTGTCGATCGAGGTCACGAACGCGTCGGCGGCCTCCGCGGCAGCAGTCCAATTGCGCGCGTTGTACGCATCGACAGCGGTCGTGCGCAGCATTTCGAGATTTGCCGGTGGGGCCGGCGGTGGTGAGTTTTCCGCGGCAAGCGCAACGGGCGCCAGGGCAAGAGCGAGCAGCGCAAGCGGGGCAGTCTTGGTCATCACGAGGCACCTCTGATGTAAGCGTAGAGAGCGCTTCGAGCGTTCTCGGCTTCGGCGACTTTGGAAGTGACGGCGCGCGCGTTGTCTTGTCGCGCAACGAAGAGAGCAGCGAGACCGTCGTCCCCGACGGTGAGGACGTGCACGATCCCGTCGTCATAACGAATCACGAAGTTGCGGCCATCGCGTTGCAGTGAAACCACCCCGGCCTCCCGGCCCCTCCATGCGCCCCGGGTGAGCGCCTGTTTGAGCAGGTCGGTCAACTCGGGAAGCAACAGGTTCCAACGCGCGGCGTCGGTGGAGCGCTGACCGATGTCTCCCACAGCGACCAACGGCAAACCGTACTTGTTGGCCAAGGCCATGCGCACCGCGTCGAGCCGCGAATTACCGGACCCGCGCGAAGGGGCTCCCGCAGGTCCGTTTCCAGGACCCGCATCGGCCGGACCAGCGGCGTACTTGATCGAATTTCCATTGCCACCCAAGCCGCCAACATTCAGACCGGCTCCCGGACGACCAGCCGGCGCTCCGCCGCCCTTCCCGCCGGTGCCGCCCGCGACCGTCGTCACATTGGGGTCGCCGCCGCCTGGTCCGCCATACAAGACCTTATCGCTGCGGCTCATCCGATCGGAGGAAAGCGCCGGCAGGCCCGATGGCTTTGGGCTCTTGCCGTTGGCCACACCACCGAGCGCCACATCCGGGGCGTCGAGCGAACCGGTCACGCCGGGCTTGCCCTTCAACTGGTCGGCAGCCAAAGCCAACTCGGGTCGCCCGGCTTTGCCCGGCGTGCGCGACGTGGTCATGACGTCGGGCGCCTGTTCATGCATGCGCTTCGTGTCGAGTTTGGTGACAGCGAGATCTTGCTTCTGTTGCTTGAGTTGTTCTTCAGGGAGATTGATGTCTGGCACCTGCTCGACCGGTCTTAACTTGACTATTTTCGGCGGCTCGATCTTGAGCAGTTCCGGTTTTGGCGGCTCGATCTTCTTCTCCGGCTCGGGTGGTGGCAGCTTCTTCGCGATCTCGACCTTCGGGACCGGCGGCGGCGGCGTCATTTCCGGGGCCGGAATGAAGCTGATGAGCAGATCCGGAACGATCGAAGGATCTTTGACCACTTCGACCATGAACACGGCAGCACAAACCACCAGCGCGACCAGCGACACGTGCACCGTGGCGGAGACGGCCACACTGCGCACGCGCTTCCGATCGACACTCGTGTTTTTGCTGACGAGCATCTTGTCGAACAAAGTCAGGCCCCTTCCCTCGGTCCCCAAACCGAACGTGCTATTCAAAACAAGTCTGCCCAGTCCCGAAGAACCGATCGGGTGAAACAGGCAGCGCTGCTACTTGGCGGTACGAACTACGGTGATGCGGTGCAGATCACTGTGACGGCCATCGGTGGCGAAGGCGCGCACGGTGAGATCGTTGGCGCCCAGACGCGGCAAGCCGGCATCGGGCACTTCGAAGTAAGTGCGATAGGGCGCGTCCGAGGCGCCCTCGGGGGCGCGATCGATCTTGACCAAGTCTTTCGGCTCGGCCTGACGCAACACCGCCGTGCGATTTCCAACCTCGACACGATCGATGGCGGAACGCGAGAAGATCACACCTGACAACGTCACGAACGCAGCACCGGTGGTACGCGGCATCTCATGCAGAACGATCTGCGGGCGAAACGCCTCGGTGTTGAAGACCAGCCCCTTCTGTGCGGGCGTTGTACCGTCGGCTGTGTTGTTCGCCTTTTCTTGCGCGTACAACATCACGCCCGAAGAGACAGCCACAACTGCGGCGAGACAAGTGATTACCTTCACGTCCCTTCTCCTTTCCAATTCGCGATCCCTGCCGCGAATATGTGTCCCGCCAACATTTCGGCAAGCGGTTCGCGGAAAGCAGAAGTGGTTCGTGAAGATCCGCTACGGTCGCGGCGTTCCGAAGTTCGGCGCGCGAGCGGCGCCAGCCACGCTTTCGTCAGAGGGTGTTCAGTACTTGAACACCGTCCTGCTTCGAAACGGGCACCAACGCGACCTCGAGGATACGTGGCCCCTGGACGGCGGCAGCCACAAGACGATGCGTGCTGCCGAACGGAATGCTGTCACCCGAGCGAGGCACGCGCCCTAAAACGGACTGCAGCAGGCCGGCCACCGTCTGAATGCCTTCAGGCAGGTCGGGAACATCTCCAATCAGGTCGAAGGCGCGGGCGAGCGACAACGCCGGGTCGAGCAGATAGCCCCCGCCCGGCCTAGTGCGCACCGGATCGAGTTCTTCTGTGTCGAACTCGTCGCGCAACTCGCCGACCAGTTCCTCCAACACATCTTCGAGTGTGACGATCCCAACGGTGTTGCCGTATTCGTTGGCGACCAACGCCATGTGTGCGCGCGAGGTTTGCAGTTGGGCCAAGAGTTTTTCTAGCGGCAGTGTTTCGGGAATGATCGCGACGGTTTGTGCGAGAGCTGCCAAATCGGGAGGCTTCGAACCGCTCACCAAGTACGGCAAGAGTGTCTTGGTGTGAAGGATTCGTCCGATACGGTCCGGATCGCCCTCATGCAGTGGATAGCGACTGTAGGCCTCATCGCGAATCTTCTGTAGCAACGCCTCCCAAGGCTGACGCAGATCGAGTGTGGCCACGCGTGCCAGCGGGACCATGACATCGCGCGCACGCCGTTTGGCGAACGGAAAGAGATTCTCGAGCATCCGTGCTTGTACCGGGCCAATCGCGCCGCGCTCCTGTCCGCGCAGGATCAGCTGCTTCAACTCATCCAGGCTCGGATCGGCGTGTTCGGACACGTCGACCAAATTCAGCGGTCTCAACACGGCGCGCGCCGAGAGATTGAGCAGAGCCACCAACGGATACAACGCAACCTGACAAAAACGCAGGGGCACTGCGACCGCGAGCGAGACCTTCTCTGACAGCGTGATCGCCATCGACTTGGGAACCAATTCGCCGAGCACAACGTGAAGGAAAGTGATCACGATGAAGGCACTCGCCATCGAAGCGATCGGTGCGGCGGTGCCGAGCCATGGATCGGCGGGAGATAACACGCGACTCATCAGCGATGCGAACACCGGTTCGCCAATCCAACCCAGCGCGAGGCTGGTCAGCGTGATACCCACCTGACAAACGCTGAGCGTTTCATCGAGGTTGTGGGCCAAATGGTCGGCCAGTTGCGCACGCCGTGATCCGCGGCGCGCCAGGGCCTTGAGCCGGCTGGGGCGGACGCGCACAAGTGCAAACTCAGCGGCGACAAAAAAGGCATTGAGCAACACAACGATGAGTGCCAGCAAAATTCCGAGCGTTGCGCTCGAAAAGGGGCTGGCGTGCAATTCCACAGCGCCGATGCTCATACAGGGCTTCCGCAACTCATCGTGCCGCCAGTACTGCCATTGCAAAACCGCCGATCGGCAACAACACCATGGCAAGTGCCGCGAGCGACCACAATCGATCGGCGAGTGCGTTGCGAGGTTGTGTCGCATCGATCATCAACCCCAGCATACAGCCCGAGAGAAAGCCGCCGAGGTGAGCGGCGTGATCGACACCACTCATGAAGAACATCAGGGCGCCGAGCATGGCCCACTGCAGCAGATAGTTCGAGGCACCCTTCAGGCGCGCCAATCCCGAGCGCCGCCCATAGACGACACCGAATCCCATCAATCCGAAAATCGCGCCGGAGGCACCAATGCTCATCCCTGGGTTCCACCACGATGAAAACAGAAACGACAGCGCACCGGTGAGGACGAACACCACCAAAAACTTGCGCGCCCCGACCTCGCTCTCCACGAACGGGCCGAGCATCGTCAACGAATAGCCATTCATCCCGAGATGCAGCAGCCCACCATGCAGAAACACGGCAGTGAACAATCGCCACCACTGGCCGCCGAGCAAGATAGCCTCACCGTCCTTCGCGCCGAGCCGCCACAAGGCCTCGCCGCTGGGCGCCCAAAGACTGCCGCCGCCGATCATCACGCTGACGCCGTACAGCAGCACGATCGCGGTCAGCACTGCGGTACTGGCCGATCCGAACGTCGGCAGCACCCAATCGGCGAGGCGCGAGATGCCTCCCGTCGGGATGCCGCGCATGGCAGCACCGCACGCCGGGCAGTGGCGTTGACTGCGAGCGACCAGTTCGCGGCAGTCACGACACATGCGGTGCGAGGCGGCGACCGAGCGGCGGACCTGCTCCGCTTCGATCCCGGCCGCCTCAGCGCGTTTGGCCCAACGTTGCCGGGTCCAAACAGCGCCGCCGCGCAGCAAACCGATTGCCGCCAAGCCATCCAGAACCATGTCCAGGGTATCGTTCAAGAACTTGCGAATCACCGCGCTAGTCTGGTTCATGCACGTCCGGCAGGCCAGGGGCGGCGCGCGCGTGGCAATATGCTCTGCCCGACCCGAGGAAAAACGCGATGATCGATCTGTTCGGTAGCCGTGGGTGGACTGCAAGCCTGATTGTGGTGGGAGTTCTGTTGCCGATGCTTGGCCTCTTCAAGGTGCCCGAGCCCGAGTTGATCTACTCGGGGGCGGCCCCTGGCCAGGCCGCCGGCGTCAAGGTGCTGCGTGACCCCAATACCTTCGATCAGGACGTTTCACCGCTGGACCCCGATTTCGGCGGGGTGACGCCCGATCTCGAAAAGCGCGCGGTCCTGATGATCGTTAGCCGCGGCCTAGAGAATGCGTGTCGCGACGCCGAGTTGCAGGAGGTCAGCACCCGCGGAGTAAAAGCGACCGTGCGCCTGCTCGAGAAGGTACCCGAGAAGGGATGCACTTGTCTCGGACAGCCGCGCCCCTCGAAAGCCTGGCTGGTATCGGTGGCGCGATTGGTTCGTTCTGCGGAGTTATCGATTACCGACATTGTTGTGCCGTGCGTCGAGGCGCAAAAAAATCAAGCTGCTGTGGCCGGCGTTCCAGTGCTGTTGTACGAGGGCGCCTGGGATGCATCGGCGGGAGCGGAAGTCGTGAAGGACGCAGCACGCTACGCGGCGCTCGTGACCAAGCTCGGCCTGGGTGCGCGCGCACCGAAGCTCGACTTCGCGACGCAGCATCTGTTGGTCGTGACGGGCCGCGCTCGAGAAAACGCCTGCCGGCAGACGCGCGTGGTTGCGGCGGCACTGAGTTCCAACGAAGAAGCGAGCGTCGACCTCGAGGAGGTCTATCCCACCAAGGGTCAAATGTGCGCGCAGGTCATGGGCCTGCCGAAAGTCTTCCTCTATGGCGTCCCCACCAGCGTCGAGCGTGTGAGAACCACCACCAAGGAATTGCGCTAACCCAAAGCGACAACCTCTGCGCACAGACCGAGGACCTGCGTCAGCGGCCATCCGCCGAGCCCGGTGATCGATGTGACATGGCCGGTTGTCGTCACCGGTACGTCGACCGAACTGAAGAGCGCCTCAGCCAAGCGTTGGCGAAGCGCCACGCCGCAATGGGACCACCATTCAGCGGGCGGCTCTGGCCAAGTCAGTCCGCCGCCGAATGCTTCTTCGGCCGTCCGGATCAGTGCGACGCCCGAACTTGGATCCGGTTCGGGTGACAGCACGACCTCGGCGTTGCCGAACGCGAGCACTCGCTCGAGCGGAACGGCTCCGGCCGCGAATCGTTGATGCAACACCAGACGTTCACCAGTCTCGTCACCCAGCGTGCCAACCGAAAGCGGCCGGCCCGCCGCCCAAATCACACGTGACGCTTCGATGCGTTGCCCGTCCAACGAAAAACTCAGCGCGCTGCCGGTACCGGTGCTCGAGATTCGCGCTCCAAGTCGCAACGTCGCCCCGCGACGCCTGGCTCCGCGCAGCAACTCAAAGCTCAACCGTCGCAGGGAAACGACCGCGTCCCGATCGCGGACGATCTGGCAGGCGCCCGAGTCAGCGCTGGTACGCACTGGAAATCCGGCCGTGCAGAGAGCTGCGACGACCGGATTCACTTGAGCCGTGTCGATCGAGGCGGGGAGTACGGCGTGGTGTGCCATCGGGACATAACCGCAGGCGCGGGGCGCCTCCAGCAATGCACTGCGCAACAACTCGAATCCTAACGAGGCACGATGAGCCGCACGGGCCAGGTCATCGGGTGTTGAATGCGCCCAGGATTGGAATCCACCCGCGGGGCCGAGCCCATGCACAATGCCGGAACTGAGTGCGGTGCCCTGACTCCCGGGCCGATCGAGTGAGACGATCGTGGTCGGTACCCCACGCCGTGAGGCAAGCCAAGCCACGGCAGCACCGGTCAGTCCGGCCCCCACAATCAACCAAGACTCGTGTCCGTCTCCGGCAGCCACGCGCGCGGTGCTCCTGATCTGGCAAACTCGGAGTGCCCGAGCGGCAGAGCGACGGGAGCTTCCGCTGATGAGTGCGACTTCGCCACTGGTACTCGATCGGATCGTGCGCGCCCTGCGTGCCCGAGCTCCGCGCAGTTGTGGCGATCTTGCGCGCGAGTTTCTGGGAGTCGGCGTGATCGACGAGCCACTTGCCGCACGATTGCTCGAACCGTTGTTTGCTGCCGATCCACGATTCAAGCGCGAGTGTGGCGGCTGGACCGTCTCCGAAAGCTCTCCCTATTCCTACTCAGACGCGCGGTCAGAGCCGACCTCGGCGCTTTGGCCCGCATTGGCAGTGCTCGCACCCGCTCATCTTTCGATTGCGGTCGAGTTGGCGGCCGGTGGCGGACCATCGGCGTGCAGCGTGACGTTGACCGGTGAGCCCGAGCTGGTTCGAGCCGAAGCGCTCCTCGGTCGCGCGCTACCCCGACCGGTCATCGCGCTGACAACGGTGGCGCGACGATGGCGTGGATATCGCGGAGCACCCGACGCCGTCGCCATCGCTGAAGCGCTGCACCTGCCGCATTTGGAATGTGAAGGAGCGGAAGGGACCGTGCAGTTGGTGGCGACCGTTTGGCACGCACTCACCGCACAACTCGCGGCTGAGGGTGTGCACGATCACGCTGCGTTGGAGCAATTGCTCGAAGCGACGCTAGAACTGCCTGAATTCAATGGCCGAGCCTTCAATCGTGACGACTTGGCCTCGCTGCCCTCGGCCCCTGGGGTGTATCTGTTTCGCGATCGACGGGGACGTGTGTTGTACGTCGGGCAATCGATCAACCTGGCGATGCGTGTCGCTTCCTACTTTCAAGGACCTCCACGCGACGAGAAAGATCGCGCGATCCGCAGCGAAGCACACGCGCTGGAAACACGGCCGCAGCAAACGGCAATCGATGCGTTGCTGGCCGAAGCCAAGGCGATTCGTCGTTTGAAACCAGAACTGAACACTCGCCGCACCATTCACAGAGCACCCAACGAAGATGGTGTGCTGCTGGCCTACCGAGAGGACGGAACTGCAGGCGCCGTGGCCTTCGTCGTTTCGGGCGCGGCGATCGCGGCGCGGATCGCCATTCCTGTCGGGGGCAAGCGTGCTGCGGCCGCCGCCCAACGAGCGGCCCAGCTGCTGTTCAACGGCGCCAACGAGCCTTCGGGCGACGTCGAGGGTGCGGCCCTGATCGCGACCGTGCGCCGTCAGCGCCCGGACCGGCCGTTCTTGCGCCCAGCCGTGGACGGCGGGCCGAGGGAGATTGCCGCCGCAATCCAGTCGTTTTCGTTATCGTTCTCTGAGGGCCTGTAAAAGTCAGGAAGTATTCTAAAAAATATTACATTTCGAGAATATTTCTCTGTGATAATTGCGTCACGGAGAATCTATGGACTCGACCGACCGCCGCATCCTCGCGGCCCTTCAAAGCGACGCCCGCGTTCCCAACGCCCAAATTGCCAAGCAGATTGGGATGGTCCCGTCGGGCACCCACGAGCGCATTCGCAAACTCGAAGAGTCGGGGGTGATTCAGGGGTATCACGCACGACTGAACGCCAAGGCGATTGGGCTCTCGCTCTTGGCCTTCGTCTTTGTGCGTTCGGCCGAACGAATCGGTACGACCTCGACTTCGAAGCGTCTGGCAGAAATTCCCGAAGTCCAAGAGGTTCACCACGTCGCGGGCGAAGATTGCTACCTCGTCAAGGTGCGGGTGGCCGATACCGATGCTTTGGGCCGTCTGCTCCGCGAGCAGTTTGCGAAGATCGAATCGATCCTCTCGACCCGCACCACGATCGTGCTCGAGACGGTCAAGGAAAGCGTCGAACTGCCGCTGCCAAGCAGCGACGCGGGTGTGAGCGCGACTGACGGTGCCGCATGAATGCTGCGGCACGCGCTCATCGCACCTCTGTGGTGTTAGCGCTCTTGGCGGTTTACCTGATTTGGGGTTCGACCTATCTCGCGATTCTCGAAGCCATCAACACCATTCCTCCGCTGGCGATGGCGGCCATCCGGTTCGCCGCGGCGGGTTTGCCGTTGCTGGGATGGGTGCGTTGGAAGCAAGGGGCATGGCCGGTGCCTGCCGCGTGGGGATGGTCCGCACTCGCCGGTGTGTTGATGTTCGCGGGTGGCAATGGTGCCGTTGTTTGGGCTGAGAAAACCGTTCCGACCGGACTCGCAGCGTTGATCGTGGCCTCGGTTTCGTTTTGGACCGTGCTGCTCGAAGCGGTGCGGCCGGGGGGGCAACGTCCATCGCTGAGCGTTTGGCTGGGAATCGCCCTGGGATTCACTGGGCTGGCCGTATTGATTGGTCCCGATGCCTGGCATGGCATCGGCCCGGTCCCACTGCTCGGTGCGATCGTGCTCGTCGTTGGTTCGCTCGCGTGGGCGATCGGTACGTTGGTATCGGTCGCAACCGTGAAGCGCGGGTTGGCTTCGGGATTGGGATTGCCGGCACTACAGATGTTGTTTGGCGGCATCGGTCTTGCGATTGCAGCGGCGCTGCACGGCGAATGGGGCGTGCTCGACTTGGCCGCGGTGTCGCCGCGATCTTGGCTGGCACTGATCTACCTGATCGTGGCCGGTTCGCTGGTGGCGTTCACCGCCTACAACTGGTTGCTGAGTCATACCTCTCCGGCGGTGGCAACCACCTATGCTTATGTCAATCCACTGGTCGCGATGCTCTTGGGCTGGTTGTTCGTGAGCGAGCCGATCACTCCTCGCATTGCCGTCGCTTCGGTGCTGATTCTCGGAGCGGTGGCGATGATCATGCGCGCCAGATCCGAGACCCCGAAACCACAGGCCGCTGTCGTGCAAACGTCGCCGATTACCCCGGCCGGGCGCGAGCTGAGTTGAGCGTTACTCGTGTAGTGCCCCGTAGATTCGTTCACGACAACGCCGTTCGGCCTCGACTTCACCAAACAGATGGTGCAAGTCGGCACGTTTGAGCCACGCCAGGGCTCGCGACGGATCGAGTTCGGTCGCGGCAATGTAACGTCGCAGCGCATTGACGCGATCGCCGAGCAAATACGCAGCATCGCCGGCACGTTCACGCCAAACAGCGTCGTGAGTGTTGATCTGCGCTTGGTCCAGCGCTTTGCTTTCGGCCGCGTTGAAGTCGCCGCGCTGAATCGCCGCGACGAACGCACGCTCGTGGTCACTGGAGCTTTCGTCGATACGCAACGCCTGCAGCCATTCGTCGACGAACAACGCGCGCCGCCCGGGCGCGACAAACGGCGGCAACGACATTGCAGGCGAGAGCGCCAACGAGATGTCATCGACGAACAGATCGCAAGCAGCGGCATCGCGCTCGACGTCACCCACGAACGAGAATTTGTCGATCGGGCTCGCGGCGGCTGAGCTGGCGCCAGGTTGCTGACGGAGTTGCACCAGCGGCGCGAGGTTCGACTCCTCGCGAATCGTCAGGTCGTAGCGGCCGGCTGCGACGTCGTAGCGCAGATCGACGAAGTACCACACGAAAGGACGCAACGAGACCAGGCGCACCGGGATGCTATCGGTCACGTGGCGCAACACACCGTCCTGCGCCTTGAGCCAAAAGGCGATCCCGCCGGGCTCGAGCATGAAACCTTCAGGCCCCGCGAGTGCAACATTCCAAGGCATTGCCGGATCGGGTGTCATGACGGCGAATCGAATCGACAACACACCGTCGACGCGGAGAGGGAAGTACCCCTGGAGTTCGGGGAAGTCACCGTCGCCGGGCATGTCGTGCAACAGCACGGCACGACGCCCGCTGACACGAAAGGCGGCAGTCAGGCTGACGTCACCGTGCGACGGCTCGAAGACGGCGAAACTGTCAGGGCCCGTGTCCAACGCCTCGTCAGCCTCGAAGGCGTAGTGAGCCAGAGGTGTCGCGTCATCCGCGGCCAGTGACGCCGGCGCGATCCACAGCGCCGCCGCACTCAGAACGAGGTGCGATAGTTGTCGAGCCATTGGGTCCACTCGCGTACGCTGCGCGCACGTTGTTCTGGCGGTGCGTTGTAACGGAAGCTCTTGGTCTGCCCGGTATGAATTTGCAGCGACTTGATCGCAATCGCGCGGACCTGAGGTGTTTCGTCGCTCAGTGCGGCGATCAGCCGCTCATAGAGCCGCAGCTTCTGCTTCTCGCTGAGATGGATCTGATCGTAAGACAGCGCGCAGGCGGCTTTGTCACGAAACAGCGGGTTGGTATCGTGACGCATGTTGTCGATCAGGATGTCGACCACTTGGGGGTCGTCGCTGACGCGGCCGAGTGCCCACTGCACCTGCAGTCGCAGCGATTCATCTTCGGTATGAATGTCCTCGAGCAGCGCGCGTTTGGCAGCATCGGATTTCCAACCCAATCGATAAAAGACACTGGCAATCGCCACGCGGCGCGGCACGTCCGACCGCAGGTAGAGTTCGGAGAGCTCGTCGAGTACTCGATCACCGCGAGCCTGCAACGAGACCATGTCGGCCTCGGGGAACACCAACTGTTCGATCTCGCTGGCGCTGTCGCCGGCAGCACGTTCAGAGCCAGCCGCAGCAATCGAAGCGGGAACGAACAACATCGCCAACGCTACGAACACAGACGAGAACGATCGTGTTGTAAACATCGCACACCCCAGGAGAGCTCAACGGGCAGCTCTCACCGGCAATGTAGGTTCAGCGCGGACGATGGTCCTGTGCGTGATAGGAGGAGCGCACCAAAGGTCCCGCCTCGACATGCCGGAAGCCCATCGCCAGCCCCTCGTCGCGCCATTGTGCGAACTCATCGGGGTGAGCGTAGCGGTCGACAGCCAGATGCTCGGGCGATGGTCGAAGGTACTGACCCATCGCCAGGACATCGACGCCCGCCTCGCAAAGTGTCGCCATAGTGCGGCGGATCTGATCGGCCGTTTCACCCAGGCCCAGCATCATCGCCGTCTTGGTGTGCCCGCCGAATTCGGCGCGACGTTGTGAGGCGCGACGCAACAGCTCGAGCGAGTGCTCGAATCGCGAGCCGGGGCGCGCGACGCGATACATTTCGGCGACGGTCTCGATGTTGTGCGAGAAGATCTGCGGCTTCGCAGCCAAAACCACGTCGAGAGCGTGTTGGGGATCTATCTTGAAATCGGGCGTCAGCACTTCGACGGCACACTCCGGCAACTCGCGATGTACGGCAAGAATGCACTGTGCGAAGTGCGCCGCGCCGCCGTCCGGAAGGTCGTCGCGGTCGACCGATGTGATGACGATGTGCTTCAGGCCGAGCGCTTTCACGCCTTCGGCCAACCGCTGCGGCTCGAGTGGATCGGGAGCTGCGGGCGGCATTCCGGTTTGAACCGCACAGAAGCCGCAACGCCGGGTGCAGACATCGCCCAGTACCATGAAGGTCGCGGTGCCTTGCGACCAGCACTCGTAGACGTTGGGGCAATGCCCTTCGGCGCAGATCGTATTGAGCTTCAGGTCCTGCACTAGGCGCCGGACTTTGTTGTAGGTCGGCCCGGTTTGGATCCGAATTTTCAACCACGAGGGTTTGGGACCGGAGACTCCACCCTGACGTGCCCGTCCCGCCGGAGAGCCGGGGTGCGGCGTGTAGGCGGGGAGTTTGGTTGGCGCGCTCACGGCGGGGGTCCTCGGGAAGGCCAGAGTGTAGCGGCCGCAGCCGATTCTCGCCGTCGGTTTCCAAGGGCTCGGGGCGTCGCCGGTCCGACTCATTGCGCCATCAGAAACCGCCGGCCTTGACAGTCGCGGCCACCGGCCTCGGGGCATACGATGGAGCCGTTTTCGATGGGGGCCGCATCGAGACGAGACGAGCGGGTCTTGTAGTGTTGGTGCTCGCGGCGCTATCGCAACTTCGTGCTGCTCTCGCGGCAAAGAGGCAGGTCTCCTCATGAAGCGCATCTCGAAATGTGCAGTCCTGGTGACGATTGGAGTAGCCGCCGGTTGCTGGGAACAACCGCTCGAAGAACGCCTGGTCGTGGAGGTGCGCGCCGATGGCGGGTTTGGTATTCGCGTCGAGACCAAGCTCAACGCGCCTGGTGCTCGCGATCAACACCCCGCCGCGAGTCAGCGCGTGGAACAGCGAGCGCGCGAGATTCTAGAAGGACGTGACTCCTGGTCGTATCCCTTTTCACGGCTCGAAGCGGTTGAAGAAAAACTCACCTGGGAGAAGTCGCTTGGCGACGTGCGGCGCGCGGAACACTGGGCGGTCGTCCAAGATCCGCAAGAACTGCTGCCGGTCCTGCGCGAGTGCGGCGCGAGTCTTCGCGTTTCGAGCTTCGAGGATCACGGTCGTTTGGAGATCTTTCCGCTCAGCCGGGCGCGCGCTACCGACAAAGACCGGCGCAGCGTCGAGAACGAACTCAAGCCCTGGACCGAGGCACTGGTCAAGTATGGGCAAAGCGTCACGAAACTATTCCAGCACACCAAGCGCCATCCCGACCGGGCGCTCGCAGTGTTTGGAAACGTATTTGCCGATCAACTATCGGAGGAACGGCGCGCCGCGCTCCCCGATGTGACGCGCGAAGAGGAGGAGTTGCTCGAGGCGTTCAAGTCGGACTCGGGTCACGTGTTGGGCTTTGGGTCGCTCGAGGGCGAACAGAGCGAAACCCTCAACGAACGCGTGATGGCAGCGTTTTCTCCCCTGTGCGGCGAAATCGCCGTAGAGCTCCCGTCACCGGCGACGGACCAAGCCGGGTTCATCGAGCGCAACGGGGTTCCAACGATCCCGCCGATCGACCTCTACTCGGCATTGATGGCGGGCGGACTCACACCAGTGACGCCCGATCCACTGCTCACGTTGTTGGAGCGCTCTCGCTATCGGCCGTCGACCGATTTCGAATTGGAGGCATGGTTGGCGCAACCACGCGTCGAGCACGGCTTGCTTTCGGCCTCGGACGGGTTGCGCGAGCTCAAGAATCGACTCGCACCCGCCGCTGTTTATCGTTTGGAATGGACGCTGCCGGCTAGCGACGCGCTCGAATCGAATACAACTGAGGCACCTGAATAGTCCCAGCGGGCAAGTACCACCACCCGTCCTCTGCCTGCTCCGAGCCCGGCACCAGTGAGCAGATGCCGAACGGGTGCTCGTCCAGCGCGTCGATCGTCAGGCCGGCTCCAATCAGGGCGTTGACAACATCGCCGATCGTGTGAGGAAACCAGTATTCGCCGCGATTCACGAGCTTGGCCGCGGGGTCGGCATACGACGATTCGAATTCACCGTAGAGCGGTTTTTCAGCAGCGAAATAAGGCCACGCGAGCTTCATCCCACCCGGCGAGCCATCACCCTCGAACATCAGGATCGAGGGATGCGTTTCAGCCAGAAAAAATTTGCCCCCAGGTTTGAGCGACTGAGCCACCACGCGGCCCCAACGCTGAATGTCGGGCAGCCAACCGACAGTTCCATACGACGTCACCACCAGGTCGAAAGAGTCGGTCAACACTTCATCGAGTTGCAGGACATCGCTCAACACGAAGCGAGCCTCGACACCGATTTCGGCGGCCAGCGCGCGCGCCGCCTCGATTGCGGCGGGGGAGAAATCGACTCCTGTAACCGTCGCACCACGGCGAGCCCAAGACAGGGTGTCTTGCCCGAAGTGGCACTGCAGATGCAATAGCGACTTGCCGCGCACATCCCCAAAGGCCGCGAGTTCCAGGGGGCGCAGCGAACAACGTCCGGCCTTGAACGTCTCGAGATCGTAAAAACGGGAGCGCAGGTGAATCGGCACCAGCTCGTCCCAGCGGGCCCGATTGACTCTCAGCTGTTCGTCCACAAGCCCCTCATTGAAGTACGCATTGTACGGTGGCGGCCGCCCGCGAAGACCAGCCCATGGCCACTTATGAGGACTGAATCCAACGAAAAACGCATCACAGGCCGCTTGCCGGTTGACGCGCCTTCCGAAGGCCCGTAGATATGCGGGCTGCTGCAACGCGCCGAAGTCGACGCGGAAAAGGGGCGTGCATGAGTTCGTTCATTAAGCCGATCGGGCTGGCGATCGCGATCCTGGTATTCGGTGTGGCGGTGCTCGTCTTCGGCTTCTATCTAGCGTTGACGCTGTTGGTGGCCACGGTGGTCGTGCTCCAGGGCCTGATCTTCATGAAGCGCTCACGCGGCGAGAAAGAGCTGTTTGGCCACCCGCTGCCGCTCTTCATGCTGTTTCTCACCGAGATGTGGGAGCGGTTCAGCTACTACGGCATGCGCGCCATCTTCATGCTGTACATGACCAACTACCTCGTCCTCGAATCCGGATTCAAATCGAGCATCTACGGCAACTACACCGGGTTGGTGTACCTCACCACGCTGATGGGCGGATTCGTTGCCGATCGGTACCTCGGCCTGCAGCGCACGATCCTGATCGGCGGCAGCCTGATGGCTGCCGGGCAGTTCTTGCTGACGGTGCACGCCTGGGGCGGGGTAGGAGCCGAGGCCGCTCAGTCGTTGATGATGATGTTCTTGGGCCTGTTCCTGCTGGTGTTCGGCAACGGCCTGTTCAAGCCGAACATCTCGACGATCGTTGGTCAGCTTTACCCTGTCGGTGATCCGCGGCGTGATGCAGGGTTCACCATCTTCTACATGGGGATCAACGTCGGTGCGTACTTCTCACCGATCATCTGCGGCTACCTCGCGCAAGAAGTCGACTGGAAGTGGGGTTTTTGTGCCGCGGGCGCAGGAATGCTGATCGGCGTAGTCACGTTCTACCTGGGCAAGCCGATGCTCGGAGAGTTGGGACTAGCGGCGGCGGGGGGAGCTCGCAATGCGTCGGGTAAGATCGACCCAGTTGCGTTGCGTCCCTTGACCGCTGGCGAGAAAACTCTGACCAGCATCTTGTGGGCAGCGGCGCTCGCGATCGGCGCGTACGGTTTGTATGCCGCATTCGTCAGCCAGGCCGCCGAGTTGCTCGCGCGCGTCGACCCGATCATTTGGTACACGATCGCGGTCCCGTGCGCGATCGGCGTCTACAACTACTTGGCGCCGCGCTGCACCAAACAGGAAATGTCCAAGATCACCACGATCTACGTGCTCGCCTGCTTCGTCATGATGTTTTGGGCGGCGTTCGAGCAGGCTGGCTCGAGCCTCACGCTATTTGCCGATCAGTTGACCACCAATGTCTTCATGGGCAAGGACTTCCCCTCCAGCTGGTGGCAGTCGGCCAACGCGATTTTCATCATCGCCATGGCGCCGATCTTCTCGTCGATTTGGCTGGTCTTGTCGCGGATCGGCAAAGAGCCGAGCACTCCCATGAAGATGGTGTGGGGAATCGCTTTCAATGCCTTGTCGTTCGCGATCATGATCCCGGCGGCGTTGGTCGCCAGTTCCAACAGCAAAGCGGCGCCGGTATGGCTGCTGCTGCTGTACTTCTTGCAGACATGCGGTGAGTTGTGTCTGTCGCCGGTCGGCCTGTCGATGGTTACCAAGCTGGCTCCCGTGCGGTACGCAGCAATGATGATGGGGATCTGGTTCTTGGTCGCGAACGCGTTCGGCAATCGCTTGGCCGGACAAGCGTCCAGTTGGATCGAATCGTACGGCGCGTCCACCTTGTTTATTGGGGTCACGATCGTACTGAGCATCGCGGCGTTCTTGTTGATCTTCGTGGTGCCGTGGCTGCGCCGGCAGATGCAAGACGTGCACTAGCGGCAGGCTACGAATCGACGGCGACTGAACTGCTCCAGGGTAGCGGTGCACGCCTGATCGAGGTCGGTACAGCGTGGGTGCGTGCCGCCTCGTCGGCAATCCACAACTGCAGCGGCTCGCACAGCGCTGCGGCGACACTTTGACCGGCAAGAGTCGAATCGAAGTCGCCGCAGCAAATGATCTCGCGCACGAACCCCGACCCGACGCGCACGAAGGCGAGCGGTTGATCGCTGCCGACACGCCACCAACGGTCGCTCTCGTTCCAGCTGCGGGTCATTGCCGCCGGGCTGTTGAATCCCCCGGCCACGGCCAGAAACAACTCGGTTCTCGCATCGAGTTCGGTGAGGACCTGTGCGGCAACGTGACCGCCATCCGGCAGAAGTTGCTGACTGCGACACGCCAGCAGCGCGGGCTCAGTGGCTAACGCGGTTGTTTTCTGGGACTCGCGCACACGCCGGACCGCTGCTGCCGCGGCGCGATGGACCACGCTCTTCAACGGTGAGATCCATCCGCCGAGTCTCGATCGGCGTGCTGCCTCCAAGCGCTGCAACGCCGGTCGTTGCGTGCCGAGCTGGTCTTTTTGTGGACCATGGCCCGGCAGATAGTCGATCAACTCGATCTCGCCCGATTCGAGCAACGCTTCGTGCGCTTGCCACATGACGATCGTGCCCGCAGAGAGCGCAGCTAGTCTTTGGTCGTAGACGGTCGAGTAGGCAATCGCCACAGCGCCGATACGAAACCAAATGATGGCGGCCGCCGGAACGTCCGCCACTCGCATCACGAATAGATGCGCCATTCCTCGCGCCCCCGCGCGTTGCAGCAACTCGCGACGATGCGACAGCATTGGCTCACGCAGCGGCCCTTTCCAGCCGAGCGCATGCAACGCGACATACAACTCGAACCCTTCGATCGGGGGCCGGCCGCCGGGACCGAAATGCTCGGTCGTGACGATGCCTAGCCGCGCGGCCTTGTTGCTGAAGTTCTTGACCGTACGGTCGTACTTCTTGAAGGCGCGTCGATGTTCGTCCCATCCGCCTGGAGCGATCGGGGCAAGACACTCCTCCGGGCCGGGATGCCGCACGACGTCATAACCATTGCGTTGCAGTGCCTCGACCAGCGCGGTTGACGACGGATCGCGCGACGGCAGACCTGCTAACGACAGCTCGCTCACGCCGGCCCGCGTGATCGCATCGACCAATGCCGAACAGGTCTCGTCGAGCGCCGCGCCGTTGGCAATCACGGGGCGAAATCGCGGCCGAAACCCTTTCGCGAGCGATTCCCATGCCCCACGCCCTGTCTCGAACAATGGGAGCAAGGCGCAGAGCGTTTCTCCCTCGAAAGCAGCGACCACGCGCACACGTTCCAAAGACTCCTCGGGCTGTGTCGCGAACCACGCGGAGATCCATGTATGCGTGTCGTAGAGGTCGGCTTGAATGCCACGGCCTTGCGGTATGGCGTCCCACGCCTCGGCGATCGACGCGAGCGGCGCGGTCCCTTCCAAGATGCGTGTCGTGAGACTCACAGTGTCGTGGCCGCTCCGAATCGGCTGGGAATCTAGGGTGAACCTGCCGCCACCGCCACCGCGGCCAGCGCCGCTCGAAGGTTCGTACTTCGCAGCGTGCGTGTTTCGTCGTACCTTTGCCGCCGGCGCGACCTTCCGCGCGCCCACCGCTTGCCATGATGCGCATCGTTTTGCACCTGGACATGGATGCGTTCTTCGCCGCTGTCGAACAGCGCGAGCGGCCAGAGTTGCGTGGCCGCCCCGTGCTAATCGGTCATCCCGGCGCGCGTGGGGTGGTGGCCACCTGTTCTTACGAGGCGCGCGTCTTCGGAGTTCGTTCGGCCATGCCTTCGGTGCGAGCGGCGCGACTCTGTCCAGCCGCGGTTTGGGTTACGCCTCGCTTCAGCCTCTATCGCGAGGCCAGCGAGCGCATCTTCGCGTTGGCCGGGCGGAGCGTTCCGCGCCTCGAGCAAGTTTCAATCGACGAGGCGTACGGCGATCTCACGGGATGGTGTGTCGACTTCGAAGCGGCCAAAGCCCTCGCAACCACGCTCAAGCAAGATATTTCGGACACCGAGCGACTGACAGCCAGCATTGGTGTCGCGCCCAACCGCTTCTTGGCCAAGCTCGCTTCCGACCTGGAAAAGCCCAATGGCTTGGTGACGATCCGGCCCGAAGAGGCCCAGTCGCGGATTGCCGGCCTGTCGGTCCGGGCCATTCCCGGTGTGGGACCAAAACTTCAAGCGCGGCTGCGGCTGTTCGAGGTTAAAACGATTGGCGAGATCCTGCGCGTCAAAGAGAACTGGCTGATCGAAGAGTTCGGTGCTGAGACAACCGCGTGGTTGCTTCAGCGAGCGCGCGGCCAAGACGAAACACCCGTGGGGGAGGAGCGCGAACGTCAACAGATTAGCGAGGAACGCACGTATGAGCGCGATCTCACGGCAGCGCGGACTATCGAACGTGAACTGTTGGCGCGCGCCGAAGGGGTCAGTGCCGAACTTCGCAGCCGCAGCCTGGTGGCCCGCACCGTCACCTTGAAAGCGCGCGATGCGAACTTTCGAACCGTGACCCGCAGCCTGACATTGGACCAGCCCACCGATCTCACGTCCGAGGTACATCGCGCTGCGCTGTCGCTATGGCGCGAGCGAGTCGACTTCGGCAATCGTGGTGTGCGTTTGTTGGGCGTTGGCGTGAAAGAGTTATTGCCCGTGACGCAGCTGCCCCGGCTGCTGTTTGCCGACGAGCGGCGCGATAAGGAGCGCGCGGCCGAACGGGCCGCCGATACCCTGCGGGAGCGGTTCGGGGCCGCCGCCGTCAAGCCAGCGCGATTGTTGAAGCCACCAGATCGGGACCACCGTCGCTAGAATCGGCGCCGGACGAAGGGAGCGCCTTGACCGCAGCGTGGTCGACATGGGCCGGCTGGCTCGGTTTGGTACTGGCCATGGCGGTCATCGCCATCGCGTGGCTTCGCTATCATCGCCGGCAGCAAGCGGCTTGGGCTGAGTTAGAGCGCACGCGCGAGTACTACCTCCAACTGCTGCAACTCTCACCCGACGCAGTGTTCGTCGGCGCCGAGGGCCGGCTCACGTTTGTGAACGACGAAACGGTGCGGCAACTGGGAGCCGAGAGCGCCGCACAACTCGTTGGGCGGCGCTATGAAGAGCTGCTTCCGCCGAGCCAGTTCGCGGTTGCGGCCAGATGGATAGAAGCACTCAGAACCGAACCGAACGTGAGCCATGAATTCGGATTGGTCGTGCTCGGTCTGGACGGAAAAGAGCGCCTCGTGCATGTCAACGCGAGGAGTTTCAAGTTTGGTGACGAAATGATGTCGATCGGCATGGCGCGCGATATCACGCGTCGCAGCGCGGCCGAAAAGCGTCTGCAGTTCCTGGCGTCGATTCTCGAGAACAGTGCCGATCTGTTGACCGCCACCGATCCGGCAGGCAGGGTCTTGTTCCTGAATGCCGCGGCGCGCCGGCTATTCGAGATTGGAGATCAAGACGTACATACGCTAACCGCGGACTACTTTTTTCATCCACAAGAGGCCGCGAAGATCAGCGAGGCGGCAGCGCGCGTCATGCAAGGTGACGATGTGCTCGTCGATGTGAGGCTGCGCCGAATTCGGCACGAGGAAGAGATTCCCGCTCAGTTGCACTGCTTTCCGATTCGCGCCGCTGACAACAAAGAGATCATCGCGATTGCCGCGATTGCTCGCGATTTGCGCGAGAGTCTGCGTTCCGAGGGAATGCTACGTGAGCGCGTGGAGTTCCAGGGTTTGGTCAACGGAATCTCCTCACTGTTGGTCAATGCTGCGGGCGATGAGGTGGCTGACGCGGTGTGCGAGGCTCTGCGCCGCGTCGCTTCCTATGCCGGCGCCGACCGCGCTTATATCGGCTTGGTGACCTCCGATGCCGACGGACTCACCGCCGTTCACGAGTGGGTCTCGCCACAAATCGGACCGCTGCCGCCGATTCCGCAGCGACTCGTTGATATTCCGCTGCTGGGCAGCGCGCTGCAGCGCTTCGAAATCGTGCACGTGCCTGACATGCTGCAGCTCGGCGATGAGGCTGCTGTCGAAAAAGCGTACTTCGCGGCGCGCGGTCTGCGCTCGCTGCTGTTGGTGCCGCTGGTCTCGCGGCGGCGCCTCGGTGCGGTGATCGGATTGAGTTCCTTTGGCGAAACGCGCAATTGGTCGCCCGCCGTTTCGGCGCTTCTGCAGATCGTGGGCGAGCTGATTGCGTCGACCTTGGCGCGCAGCGAGGCGGAAGCTGAAGTGCGCGGCTATAGCGAAGCCTTGGAAGCGTTGGTGCGGGCTCGCACCGCGCGAATTCAGCAACTCGAACGGCAGCGATTGGAAGGGGAGAAGCTCGCGGCCACCGGGCGGATGAGCGCGCGCATCGCGCACGAGATCAACAACCCTCTGGCGGGGATCAAGAACAGCTTCCTGCTGATCCGGGATGCGATCGCGCCCGATCACCCGCACCGGCCCTACGTCGAACGGATCGACCGCGAAATCGATCGCATCGCGCGCATCGTGCGCCAGATGTACGACATCTACCGGCCGGAGCGGGAGCGACCCCAGGAGTTTTCCCTGGCCGAATCGATCCAAGAGATCATTTCCCTCTTGGAACCCAACTGGACCAGGCATGGCGTGAGCCTCTCGTTTGGCCCCGACCTGTCCGACCTGCGGGTAGTGTTGCCCGAAACATCGTTGCGGCAGGTCCTTTTCAACGTAATCGCCAATGCGATTGAAGCCTCACCACGTGGTGGCACAATCCGCATCGATCTCAGCATCCGAGAAGGGTTCGTGTGCATCGAGGTCGCGGATGAGGGGGGTGGTATCCCAGAATGGGCTGCCGAACAGATTTTCGAGCCGTTCTTTACGACCAAGCACACGAGCGATGGCAGCGGGTTGGGACTGGGACTGTCTGTCTCGCGAGGGCTGGTAGAAGCGATGGGCGGCTCGATCGGTTTCATTTGCGTGCCGGCCCGCGGCACGACGTTCCGGATAACGCTCCCGATCGTGGGGTCGCGAGCCGAGGTTCTCGATGACTGACTTAGGAAGGATTCTCCTCGCCGATGACGAAGAGACGTTTCTGCTCTCGACGGCCGATTTGCTGCGCAAAGCTGGATTCACGTGCGATACCGCTCGCGATGGACATGAGGCGATCCAGAAGCTGAGCGAGGAGGAGTACGACCTTCTCATCGCCGACATCAAAATGCCGGGGAACATGGACCTCGATCTGGTCCGAAACCTCCCCGCCATGGCCGATGGCATGCCGGTAATTCTGGCCACCGGGTACCCATCGATGACCTCGGCCATCCAGGCGGTGCAGTTACCCGTCGCTGCCTATGTACTCAAGCCCTGCGACTTCGATGAACTGCTCGACAAGGTGAAAGCCTGCTTGGATCAGGCTCAGACGTCGCGCGCGATCCAAAGCACTCACGAGCGGCTGGTCGATTGGCAGCAGGAGCTGACACGCATCGATTCGTGGATGAAGAACGCGGCGCATCAACCGTCGCAACTCTCCACCAACGCGTACCTGAGCCTGACGATCGAGAACATCATTGGTTCGCTGCTCGACATTCGGTATTTGGTCGAAGCGATGGCCATTCGTGGCGGCCACGAAGATGCGTTGCCACTGCTGACGACGCGCCCCGAACAACGCTTGAAGCGCGCCGTCGCCGAAACGGTCACGCTGCTGAAACGGCGCGATGCGCATACTCCTGATGCCGACCTCGCCGACCTGCGTGTTCGCCTCGAGAGCATGATGGGGCGGCTCGAGCACGAATGATCGAAGTAGAAATCAAGCTCGCCTTGGGCTCCCTCGACGAGGTGCGCCAACGGCTACGCGCAGCCGGGGCCGAGCCGGCCGGCGAACGTCAGTTTGAAGACAATCGCCTGTACGACGACCAAGCGGGATCGGTGCGCGCGACGGGCCGCATGCTTCGCCTGCGAATCGTGGGCGGGCGGCAATTGCTGACCTTCAAAGAAGCCCCGACGGCAGCGCAAAGTGAAAGTGCCTACAAGCAGCGCGAGGAATTGGAAACCGACGTCAGCGACATCGAGGTGCTGCATGCGGTGCTGTTGCGCCTCGGATACTCCGTCCGCTGGCGCTACCAAAAATGGCGCGAGAGCTGGCGCTGGGGCGACTTGCACGTCGAACTGGACGAGACACCCATTGGCAATTTTCTCGAGTTGGAGGGCGACCCTGCCGCCATCGATCGAGCGGCTGAACGGCTCGGCTTTACACGCAGCGACTACATCGCCGCTTCGTATCGCGACTTGCAAGAGCGAGTCGCCGGTGCTGGGGCTGGCGATTTGGTATTCAGGTCATCGTGATGCCTCCGCTGACACATGCGATGGTGCTGGCCGCCGGGCGCGGAGAACGGATGCAACCGCTCACCAACTCGCGCGCCAAGCCAGCGTTGCCGGTGCTCGGCCGCGCCTTGGTCGGTCGAATCGTGCGGCATCTGTCTGAGTCGGGTATCCGCACGCTTGCGGTCAACGCTCATCACGCGCCCGAGACAATCGAAGCTGCAATGCGGGCCAGTGCTCTGGCCGAGACGCGGATCGAACTGTTCGTCGAGCGGCAGCAACTGATGGGCACCGGCGGGGCGCTGTTCGCGCCTCGCGCCCTCTTGGCCGAATCCACTCACTTCCTGCTTCACAACGCCGACACCTTGGTGCGCGCTCCTGTCGCAGAGCTGTATGCCGCTGCGCAAGGTGAACGCCGGCTCGGTGCGTTGCTGGTGCGCCGTGGCCGCACTCCGGGATATGCAGGCGCGATCACGGTGCAGAACGGTTTGATGGTCGACGTGGTACGCGGTGAGCAACAACTCGCTGGATCAGAACTGCCACTGGCGACATATCTCGGGGTTGGCGTGCTGCGACGTGAGGCGCTGCAGCACGTTCAAGGTGATGCCCCCTCCGATCTGTTCGGCAGCGTGCTGATGCCGTGGTTACGCGACGGATGGACACTCGCCGTGGTTCCGTACGATGGCCCATGGCTGGAGTTCACCTCGCCGCGCAGCTATCTCGTCAATGTGCGAGGCGCCTTGTCGGCTGCACGACAGTGGGGGACGGTCGAACTGCCTGGCGGCGCTGCGAGCCTGCTGCCAAATGCTTGTGGAGCGTCGTTCTGTGCCGATGAAACCGCGTCCATCGATTGCGGCGCGCAACTCGACGGTGCGGTGGTGCTGGAGTCGGGCGCGCGCGCCGAACGCGGGTCGTTTCTGCGCGATTCATTGCTGATGCCGCATGCGATTGCTTCGGCGGGCGCCTATCTCGATGGAGTGGTGGTCGATGCTGGAGTGCAAGTGCCGGCGGGCAGCTTCAAGCACGGCTGCCTGGTTCACGATGACAGCGGCAAGCTCCGCTTTGTTCCGTGGGCCGATGAGTCATGAGCGCTTCGTCGCTGGCCTCGCGATTCGGTCCAGGACGTCTCGAACCGCTCGTTCCTGATGCCTCGACACGCTCCTTCTTCCGGCAGTTCTTGCCACAGGGCGAGACGCGCATTGTGATGTCCGATCCGGCCGGAGGGGTTGCGGCGCTGGATCGTCTCGTCGCCGCGCACGCTCTGCTTTCTAGCATCGATGTGCCCGTGCCGCGGCTCTACGAGCGAGACGACAGCGTGGCGGCCGTCGTGTTCGAGGATTTTGGCGATCGGTTGTTGGCCGACGTACTCCCGTCACTCGACCCGGCCGCCCGCACCGCCGCTTACATCGAGGCGGCGCGCATTGCGGCGCGCATTGCGAGCGGTGGTACCGCCGCGCTCTCCGATTCGTCAGCCCTCAAGCAACCGATCCTCGGGGCGTCACGCCTGAGCTTCGAGATGAGGTTCTTGCTCGAGCACGACATTTCTAGTCGTCGCGGTGTGCACGATCAGGAGTTGCACACGGCGCTGGATGCGGCACTGCAGCGTCTTGTGGAGCGCATCGCCGCCTACCCACGTGCGCTCGCCCATCGCGATTTTCATGCGCGCAACTTGATGTACCTTCCGGATGGCCGACTGGGAGTTGTCGATTTTCAAGATTCACTCGAAGCACCACCGCTTTATGACCTGGCCTCTCTCGTGCGCGACCCTTACGTCGAACCGAGTGATCAACTCGCCGCGGCGGCAGCCGCCGCCTATGCCACCGAGGCCGGTCTCAACGAAAACCCGTTGGCTGACGCTCGCTTTGCTTGGGTAGCGCTGGAGCGCGATCTCAAAGCGATCGGTACCTACGCCTATCAGGCAACGCAGCTCGGCCGCAGCCGGTTTTTAAGCTGTATTGAGCCGGCCGAGCGGCTAGTGAAGAAGGCGCTGCGCGAAATCGGGAGCGAGGGCGACGAACTGCACGAGTTGCTGACCGCCGCTGGATTCTTCGCTTAGTTCACGGCGAGCGCGAAAGCAGAATCAAGAAGAACGGCACGCCCAACAAGGCGGTCACGACTCCGACCGGCACGACGAACGTCACCGACGCCACGCGCGCGATCAAATCACAACCTACAAGCAACGCAGCGCCAGCAATCGCAGCGTTGGGAAGCAACGCTCGCGCCGACGGTCCCGTCAGTGCGCGCACCATGTGCGGCACGATCAAGCCAACGAAGGCAATCGGCCCCGTGAGGCTCACCGCGCATCCCGCCACTAAAGCGACCCACGCAAACAACAGCGCACGGGCCCGCAGCACGTTGACACCGACCGCTTGAGCCTGTTCTTCGCCGAGTGCCAGTGCGTCGATCGAACGCCGCATCGAAAGCAGCATTGCCGTACCGAACAAGATCGGCGGCGCTGCCAACCAAAGGTCGTTCCAGTCGCAGCGCTCGACCGAACCCAAGAGCCACGCGACGATTTCCTCGACACGATGCTCGCCGCCCGCCAAGAGCAGTACCGAAACCAACGCCGACGACAGGCTGCTGAGTGCGACACCGGTCAACAGCAGCGCCGCGGCGCTTGGTCTTCCAAACGAATGTGCAATCAGATAAACCAACAACAAGGTGACGAGTGCGCCCAAGAACGCGCAGGCCGGAACCCACAGCGACGAGCGCGCTCCGAGCTTGAGTGTGATGGCGATGACCGCTCCTAGACTGGCACCGCTAGAGACCCCCAAAAGGCTCGAATCGGCCAAGGGGTTTTGCAAGCAAGACTGCAAAGTGGCGCCACAAACGCCCAACGCCATACCGACCAACGCCATCAGTGCGGCGCGAGGAACTCGCAGTCCAAACACGACCATTCTCAAGGAGTCTTCACGTGGCCCACTCCCGGCGTTCCCGGTGAGCAACGTCCAAACTTCATGCGCTCGGAAGTCGCTCCCAAACATGACGGCTGCGATCAGCACCAACGCCAACAGGCTTGCCAGGACGAATGCAGCGCGACGCGGGCTCGACACGGTCTACTTTCGAACCGTCAAACCGGGATGCAGCTGTTGCGCCAGATCCTTCACACCCTCGACCAAAAACGGCGTCACAGTGGTCAGCCATCTCGGTTGCATCAAGATGACGTGACCTTCGCGCACCGCACGCAGCGCGCTCAACTGCGGATACGACTTTAGCAACCCCTCACGCGATGGCGTTTCATCCAACCCCAGCAGCAGCCACTCCGGATCGAGTGACAACAGCCGTTCCAGCGATACCTGCGTATGCCCCGAGAGGCCCGCGGCGGCGGCAACGTTGACGGCGCCTGCGCGCCGGATCAAGGCGTCGACAGTGGTGCCTGAGCCCGCCACCACCAAGTGCGACATCGCCAGCACGCGAGGTGCCTGCGGTGTTGCGCCGGCCACTGCACTATCGATGGCCGCAAGCTCAGCATCGAGCGTTTCTACGACCTGGCGGGCACGATCGACTTGCTCCAACCGTGCGCCGAGGGTCAACGCCTGAGCGCGGATATCCGCAAAGTCACGCACATCTTCCAAAATGAGCGACGCAATTCCGCCGCGTTGCAGTGCGCGCACGAACTCCTGATCGTTCCACGGTGCGGCGAGCACCAAGTCTGGCATGCGGCCGATCACCGGCTCGAGCCGCGCCACGCGTCGCGCCACGCTCGCTGGATAGAAGCCAGCAATGTTGCTCAAAGAGGTGTCGTCCGCGAAGGTCGAAACACAGACCACGCGCTCGGGAGGACTCAGCAGCGCAAGCCACTCATCGCCAGCCAAACTGACCGAACAGATTCGCTGCGGCGGCGCCGCGAGCGCCGTCGCACAGGCGAGCCAAACCGCGGCCCGCAACGACAGCCGGACTAAACCTGTGTGTCCCACAACTGATCCGCGGCACCGCGCTGTTTGTTTTCGTAACGCGCGAGGATAAACAGCAGATCGGAAAGCCGATTGAGATACTGCAGCACCTCGGGTGGAACCGGCTTGGCGTGTGAGAGCGCCACGACACGCCGCTCGGCACGTCGACAAACGGTGCGAGCCAAGTGAAGCGCGGTGGCTTGCGGGGTGCCGCCCGGCAGGATGAAGTTTTGCAGCGGTGCCAACGACTCGTTGAAGTGATCGCACGCTTGCTCGAGCGCCTCGACATGACGGGCCTGAACCAGTGGTGTGCGTTCCCACGACTCGCCGATCAGGCACAATTCTCCGCCGACGTTGAACAACTCACTCTGCACACGCAGCAACAGCGTTGCCGAATCGGGCAGCAAGCCGGTCGTGAGCGCCATGCCAATGGCGCTATTTGCTTCGTCGACCTCTCCATAGGCATCTACCTGCGGGTCGTCTTTGCCGACACGCGTGCCACCGCCCAAGCCTGTCGTGCCATCGTCCCCGGTCTTGGTGTAGATCCGGGTTAGCCGCGCCATGAAACCTCCTGAGCCGTAAGGGAGCGCTATTGTCCCAGGTATCCCAATCCCTTCAAGGCTTCGCTCGTTTCTTGTCCAAGCGTGACCTCGATGGGACTGCCGATCCTGTCCGCCAGCGCCTGATCGCCGCGCCCGAAGTTTTCGAAGCAGAAGTTCAACTGTTGCGCTTCGGCGTCGGTCTTCACGCCGAAAGCAGAGCCCTGATCGCGCTCATCCGGGTCGCGCGCGAGGTTGTACATTCGCGCAGGCTTCGAATCGGTCAAGTGTTGGATGGTCATCAAGTCCCCGCAGCGAATCGACCACAGCCCCGTGCGAGACTCGGTATAGATCGGGGTGAGTGTCGTCCAAGCACGCTGGGGCCGTCCTTGTGCCGTGTCGGGTGGCGTGACCTGAGCCAACTCGTAGATCGCTTGTGTCACATCGATCGTCTGCAGCGGCGTACGCGACAACCCTGGAATTGTCCGTTGCGACTTGATGAACAGCGCGATCTGCGCCTGCTCGCGATAGACCGACGTGCCATGTCCCAACCCGCCGTGCTCCATGAACTCCTCACCATGATCAGAAAGGATGATCACGCTGCGCGGCCGCTTGCCAGGCGTCTCCCAACGGCCCAGCAGCCGTTCGAGCAACGAATCGAAGTAGCGGATATCGCCATCGTACTGCCCGATGCTCCAGGCCAAGTCCTCGGGTGACGGCTGCGCGGGGCCGTTGGTAAACACCACTTTGCCCCGTCGCGCGGGCGCGAACTGCTTATCGAACGGGTCGGGTGGCGCATACGGATTGTGCACGTCCATGAAGTGCACGTAGGCCAGCAACGGCCGATCGCTTTCCAACGGCCGTTGCGCATCGAGTTCATGCTCGACTTTCGCGACCAGATCCGCGCCATCGCGACTGGAGCTTTCCCACCATCCGGAAAAACCCTGGTTGAAGTGAAACAGGTGAGTAATGTGCGGGTTGGTGGAGAAACCCCAGGTGCGATAACCGGCGTCGCGCAACGACTCTGCCACCGTCACGAACCCTTCGTGGAGCCCATCGGTGACCAGTGGTTTCCCGTCGTCGTCTTCATTCTCGAGCTTGTCGACATGCCGCACCCGATGAACCGTGGGTCGCGCCCCCGTGAACAGCGATGCCACGGCCATTCGCGTATGTGTGGCGTTGCTGAAGGCGTGCTCGTAACGGCGAGCCCGTTGAGCCCATCGATCGAGGAACGGTGACGTCGGTTTTTCATAGCCGTAGCTGCTGAGGTGATCGGGCCGCAATGTATCCACCAGCACGATCAGGATGTCCGGGGCCAGGGCGGAGGACGTCGCGCTCGGTTCGGGCCCGGGCTCGGCGATCCAGGTCGTCTCAGGTCGAGGCGGCTTGGCACACCCGGCAACGAGCAAGAGTGCGGCCAGGAGAACCGCAACCGTGCGGACAGCGACGGACTGGAGCGAGGTCGATTTGAGCATCGCCGCGTATTGTTACCGCCGAACGCTCCCCCGGCACCGGGAAAAGCAGCACGTCAACCGAACTTCACCTTCGGCGTCTTGAGAGTTGGAGGCTGGCCACCGTGAATGGCATTGCAACACAAACCGACAGCGACCTGGTGGCCCGCTCGCGGACCGGCGATCAAGCCGCCTTCGGGGAACTGGTGGTTCGGTTTCAGCGCCCGCTGATGGCTCGGGCCTTGCGCAGTACACGCAAGCTGGAGGACGCCGACGATCTCGTGCAGGAAACCTTCTTGCGCGCCTGGCGATCGCTCGGCGGATTTCGTGACGACGACCGATTTGGAGGTTGGCTGTTTCGGATACTCGCGAATTTGGCGGCCGACCGAGGGCGCGTCTTGGGTCGCGAAACGCCCGTCGGTGATGCCGTTGGTATCGATCTGCCGGACAGTACGCCTGGGCCAGAAGACTCTTTGCTGGCTGAAGAGATTGCCGCGGCCGTACAAGAGGCGCTCGATTCGCTGCCTCCAGGACGGCAACGTGAAATCTTCGAAATGCGCTTTCGCCAACACCTGGCGATTCATGAAATTGCCGCCAAGCTCGGCCTGCACAGCGGCACAGTCAAGGTGCATTTGTTTCGTGGCACGCGCGAGTTGCGCCGCTCTCTAGGGCGCTTCGAGGGGACACGATGAGCGACGATACGCAACGCCGCCACGATACCAACGCGTTCTTTGCGCGTCAGCGTCGCGAGATCGCACAGCAGATCGAGTCGCAACGCGCCGCCGAGGCCTTCTTCGCGCGCCAACGGCGCGAGATCATGGCGAGCATTGCGGACGCAGCCGAAAGCGAGCCGTTCTTCCGGCGACAAGCCGAGGAGCTGCGAGTTCGTGTTGCGGCCCACTCGCCGCGAAGCGGTTGGCGGCAACTGGCGCTGACGGCGGCTGCGGCATCTTTGTTCTGTCTGATGGGGCTTGGCGCCTGGCGCGCGATGTCGACCGAATCGCAGCAAACTGCAAGTACCGAGGTCTGGCTCACGGCGTGGCCGATTCCTGGAGTCGAGGACGTCGACAGCGACCCGCTCGATCCGTTTGGCGTCTGGGAAACACAGTCGCCCGGTGACGATGAGCCGCCGCCGTTCGACGATCCTTTGTTGCCTCCTACCGACCAGGCCAGTCGCCTCTCGAAGAAACTTTCTATTGACGATCCTGCCAACGCGCTGCGGCGCGGTTGAGGACTCCGACCATGACACTCCGTATGCGAGCAGCCACCGTTTGCCTGACCCTCTTCGTTGCTGGAGTCGCCGTGACCTTGGCCCAAGCGACCGCGCCAGGCGGCGACGAGGGCGCGTTTGAAGGGCGTTGGTGGGCCAGTCCTCGCGCACAGCTGCGCCTCGGACTGAGCGAGGCTCAGATCAAGCAAATCGAGGAGTTGACGTTCCAGAGCGGTCAACGCTTGATCGACCACGGCGCGACGCTCAACAAGGCGCGGCTCGAACTCGCACGTTTGCTCCAATCCGACACACTGAGTCAAAGCGCGATCGATCGCGCGGTCGATCGCGTCGTCGAAGCGCAAACCGCTGTGTTCCGAGAAGAAACAAAAGCACGCGCTGCTGTTGCTCAGGCGCTGACGCGCGAGCAGCGTGTCGAGCTCATGTCTTGGTTCGAACGGCGCGCCAGGCCGCTACTTCGCCCGGGTGCGGGGGCGCTGCGCCGCCGCTGACGATCGTCAGCGCAAATCGCGACTGAAAACCTGTGGACTAATCCGGTTTGGAAGCGCCATCTTGAATGTCGGAGGTATTGGCGCTTCGTGTTCTATCCAACGACATCCACACGGCCTGATCTCGAGGAGTTGCGACGTACGGTCGCTGCTCGGATCGAGAGTGGAGCGATTGAACTGCCCGTGCTTCCCGAGGCGGCGCAACGGGTCATTGCCGCAACGCGTGACGAGACCACCGATGTCCGTCAGCTCGCGGCGCTGGTGACTCACGATCAGTCGATGGCCGCACACGTGCTTCGCATGGCCAACTCGGCGCTGTACAACACCGGCGTGCCGATCGTATCGCTGCAGCAGGCGGTGGCTCGGTTGGGGATGGATCGGGTTCGGCAGATCTCTTTGCAGGTGGCGTGTCAGGGCTCCGCGTTCTTCGTGCCCGGACGCATGCTCGAGGTACGCGCACTGTTTCGACAGGCGCTCGGCGCTGCATTCCTGACTGCTGAGGTCGCCCGCATCCGGCGTCGCAATGTCGAAGAGGCCTACCTGTGCGGCCTGTTTCACGCCGTAGGAAAACCGGTTTTGCTGCAACTGCTCTCCAAGCTGGAGAAACAACTGTCGGTGCTGCTTGATAGAGAAGCCGTGGTGGCGATCCAGCGCGAGTTCCACGCCCAGACGGGCGCCATGCTGATCAAGGGCTGGGGTCTTCCGGACACACTGCAAGAGGCAGTGCTGTGGCATGAGAATCCTCAGGCAGCGCCCGAAGCCAATGACGGCGCCATGATGACCAATCTGGGCGCAGCGCTGGCGCGGTTCGCGCTGGGGCACGGTGAGTGGAGTGAACCTCAAATCCGGGCCCACTCCATGATGGCACCACTGAATCTTTATCCTGAAGATGTCGACGTACTGTTGCTCCACTGTGAGGCTATCGATAGCCTCATTCACGACTTGAGCTGAGCCCGTGCACAGTGAGATCCAGGCGTTCCAAGTGGTCGTGCTGGGCACAGGTCCTGCTGGACAAAAGGCTGCGATCCAAGCAGCCAAAGCGGGCCGCCGAGTTGCGATCGTCGAGATGCAAACGCATGCCGGTGGCGCGTGCGTGCAGTACGGAACGATCCCTTCCAAGACACTGCGCGAAACCGCACTCGCGCTGTTGGCCTTCAAGCGGCGCTCGGCCGGCTGTTATCAAGTAGAGGCTCCCGAAGATCTCAAGATCCGCAGCCTGATGCGCCGTCTCGACGAGGTGGTCAGCGCTCATCAACAGACCAGCCGCGATCAACTGCAACGCAACGGCGTGACTCTGATTCATGGCCGTGGGCAGTTCATCGATCCACACACCCTCGAAATCGTGCAGGCCGGTGGCCGCTGCTTGCGGTTACAGGCGGAATTGGTGGTGATCGCAACCGGTTCGCGTCCGCGCGCGCCCGAAGGAATTCCCGTCGATCACACACAGATTCTGGACAGCGATTCACTGCTTTCGCTGAACTACTTGCCGGGATCGATGACGGTGTTGGGGTCGGGTGTGATCGCCTGCGAGTACGCCTCGATCTTCGCCACGCTCGGGGTCAAGGTCACCATTGCCGATTCCGCGGTAAGGCCGCTGGCGTTCATCGACCCGGAGCTATCGGCTCGTTTCGCCGATTCGTTCGTGGCGAGTGGTGGGACGTTTCTCGGCAATCGCAAGTACTCGCGTGTGGAGCCCGACGGTGTCGCGTCGGTCACAACGCATTTCGAGGATGGCGGCACCGTGACGAGCGAGAAGCTGTTTGTTGCCTTGGGCCGCCTCGCGAACGTAGCGGGCTTGAGACTCGACGCTGCTGGCGTCACCACCACCAAGCGCGGTCACATTGAGGTCGACGAGAATTTGCGTACTTCGGTATCGCACATCTACGCGGCAGGAGACGTGATCGGTCCACCGGCGCTCGCCGCTAGCTCGATGGAGCAAGGGCGTCGCGCCGTTTGCCACGCCTTCGGGATTCCACTGGCGACGGCGCCGGATCTGATTCCTGTCGGCATTTACACGATTCCGGAGATCTCGAGCGTTGGGCTGAGCGAAGCCGAGGCGCAGGAGCGCTACGGCGAGGTGATCGTCGGTCGCGCGCCATTTCGTGAGGTCGCTCGCGGACAGATTGCAGGCATCGAGGATGGTTTTCTGAAGCTGATCTCCGACGCAGCGGGCCAGCGCCTGCTGGGAGTCCACATCGTCGGTGAAGGTGCCGCGGATTTGATCTCGGTCGGCCAGATGGCGCTGCTCGCCGGGTTCGGTATCGATACCTTTATCGACAACATCTTCAACTTCCCAACGCTTACCGAAAGCTACCGGGTTGCGGCACTGGACATCGTCAAGCAACGAGTGGGCGTCGGTGTCTCAGCAATGGTGACTGTCTAGAGTCCGTTCGCCGCAGGCTCACTCCCGCTTTGGATCTACTGCCGCCGCCGCGGGCGGACGGGCGCTCTCTGGAATCGGCGGAGCAGCGACCGGAGCGAGCGCGGCGATTTGTGGCAGATCGATGAGCCGGGCCAGTTCTGCCAAGCCTTCTCCGCTCACGCGATCACCAACGGCGATCAAGCGCAGTCGAGGGCTGACCCTGACTTGCAATACACCACGGTCACCGGTGTTGACGAGTACCGCTGCGAAGCCTCGAACCTCGAGTCCCTTTTTGTCATATCCGTCGCCGCGCTCTGAGAACCCGATCGCAGGGATGTCCAAGAACGGATCGCCCTGCTGCGGAAATCCTGCGGAATCGATCAGCCGGAACTGAACTCCGCGACCGTCGCCACTCGTAAAGTCGGCCGTGACATCACTCATTGCGGCCGGACCGATGGGCATCAGGCGCGCTTCGATTTGACTGCGCGAGAAACGATCGAGCTTGCTGGGGATCATTCGCTTCAGCGCTTCTGGCGCTACGGGTTGCGTTCGTGATGCGAACAAGACCGAAGGGGACTGGCTAAGGTCGTGGAACTGAAGTTGTGGCTTGATCTCTTGATCAGCCTCGCCGGTGTTCTTGCGAGCCTTGGCGTCGTCAGCGTACAGCGCCGTTACAGCAACCAAGAGCACCAATGGCGCCGCGATTCCGAGCGTTCTTTTCATGACCTCTCCTCGTTATCAAGTTCAGTCTTGATCTCAGCGTCGAGCAGGAGCCGCGACACGCATCGCTTCTCCCAGAAGTTGTTGCGCCGGCAGGTTGCCCGGACTTCGTTCCACTCCTGCTTTCAAGAACGGCACCGCTTCGGCCGGACGTCCGGCAAGAAACAACTCGCGCCCCAAGTTGAGCATGGTTGAAACACTGGTGGGGCGCGCCAACAACATTTGCCTGAAGACCTCCGCCGCAGCGGCATGTTCGTTTTTCTGGCTCAATCCGACCGCTTGTGCCTGCAGCCGATTGAGCAACTCGGGATCGAGCACGAGTGCTTGCGCAAAAACCTTCTCAGCTTCAGCGCGGTCGCCTGCACTGGCCAGTATCAATCCGCCCAGGAAATACCCTTCGGCGGGCAGTTTGGCCACCTCAATCGCACGTTTTGCCTGCTGAGCCGCGTCCGCAACATTTCCCTCTTGCATCCGGACCTGGGCCAGTTTCATCAGCGCGTTGGCGAACACTAGGCCGATTCGATCGTCTTGCGGCGCGAGTTCGGCGGCCCGGGTGAGCGAGCGGACCGCCGCTTCGAAGCGCCGTGCCCCCAATTCCGCACGCCCCAGGCCGAACCAAAGCGGAGCGAGGTCTTGGGGCGACAACTCGAGTGCTTTGCGCCACGCATCAGCCGCTTGCTTGAATCGCTTGGCTCGCTCATCGGCGGAGATATCGGGGGATTCGGCCCATTGTTCCAGCGATACGCCGTAGTTCTTCCAAACGAATGGACGACGCGGCTCGACGCTGAGCGCGCGCTCGAAAGCATCCTTGGCCTCGAGCGCATTTCCGTTGGCACCGACGGCCAAGCCCAGCTCAACCAGCGCCTGCGCTGAGTTCGGGTAGTGAACCAACGCGGCCCTGGCCAACACCTCGGTAGATCGCCATTCGTCGACGCGCAGCAGGGTAGAGATGCCGCACACAGCGACGAGCACGACGACTGCGTACCGTGCGTAGTCCTGAGCACGCGTTCGCAGCGCTTCCAGGCGTGAGGCGAAGATCAAGACAGCGCCCGCCACAGGGAGATAAAGGAAACGCTCGCCAAACAACACTCCAGCGATGCTGACCAGATTGAGTGCCGGAGCCAGTGTCAGCACGAACATCAGCGAGCCGATCGCAGGCCACGGGTCGCGACGTACCTGCGCACTCCACACACTCCACACAGCCAGCGCGGCGATGAGCAGGATGCCGAGCACAGCGCGAGGATCGAACAACCCCTCCGCCAACGGCAGCGATCCAACGCTGTAGAAGTAGTTCAGCGGCCAGGGCCAAATCACCAAGCGCGCTGCCGTGAGATACAGCGACAAGCCGGTTCCGGCCCGAACGCTCAACGGCTTGTCCAAGAGCGGCTGATCACCGACGCCGAGCATTGGAACACCGCCTAGGCTGCCGGTCAGAATCAGGCGCAAAACCAGATATCCAGCCAATACTGCAAAGACACCGATCCAGAGCCGCACGCGCGCCCGGCGGTGTGCGGTGGTCACCCGGCCGCTGGCACTCAAGGCGTAGTCCAGGCCCAAGATCACAAACGGAAAGGCGACCGCATACTCCTTGCACAACATCGCAGCGGCGACGAGCACGATGATCCACTTTTCCCGCCGTGGTTCATCGGCCAGTAGCGCCGAGCGCAACTGCAACGCGAGCGCCGCCAAGAGTGCGACGGACGCCATGAGATCGGCGCGGCCTACGAGCGATACAACCGCTTCACTGACCGCAGGGTGCATTGCAAACAACGCCGCGCAAGGAACGATCCAGCGGCTATTGGGCTTCCACGTCGCGATCAACACGCCGACCAGCACTGTCCCGAGCGCATGCAACAGCATGTCTGTGAGGTGAAACACTCGAGGGCTATTGCCAAACAGCCGCGCTTGGAGTGCGTAGCTCAAGCTTACGAGCGGCCGATAAGAACCGGTGGAGGCTGACTTGTTGAGCGGCGTGCCCCAAAAATCGACCGCAAACACCCTCAAGAGCGGCCCTTGCTGAACGGCAGGATTGTCCGCGATGGCGCGGAAGGAATCGGCAATGAATGGTTTCGCGGGGAGCAACAGATACGGCGCGACAGCAAGCAGCGCGAGCAGCAGGATCGCACGCGGTGTCAGGCCCCAAACGGTGCGAGCCTCTTGTTTGGTCTGTGTTTCTTTCATGGCGGCGCGACATCGTAGCGCGGATCAACCGATCGGCCACGCGGGTTAAAGAAGTGCGTAACAACTCGATCGGTCGTGACCGAATTCGACGAGAAGCGGCGAAACGCGCAGCAAAACGCAGAAATCAGGCGGCCCACGCTTGAAGACGAACGATCGCGGTGATACCTATAAGCCCGTTTTCGTGCGCGCAATACCGTCTAGGAGCGCTCGCGGGCCAAACCCGGTACGGAGGATTTCGAGTCCATGGTGAAGAAAGCGACGGCTTCTACGGGGGCCAAGGGTGGTGGCAAGAAGGCGAGCGCCAAGGAAGCTCTCGTGGTGGTCAGCAAGGTGAAGGCAGTTCTGCGCAGCTACGACGTCAACGTTGCTTCCGATGCAGCCGATGCGCTCAACGCCGTCTGCCATTGGTACATCGAACAGGCCGCACGTCGCGCGGCAGCGAACGGCCGAAAGACCGTCCGCGCTCACGACTTCACGGTCTAAGGACTGGTTCGTTCTGCCGGCGCAAAAGCGCCAAGGCGGGCGAATCTCTGGTTCAACAAGGGCGTGCCGGCCTCGCAACCTGCGCGCTTTTTTTTGCGGCTTGCCGCAGAACTGAGCATGCTGCGGGGGGCAATGAGCGCAACGGCAGCAATCCTGTTGGTCGGCAACGAACTGCTCAGCGGGCGGGTGCAAGACCGTAATCTAGGGTTTCTGACCCGCGAGTTGTGGCAGCTCGGCGTGTCCGTTCGTCGCGCGAGCGTCGTGCGCGACGATCTTGAAGAAGTGGCAACAGAGTTGCGCACGATGTCCGCGGCGCATGACTTCGTCTTCACCACGGGCGGCATCGGACCGACGCACGACGACATCACGATTGCGGGTGTCGCACGCGCGTTCGACGTGCCGGTGATCGAAAGCCCCGAACTGGCCGATCGCCTGCGGGCACACTTCGGCGCAACCCTCAACGACGCACATCTGCGCATGGCGTTGGTCCCGGCAGGCTCCGTGTTGGAGTACGACGCCAGCGGACTCGGCTGGCCTACGGTGCGCGTGTACAACGTCTACATCTTTCCAGGCATACCCGAAATCTTGCAGCGCAAGTTCGCGTCGTTGGCAGAACGGTTTCGACAGCCGCCGTTTCATCGTCGAGTAATTACACTGCTCACGGACGAACCGAGTTTGGTTCCGCTCTTGGACCGCGTGAGTGCGATTTACGGCGACGTTCAGATCGGCTCCTACCCAGTGGAGCGAACCGTCGTTCTGACCTTCGAAGGCAGAAATCACCAGCAGGTCGACGCCGCGGCCGACGAGATCGATCGGCTTACCGCTGGAATCCCCCGTCCGTAGCGGGCTTCCAGGGAGCTGCATTGCAGCTTGCCCGCCGCGTGGCAAGAGCCAAGATTTTCTCGTCGATGAGCCAAAGACCTCCTACTTCCACGCGACCGCTCGCCCCGCCGAGTGCCACAGAACGTTGGTTTCTCATGGGTGTCGAGCTGGTGCGAACCGGGCGTTACGTCGATGCAATCGAGCCGCTCGAGCAGGCGATGGCCTACTCGATCAACGATCCCACCGCTTACTCCTACTCGCGCTCACTGCGCTCGTACTTCGGAGTCGCGGTGGCGCTCGGGCGCGGCGATGTCGCTCGCGGGCGCAAATTGTGCGAGGAAGCAATTTCCGACGGTACGCTCAACGTCGAGTTGTATGTGAACTTGGCGCGCGTGTACCTCAAGTCGGGTCGCAAGGACCTCGCGGTCGAAGCGATCGACACGGCGCGTGCGATCGATGCAAGAAACCCGGTCGCCAACGCGATTCTCAAGCGGCTGGGCGAGCGTCAAGCTCCGGTTTTTCCATTCTTGCACCGCAGTCACCCGATAAATGTGGTGGTGGGCAAGCTGCGTCATCGTTGGAGATCAGCGCAGGAGCAATCAAGCGCCTCGATGCTCTAGAAGATCCGTGGCCGGGTCACGCCTTCGGTTGTGGCCCAATCGACCGGCGTCGAGTGATGCCGTTCGGCCAATGCGCCCTCGTGTGAATCCGCTCCCGGCCCCGCCGCGCCGCCCGACTCAATTGCATATCCCGCGGCACGGTAAGCAGCAAAGCCGCCGGCGATGAAGCGAACGCGACGAAACCAACGATGAGCCAACTCCGCCGCGGTCTCTCTGCCGAGGCCTGCCTTGGCGCCGTCATCGTCGATCAAGATCACCAGCTCCTGAGTTGAGGCGCGCTGCGGGATCCACGTTTCGGCCCGCGAGTGAGGCGTGAAGCGCGAACCGGGCACATGCGCGGCTTGAAACGTGTCGGCTGTGCGCAGATCGAAGAGATGCACCGTGCCTCCCGGAACTTCGGGATCGGTCAGTCCAGCGCGCACCAGCGCGTCCAAGTCCTGCGGCGAAATCGATCGGATCATGCGCCCTTGGCCTCCTCGACCGCCTTGATCAAAGCGGGAACGATCTCGTTGAGATCACCCACGATGCCATAGGTCGCTTCGTTGAAGATCGGGGCCTGTGGATCCTTGTTGATCGCGACCACCGTGCCGGCACCGCGCATCCCGACACAGTGCTGAATGGCGCCGGAAATTCCCAAGGCCACGTAGAGTTTGGGCGCGACCACCTGGCCCGACGAACCGATCTGGTGTTCGTGAGGCAGCCACTCACTATCGACCACCGGGCGCGACGCGCCGACGGCCCCTCCCAATGTCTTGGCCAAGCCGTAGACCAGCGCATGGAATTTTTCCTTGCTGCCCAAGCCGCGGCCGCCGGCCACAATCACGTCGGCGCTGGACAGATCGATCGTCTTGCTGCCTGCCGCACGAACCTCGGTGACCTTGCGGCGCAACGTTGCGGTGTCGATCGCGGCCTCGCGCTTTTCTACAGTTCCAGCATGGGCCGTAGGCAGATCGTCGGTTGAAAACACGCCGGACTGCAGCGTGGCGAAGTGCGGCGCAGGACCGTTGTCGACGGTACGCGCCACGAGCTTGGCGTTAAAGGGCTGGCGCAAGAACACCGGCTTGGCACCTTCCAATTCGATCGCGACACAGTCGGAGATTACCGGTGCGTTAAAGCTGGCCGACAGTAGCGGCAGCACGTCTTGCGCCAGATAGGTGTGACTCATCAAGACCCAATCGGGTTGCAGGCTGGTGACGACACTCGACAACGCCTGCTTGTAGGCGTCGGGGTTGAACGTCGCCAACTGCGGATGCTCGAGTTGATGCACGGCATCGGCTCCCCGTTGTGCCGCTTCTGCCGCAAGCGCATCGACGCCGCTTCCCAAAATGACGGCCAAGGTGCGGCCGCCGGTTTTTGCGGCCAGTTCACGCGCAACTCCTAACGCCTCGAAACTGCCGCGGCGGATCTTTCCGTCTTCATGTTCGATCACAACCAAGATGTCGTTGGTCATCGTTGCATTCTCCGCTTCACAGCACCTTGGCTTCACGCCGCAACTTGTCGACAAGCGTGCGCGCCGCCGTTTCGGCATTTCCGCCGATGACCTCGCATTGACTCTTCTTCACAGGCGGCGTCATTTCGAGCACCTGCAAGCGACTGCCGTTGCGGCCGACTTGCTCCAGCGACACGCTCAACTCGCCGAGGGTCGGCTGCGATACCGGCTTCTTCTTGGCGGCCATGATCCCTTTCAACGAGGTGTACCGGACCTCGGAGATGCCGCTTTGGATCGAAAGGACCGCCGGAAGCGGCACATGCGACATCTCTTGGCGCGCAGCCTCCAACTCGCGGACCACGTTTATCCCGTCACCGACAAGTTCGACGCCCATGGTCAAAAATACCGCGGGCCAGTCGAGCAATCCGGCCATCAACACCGGCGTTTCTCCGTAACCGGAGTCATCCGAACGTGTGCCGCACAAGACCAGCTGAAACGCTTCGGACTTGGCGACCGCCGCCAACGAGTGCGCTACCGCGAGCGGGTCGCCCGACTGAAAGTCGGGGTCGACAAGGTGGATGCCGCGGTCGGCCCCTTTCGCGAGCGCGGTGTTGATCGCTTTGCGCGCGCGTTCCGGTCCAACGGTGCAAACCACGACCTCGGTTTCTTCGGTGCGCGACTCTTTGATGCGCAGCGCCGTCTCGACCGCGTAGTCGTCGGACTCGTTGATTTCCCAATTCAGATCGGTTTCTACGATCCCGGTGCGTGAGGCATCGAGCGCGAGCTTCGAGTCCTTGTCCGGGACCTGCTTGATACAGACCAGGATCTTCATCGACCATCCATCCCTGCCGCGGCAAATCCCTTGCTGTGGACCACCGGCCGGCGGCTAACTGATTGTTTCGCGGGCCGAGAGGTTACCCGCAAACCTCCGCACCGGCTATCGGTGTAAAACAGGAGGCCAACACTTTTTTGCGGCTCGGAGGCTCTATGTCACTGGGTGGTTCTACGGAAATCCGCTGGGTGGGTCACGGCACATTTCAGTTCCGCATGCCGGGTGGGGAAGTCGTGCTGCTCGACCCGTGGTTAGAAGGCAACCCGAGTTGTACCCCGGCGGACAAAAATCCGGGCCGGGTCGACGTCATCCTCGTCACGCACGGCCATGGCGATCACGTCGGGGATGTGGTGCGCCTCGCGAAACAGCACCGCGCCAAGGTGGTCTGCATCTACGACATCTGCACGTGGCTCATCAAACATGGCGTCGAGAGCTCGCAGTTGATCGGCATGAACAAAGGCGGCAGCACCGAAGTCATCCCGGGGTTTTCACTCACCATGGTGCGTGCCGAGCACTCCTCCGGCATCGACGATGGCAACGGCACCTTGGTCTACATGGGCGAGCCGGTCGGCTACATTCTCCGCTTCGCCGGCACGCCTACGATCTACGCGTCGGGCGACACGGCGGTCTTCATGGACATGCAGCTCTTCGGCGAGATGTATCGACCGCATGCCGCGATCCTTCCGATCGGAGGGTTTTTCACCATGGATCCACCCGCCGCCGCGCGAGCGGCGAGGATGCTCGGCGTCAAGAGCGTCATCCCAGGTCACTACGGTACCTTCCCGCTCTTGGCCGGCACACCAGCAGAACTGCAACAGGCGCTCGGCTCCGATGTGTCGGTTCTCGCCGTCAAGCCGGGCGCCACGATTGCTTGAGACACTCCGGTTTTCGCACGAGCGTGCGGATGACCATCACGGGGGGGAACCAATGCAGCGCTTCGCTCTTTGTTTAGCCGTGGGGTTGGCGGCAACCGGAATGTTGTTCGCCCAATCAGACTCGTCCACAGAAGCCGCCAAGGAAGCTGAGTCTCCCATCGCTTGGACTGCTGGCCCCGCCGTCGGATCACTGGGCGAGATGGCCACCGTGAAGGTCCCCGAAGGGTTTCTGTTCGCCGACGGCGACGGCACGCGTATCTTCCTAAAACTCACGCAAAATCCATCCAGCGGCAGAGAACTCGGAATGCTCTTCGCCGCCCGCGAACAAGGCGGTCCGCGGTACTTCGTCATTTTCGAGTTCGACGATGTGGGATTCGTCAAAGACGATGAGCGCGACAAACTCGACGCCGATGGCACTCTGGCATCGCTGCGCGAAGGTACCGACGAAGGCAACGAATTTCGCAAACAACAGGGTTGGGAGACGCTCGAGATCGTCGGCTGGGAGAAGTCACCCTTCTACGATCCCAAAACCAACAATCTCACGTGGGCCACGCGCCTTCGCGGTCAGAGCGGCGGCGAATCCGTGAACTGGTCGACTCGACTGCTCGGCCGCCGCGGCGTGATGAACGTCGACTTGGTCTTGGATCCCACCGACCTGACGGCTGCATTGCCCGAATTTGAAACCACGCTCGACAGCTTCGAGTACAGCGCGGGTCATCGCTATCGCGAGTGGTCCAAGGGGGACAAGGTCGCTGCCTTCGGGCTGGGCGCCTTGATGCTGGGTGGTGCCGGTGCCGTCGCCGCGAAGCTGGGACTACTCGGTAAGTTTTGGAAGCTCATTCTGGTGGCCTGGAAGTGGATCGCGATTGCGGTCATCGGTTCGTTCAGCGCCTTCCGTCGATTCTTCAAGCGATCTTCTGGACGCGCTCGAGAGGGGAGTGAGGAATCGTTCGCGTCACCCCCGCCCCCGCCGCCCCCACCACCCGTCTCGTCCGAACCGCTGACTTAGCCGATGCGCGAGATTGCACCGCTGCTCGCGGTGCTGGTGGTGTTGCTGCTGGCCGAGAGCTTGGTTTGGGTACCTCGCGGCCGGCAACTACTGCTCGCCTGGCGACGCGATCGTCATCGTCTGCTCGATGGCGAGGCGTTGTTGGGGACCCAGCGCGGTGGCTTTGCGCTGCTTGCGCCGTGGCTGTGGGGTGGTGAAGCGTTTGCCTGCGGAGGCAACGAAGCGCGAGCCCTCGCCGATGCCGCACGCGGGCCGCACTCGTTGCGCGACAGACTGCAACGCGCGCGCCTTGTTTTGTGGCCATTGCGTGCCGCAGCCCAGGCCGAGTGGCTGGTCTTGTTCGTGGCATTTCCAGGCTTGGTCGCGTGGCGCGGTCTGGCGTCGACATGGCCCGTGCTGCTGGCGATGCTGCTGCTCAGTCACGCCATCACACTGACGCTGATGTGGCGCGCCCATCGTACGCTCTATCCGAGCGCTCGCGCCGCACGCTGGGGTCTCACGCTGCGCTTGACGGCATCGCCTCCTGCGGCCGTGCGTGCCGCGGATGCGCTTGTGCTTCCGCTGTTTCAATCCGAGCACCCCATCGCCGTAGCGCTGGCTGTTGGCGCACAGACAGAGGCGGCGCAGGCGGCGCGCCGCGCGTTGGTCGATGCTCGTCAGAACGAAACCGAAAGCTCACTGCGCCGGATCTTCGAAGCCTGGACTCTGGATGTCACAGCGTTGCTTCAGCCACCACCGAAGGAACACACCGGTTGTCTCGCCTACTGCCCACGCTGTCTCACGCAGTACACCGAGCGTGTGCCGACCTGTGCGACGTGTGTGGCGGTGACGCTACTGCCCCTCGAATAGAGTCGAACTCCGCCGGCCCGTGGCCGCGTTACGGACGATCGATGCGACGTCGGCCCGCATACGGCTGATACCAGCTCTCACCGAGCCGAGCGACCGCACGCAACTTCTCGGCGTCGACGAGCCCGCGTTCGTTGAGCACGCGGTCGAGTGCGTGCACCAAAACCACCTCACCAAAAACCACCATGGCATCGCCGACTCGCTGCTTGCTGTACAAGAGACACTCGATGTTCACGGGCGATTCCACCAAGCACGGTGCATCGACGCGCTGACCTGGAAAGGAATGCAGCCCCAACTCTGCAAACTCGCTTTGCCCTGCCGGGTATTCGGCCGCCGTGCGGACCATCACCTCGGTCAGTTCATCGGGCACCAGATTGACCACGAATGCCCCGGTGGCCTCGATGTTGGAAAGCGTGTCCTTGGGCTCGGCCAGCTTCGATTTCTTTGTTCCGATCGAAATCATCAGTACCGGCGGTGAATCGGAGACAGCTTGAAAGAAGGAAAACGGAGCGAGATTTTCGGCACCGTTTTCAGAACGAGTGCTGATCCACGCAATCGGTCGCGGAACGACCAGCGAGGTCATCAGGTGATACGCGGAGAAGCCAGGGCGCGGGTTGAGAGGAATGGTTCGTCGCGAGTTATCGACACTCATGGACCGAGGCTAGCACGCGCCTCGAGCAGTAGCATTCGCACCGCCTCGGCATCTTCGCCGCGCGGGTTGTGGTGCAGATAGTTTTCAAAGGCGGAGATTGCTTCGGGCAGCTTACCCATCAGATAGAACAAACGGCCCTGATCGCGAATTTCACGCGGATCGTCCGGCCGGATGGTAAGCAACATCCGCACCGTGAGCAGTGCACGCTCGTGGGCACCGGCACGCCAATAGATGGACTTCAAATGCGATACCAGGCGCGCCAACATTTGAGCATTGGTCAGCGGGCGCAAGAACGCCTCGCGAAACTCGATCCGCCGGCCGTTGCTGGAAACCAATTCCTTGCATTGTGCGATCGACACCGGCCGGCCTTCGGCTTGCGGGTCGAACAGAAAGAACTGATCGCCGTGCTCCTGACGCAGCAAGAAACGGCCGGGCAGTGAAACACCACTAAACCGCAGGCCAGCACGTCGAGCCGTTTCGACGAACAGTATCGAGAGCAGATTGGGAGTTCCGATCCGGGTGCGCAGCATCACGTCGAGCATTGCGGTGTCGGGGGTTTCTTCGGCGTCGGTGCAACCGCGATAACCCTTTTCCAGAAACAAGACACGCGACACCGCGGCAGCCGCGAACCGCGGGTGGGAGGCATCGCCCAAGTGATTACGGGCCGCCTTGCCCAGCGCTTCGAGCTGCGCGCGCGCCATCGAGACATCGCAGTCGGGTGTTTCGACATGCGCCACCGCCAATGCCCCGTCGGCCAGGCTCCAAGCGCCTTCTGGCTGAGACAGGAGGTCGGCGAGTAACTCGATGGGTCGGGCCATGGGCATTGATCTGTTCCGTTCCTTTGCCTCGGAATCTAGGTCGCGTTTGGCGCCTGTTCCAGCTAGCCAGGAAAGCTTGTCTGGCGCCGTTTCTGGCGCGAGACCGAGCGCCCCGAGCGAACCGCGGGCTAAGATCCCACACCCCATCTGCAGGCGCCATCCACAGGCGGAGTCTTGATCGTTCTGTCGCTACTGTACGGACTCTTTTTCGCCGCCCTCGGTGCGTTCGTGCCCTGGATGCCACCGCTGTTGGCCGAGCGCGGCTTTTCTCCCGTCGCGATTGGCAGCACGCTGGCGATCGGAGCTTGCGCACGCATCGTGCTCGCGCCGTTGTATGCACAGCTCGCCGATCGTACGCGGGATCCTCGCCGATTGTTGGTATTTGTTGCCGGCACAGCCGCCGCTGCGGTGGCGTCGACAGCGCTGCTGCAAAGCCACACCGCAATCGTTTGTGCGCTCACGTTGCACGCCATGGCGGTGGTGCCGGTCTTGCCGATGGCCGAGGCCGCGACACTGGCCCGTCTGGGTGAGCGTGCTGCTGCTTACGGGCGAATCCGTTTGTGGGGATCGATTGGCTTCATCGTCACAGCCGCCGGCGGTGCGCCGCTGTTTCGACACGGCGGATTGATTTGGGTACCGGTGCTCGTTGCGGCGTGCTGGGTGGCCATTGCGTTGCTCGCACTCGTGCTTCCGCTGACGGCGCCGAACGACGCGGCCACACCGCTTGATCGTGAGTCGACGGCCTCGGCGTTCCCGTGGCGCGTCATGCTGCCGGTGCTGTTGGCGGCAGGTTTGGGTGCGGCCAGCAACGGTCCGTACTACGCGTTGTTCACACTTCAAATGAAGGCGCGCGATGTCAGCGAAATCGCCACCGGAATGCTCTGGGCTTGGGGTGTCGTGGCCGAGATCGCATTGATGGCGGCGGCGCCCGCATTGCTCGGACGTTGGCAGCTATCGAGCGCCTTGCGCTGGGCGTTGGCGCTGTCGTGTGCGCGTTGGCTGTTGTTCGCGACGCAACCGTCGCTGAGTTGGATCGTTGCTGGGCAGGCGCTGCACGCCGCCTCGTTCGGGTTGCTTCACGTGGCCTCGGTTCAACTCGTCGGATCGCTCACTCCCACCGCGTTTCGCAACCGCGGGCAAGCGTGGTTATCGGTCGCGACCGGCGGCTTAGGCAGCGTAATTGGGCTGTTGGTTGCCGGACAACTGGCCGAGTGGAACTTGCAGACCTGGCCGTATGCAGGGGCTGCCTTGCTTGCGGCCGCTGGCTTGGCGTGTGCGCTGAAAATCGAGCGCTAACGGTCAATCGTGTATCGTGCGCCGCAGAAGACAGGAGACTCTGGGTATGACATCGCTTCAAGGCAAGATCGCACTCGTCACCGGTGCCAGCTCGGGATTTGGCTTGGCGATCGCTCGAACATTTGCCGCGCACGGCGCGCGCGTGATCGTCGCAGCGCGTCGCGAAGAGCGCTTGCAGGCGTTGCGCGACGAGTTGGCGGCCCGGTACGGAAGCGAGGCCTGCGCTGCGTTAGGAATGGACGTGCGCGATCGCAACGACGTACGCAATGCCTTTGCGCAGATCGAAAGCACAGGCTGGGGCGCCATCGACATCGTGGTCAACAGTGCAGGTCTCGCCGCAGGACTCGAGGCGATCCAAGACGGGGTCTTCGACAACTGGGATCGAATGATCGAAACCAACCTGAACGGATTGCTCAACGTCACCCGCTTTGCACTGCCGGGAATGATCGAGCGTGGTGGTGGCCAGATTGTGCAAATCGGTTCCGTTGCGGGGCGCGACGCCTACCCTGGCGGCAACGTCTACAGCGCGACCAAAGCAGCAGTCGCAATGCTCACACGCGGCATGCGAATCGACTTGATGAAGAGCGGCGTGCGAGTCAGCAACGTCGCTCCGGGGCTTGCCGAAACGGAATTCAGCGTGGTGCGCTTTGGTGGCGATACCGAGCGCGCGAAGTCGCCGTATGTCGGGATCGACGCATTGACGGCGGATGATGTTGCCGATGCCGTGCTCTGGGTGGTGACGCGCCCGGCACACGTCAACATCGATGAGCTGGTGATCATGCCTACGGCGCAGGGATCGGCGAATCACGTACATCGGCGGTAACCATCGAGTCGAGACAACCCCCTGGTGCTGCGGCGCCCTCTGCAGCTAGCGGGCGGATGGTGCCTGCAGCGTCATCGTTTGGCCGCTGGGCGCCGGTACCGGCATCAACGGGAAGAGCTGCGTGCGTGCGTACGCGGTGAGCTGATCGAACGCGTGAGGTGACGCAGGATGTCCAGCCTGCCCACCCGGGATGATCGAACGAGAGATCACATTTCCTGAGTCGTCCCACGTTGCGACGTAGCGATACGACGGCCCGTGAATCACACGCAGCAGTTGCCCGTGGTAGGCCTCGCGCGGCCGACGGTATGCGGCGACGAAGACGGTGTCGCGATCTCCAGGCACGGCAATCACCGGCGCGTTGAACCATCGTGCCAGCGGACCGATCCCCACGGGAGAGGAGAGCGCCAACACGTGATGCCGTTCCCATGCATCGTCACGCTGTTCGCCCAGCGCGGCATACGATTCATCGAGCGCGCCCTGCAAGAAGGTACACGCCGACTCCACGACGCTGGTTGCCGGATCGTCGAACCACGGCGCCAACGATGCGTCACCCTTATCCGCTGCAAGCATCGAGACCCATGTCGAGGTGTAGCCCGCCAAATCCAGCCCGGTCTTCCCGAGCTTGGTGTTGACGCGCCCTCGTCGCGACAGCGCTTCCAGCAAGCCGGCGTGCAACAAGGCGCCACGCCCCGAAACCTGTCCGCCCCAACCCAAATACGCGCGCGCCGCTGCGTTGGGCATGGGGGCGCAGGCCTCGACCTGTTGTTTCAGTCTCTCGCCGAAGAGTGAATACGTGTCGGCGAGCATCGCACCCATCGATGAGGCATCGAGTGGCTTGCCACTGTCGAGCAGTGCGCGAATTCGATCGGCCCGCCAGCTTTCGAAGTAATCGCCGCGCAGCGCCACTTGCGAGGTGTCGCGCGGCGCCGCCGCCAACCCCGGCTCGTTGGCCGAAACCACGATCCCTTCCGGTGGATCGATCAATGTCGGCATGTTCTCTACCGGCACAAACCCATTCCAGCTCTCTGCACCTTGCCACGGCAGCGGCATCAAGCCGTCCCAATCTTCGCCGCGACGATGTGGTGCGTGTCCTACCAACGCATGCGCAATCGAGCCCTGCGAATCGGCCGCGATAAAATTCAGACCAGGGCCAGGCATTTGCCGTGCGGCCTTCACCCCTTCACGAACATCGGCAGCGCTCGCCAGCGCTAGCACCGCATCGACCAAGCCATCGTTTTCCAGCGCCGCCCAACGCAACAGATAGCCGCGCCCCGCGAACGGACTTGCGCCGACGTACGTGGCGGTGCCGGCGCGCGCGATCCGCGCCGTGCGCGCTGCGGTGCCCTTCACTGGGATCGATGGTTCGTCGATTTCGAAGGCGCGAAACAGACCGTTCTCGCGATACTTGGTCGGCTTGTCGACGTCGTCGACCTCGGCCAAGAACAGGTCGGCATCATCGAAGCCCGCCGCCGTGAACGACCACGCAAGCGTTGCGTTGTGACCGATGATGACGCCCGGCACGCCTGCCAATGAAGCTCCGGCCACGCTGCCGCCCGGCCACGACAAACGCACCTCGTACCAAATCGCGGGCAATTCGTAGCCCAAGTGCGGATCACCCACCATCAAGGCGCGATGCGTCGACGAGCGTTGCGCCGATACCGCCCAGGCATTGCTCGCTTCGGAGGACAAGCGATCGCGATACAACAGGCTGGCGTGCGGCGTCATCGTATTGGGTACAGCAGGCGGTTCAGTTGTAGAGGGCAGCGCCGGTGGTGACGTTGCAATCAACGCGCGCGTTACGGCAGGGATCGGCGGCAGCGCCCCGCCCGTCATCGCCGGCCACAGCGCCGCGGCCTGTTCCAACCCGAGTTTCTCGATCTGCTCAACGCGCTCGCGCTCGGCGCTCGCGGCATTCGACAACTCACCTGCGAAGATACGCCCCAGCGCCAGGACATCAGCCGCGTCCCAGGCTTCGAGCGTGGCGCCGGCAACGCGGCAATCGGGCGGCGGAGAGCGCTGCACTTGCGTCAAACCAAACGCGATCCCGCTGAGATAAGCCTGCATCGCGTTGTGTGTCGCAGGACTCAATCGCGCGCTTTCGGCAATCGCCAGACGTCGATATCCCAATCGCAGCGACTCCTCGTCCATCCACAGCAGCGACTCACCGGCCATCTCGGCCAAACGGCCACGCACGGCGCGGCGACGCAGCTCGAGTTGCAGCGGCCGATCGAGGGCGTGAACAAACCCTTGTGCCGCCAACGCGTCGTTGAGCGATTGCGCGTTGATGGTGGGCACGCCACGCGCGTCCCATTCAATCGTGACCGGCGCGGAGAGTCCCGGCAGTTCGAAGCGGCCAGCTCTCGGCGGCAACGTCCCCGAGTACGCATGCCACAGGTACGCGCCGCCACAAACCGCGATCAACGCGAGTAGCGCCACAACGATTCCCACGGTTCGCCAGATTCGTCTCGCCATGCCGCGTAGACTAACCGCGACTGGAGCGCACATCGTGAACGGATCTTCGTTGCTGGAGTGTGTCGAGAGGGGACCGCAAGACGCGGATGCGGCCATCGTGTGGTTGCATGGCTTGGGAGCCGACGGTCACGACTTCGTCCCGATCGTGCCAGAACTTGGCCTGCCGCCCGCATTGAAGCTGCGATTCGTTTTTCCGCATGCCCGTCAGCGGCCGGTCACCGTCAATGGCGGCATGCGCATGCGTGCCTGGTACGACATCGTGTCGATCGAAACTCGCCGCGACGACGAGGCCGGCATTCGCGACTCCGCGCGCTCGATCGAACAACTCGTCGAGCGCGAGCGGCAACGCGGGATCGGGTCTCAGCGGATCGTGATCGCGGGCTTCTCGCAGGGCGCGGCGATGGCGCTGCACTGCGGGCTGCGCACCTCAGAACCGCTCGGGGGGGTGATCGCGCTCTCGGGTTATATGGTGCTGGCCGAAACCCTTGCCGCCGAGCGCACGGTGGCCGCGGCGGACCTACCCTTCTTCTTCGGCCACGGCACACAAGATCCCATGGTGCCGATGGCCGGAGGCCGCGCGGCCGCCGATCGACTCGCGTCGCTCGGACACCCAGTCGAATGGCACGAGTACCCGATGCCCCACAGTGTCTGCGCGGAGGAGGTCCGGGACATCGGGCTGTGGCTTCGATCCCGGCTCGGACCTTCGTGAGACGCCCCGGAAAACAAAAACGCGACCCAGAGGCCGCGCTTCGTCGAGTGAAATATTGGCGGGAGCGACGGGACTCGAACCCGCGACCTCAAGCTTGACAGGCTTGCGTGCTAACCAACTGCACCACGCCCCCGCATTTACGTCTGGTGGGCGGCACCGGGCTCGAACCAGTGACCCCCTGCGTGTAAGGCAGGTGCTCTGCCAGCTGAGCTAGCCGCCCGAAGACCGCAAAGACTACGCAGGGTCCTCGGGCACGTCAAGCAATTCGGGGACGTCTCACTCAATTCACCGAAGAACGTTGCGCCCGCGCAGAAAGAGGGCTGATCGGCCCGAACCAAGTCCGATCAGGCCGGTCGAGCCGCCTGAGCCCGTTATTATCGGCGTCCTGCTGCAACAGCCCCGCAGGTCAAACGGCCGATTACGTGTTGCGTCCTGAAATAGCCTTCACTATTCTCCCCGACTCTGTTCGAGGGGAGGCCCGTTTCGAACCCGTTTGGGGTAAGAATGGCGCGTTCCCCAGCGGTCTTTTGTCCGACGTGCTGCCCTCGCAAGCGGGGCGGCCGCGCCGGGCGGGTGGCGGGCACCGATTCCGCCGAGTTTCGATCGAGGAGTTCTGATGAATCGCCGGCCCAAGACCTTAGTCCTTCTCGTTGCGATGATCGCGCTCACCGTCGGGTGTGATGGTCTCTCAATCCGGAAGGCGACCAACGAAGGTCACCGTCTCTTCAACCAACAAAAGTATCTCGAGTCGATCACCGCCTACGAAAAGATCCTCAAGATCGACCCCAAGAACTGGCTCGCGCACTACCAAATCTCGCTGGCCTACACCGCCCTGTATCACCCAGGTTCGACCCACCCGATGGACAAGGAGTACGCCGAAAAAGCGACCACCGGCTTCGAAGCGATGTTGCAAATGACGCCGCCCAAGCCCCAAGACATGGAAAGGGTGCGCGAGTACTACATGGCGTTGCTCAATTCGTCCGAGCAGTACGACAAGGCGATTGAGTACTACGAGGCGCTGCTCAAGGCCCAGCCTAACGACATCAAGGTCCTCGAAATGCTGGCGGTGCTTTATTACGACAAGCGCAAAGTCTTCACCCCCGCCATGCAGGCTTACCAAAAGCTCGCCGAGTTGGACCCCCAAAACCCGGTGCGCTGGTACACGATTGGCCAGCGTTATTGGAATCGTTCGTACAGTGGCAACAAAGAAGGAACAATTTCGATCGAAGAGCGCCAGCTGGTCATTACCAAAGGTATGGAAGCTTTGGATAAGGCGCTGAAGCTCGATCCGGAGTACATGGAAGCGATCGCTTATTACAACTTGCTGTGGCGCGAACGCTCCCAGGTACTGCAGATGCTCGGCGACAACGTCGGCGCCAATGAGGCGTTCGACAAGGCGAAGGAACTCCAGAAGAGAGCGATCGAGATTCGCGACAAGAAGAAGGCTCAGAAAGCTTCCTGAGCGCGCGCTGCACTACCGAGGACAAGGCCATGTTCGACACCATGCTCGAAAGCCGGAAGAACCAGTTGGACACGAAGACGGTAAGGTCTTCTGCGGTCTCGGCTGGGATCCATGTTGCCGTGATTCTGGCGTTGGTCGGCGCATCGTATTTCGTGGTGGAAGCGGTTCAGGACCCCGACTTGCTGGTGAGCTTCATTGGAATGTCGGCCCCGCCCCCACCGCCCCCACCGCCTCCACCTGCAGCCAAGAAGTCCTCCACTCCTAGGACGGAGCCGGTGCAACCCACAGAAGTGGTACAGCCCACCGTGATTCCAGAGAAAGTCGAAGAAGTGAACGACGGTGGTGACGACACTGGGGTCGATGGTGGTGTCGAGGGCGGCGTCGAAGGCGGTGTTGAAGGTGGTGTGGTGGGCGGCATCGTCGGTGGCGTGGTGGGAGGCGTCGAAGGTGGCGTGAGTGACGAGCCGTTGGTGCTCACCTCGGACATCACACCGCCGGACCTGCTCAACAAAATCGAACCCGACTATCCCGAGATTGCCAAGCGGGCCCGTATCGAAGGCCGAGTCATCGTGCAGATCGTCGTCGACGAAAGCGGCAACGTCACCAATGTCAAGGTGCTGCGCTCGATCCAAATGCTGGATGAAGCCGCCATCGAGGCGGTCAAAAAGTGGAAGTACAAGCCGGCAATTCGTTCCGGCAAACCCGTGAAGGTGTACGTAACAGTCACCGTCAACTTCAAGTTGCGGTGATCAAATCCAGAGTCTGACGACCGAAGGAGCGAGTTCCCATGCAGATGTACATGAAGATGTTCGGCGACATGGGCCCAGTCGCCTGGGTGGTGCTGGCGATTTTGTTCATCATGTCGATCTACTCGATCTCGGTCATGTTCGACAAGTACAAGACGTTCAAGGCGGCACGCACAGAGTCGGTGGCCTACCTGCCGATCCTGGTCAAGGCGCTGCGCGAGAACAAACTCGACGAAGCCATCAACCAGTCGAAGAAGTTCAGCAAGTCGCACATCGCCAAAGTGGTCAGTGCCGGACTGGTCGAATTCCAAAACCAGAAATCGGGTGAAACCGCATTTGACTTGGTCGGTGCGGTCGAACGTCAACTCGAAATGGCCGGCGCGATGACGACCGCCGAGATGAAGAAGGGCCTTGGCGCGCTCGCCACCATCGGTTCGACCTCGCCCTTCATCGGGCTGTTCGGAACGGTCATGGGAATTCTCGCCGCCTTCCAAGGGATCGCGACCAGCGGTTCGGGCGGACTGGCGTCGGTGGCCGGCGGTATTTCCGAAGCCCTGTTCACCACGGCGGCCGGCCTGCTCGTGGCCATTCCGGCGCTCATGGCGTTCAACTACTTCACCGGCTCGCTCGAGCGCTTCCAGATCGAAATGACCAACTCGGCTCGCGAGGTGGTGGACTTCTTCCTGAAGCGTCACGGGGCTGGTTATGGGGCTAAGTAATCCAAGCAGCGGTGGTAGCGGGGACGTCAAGTCCGAGATCAACGTCACGCCGCTCGTCGACGTCATGCTGGTACTGTTGATCATCTTCATGGTGGTCACGCCGATGCTCCAAAAGGGGCGTGCCGTTCAGTTGCCGCTCACCACCGCGCCGGAAGCGCTGCCAGAGGACAAGTCGCAGACTTTGGTGGTGATAACGCGCGAGGGTTCGCTCGAGATCGAAAAGATCCCGGTGAGCGACACTGACTTCGAGGGTGCGTTGAAGGAGAACTTCGAACGCAATCCCGCCAACAGCGTGGTGATCAAAGCCGACTCGAACCTGACCTACGGCGACGTCAAGAAACGGATGCTGCAGGTGCGCGCCGCCAACTTCACCACCGTGGGGCTCATCACCAGCAAGCGCGATGGCACGATGATGACCAAGTAGCTGTGTGCCAAACGAGGACTAGAACATGGGAATGAACGTCGGAAGCAGCGGAAAAGGCCTGAACGCGGACATCAACGTCACGCCGCTGGTCGACGTACTGCTGGTGCTGCTGATCATCTTCATGGTGACCGTGCCCATCGTACAGATGGGGTACGACATCGATATTCCGAGAGAAAACGTCCAGCAGGCGCCGCCTCCGGATCAACTCGCCAAGCAGTTGATCCTTGGAATCAACGAGGCTGACTGCAACGCCGTCAATCCGCTGGGCGTGGCCGGTTTGCCGCCCAACTGCGTGATCCGTATCAACAAGGACGGCGTTCCGATCGATCAGCTCGCGAGTCGCGTTGCACAGCTCATGCAGAATCGCCGGGGGAACGACAAGATCCTGTTCCTCGCCGCTCAGGAGAAGATGAATTACGAGGCAGTGATTCGGATTCTCGACATTGCCCGGTCGCAAAGCGAGGGCGTCCAAGTCGGTATCGTCACCGATGAGGGCCTGGCGTTTGGTGGTGGTCCCGGCGGGGAATAAGCACTCGCGCAAACCTCGAATACTCGGCGCGGCGGCCTTCGGGTTGCCGCGCTTTTCTTTTACGCAGGTGATTTGAGGGGGTGTGTGGACGAACCAAGGGCGGCCACGAAAGGCCGCCCTGGTGTCACGTCGCTTCGAAAATGGTTTACACGTACGAGGAAACAGCGTCGACCTCGGTGGTGTGAATCTCGAAGATTTGCATCAGCTTGGTGAGAATCATCAGGTTGTTGACGGAGTCGTTGAGCGCCGCCAGCTTGAGGTTCCCGCCGGCTTCCTTGGACTTCTTCAGCGACGCGACAAGCTCGCCCAGTCCGGCTGAATCGACGTACTTCACGCTTTTCATATCCAGCACCAGGTGCTGGTGACCCGCCTTGAGCTGCTCTTCGAGAGCCTCACGCAGGACGATATCTCCCTCGCCAATGGTCAGGTTGCCTAGGGGGCGGAGGATCGTGACCTTGCCATGCTGCTCGACCGACATTTTCATGGACTCGCTCCTTCAACTGCGGCCCGAGCGAAACTCGAGGGGCCGGTGAACTACTCTCCCCCGTCCGGGGGCCTTGGTTTCAAGTGGGCGCCATTCTAGCCCGGAAGCCGCCCACGGTCAGGCTGCATCGCGATTGACTTTTTCGGGGCCTGGCCTATCGTGCCCGCGGTCTTGACGGGTCACAGCCGTGCTGAGGTGGCGAGCCGCCGCCAGGCCGGGAGGGTCTTTCCAACACGATGAACGCCCTGCCGATCATGCTCGGTGCGGTCTGCATCCTGGCACTGGCGTATCGCTACTACGGGGCGTTCGTCGCGGCCAAGGTGTTGGCGCTCGACAACTCCAGACCGACTGCTGCGCACCTGCATGCCGATGGCCAGAACTACCTCCCCACCAATCGCTGGGTGTTGTTCGGTCATCACTTCGCCGCGATCTCGGGTGCGGGCCCCTTGGTCGGACCGGTGCTCGCGGCGCAGTTCGGATTTGCGCCGGGCCTTCTGTGGCTCTTGATTGGCGTGACGATCGGCGGTGCGGTTCACGACTTCGTGATCCTTACCGCCTCAACCCGTCGCGGCGGCCGTTCGTTGGCGGCGATCGCACGCAGCGAGATCGGCCCGTTTGCAGGACTGATTTGTGGAATTGCGATCCTGTTCATCGTGATCGTGGCGCTAGCCGGTCTTGGATTGGTCGTCGTGGAAGCGCTGGCCGAAAGTCCGTGGGGCACGTTTACCGTGGGACTGACCATCCCGATGGCGTTGGCGATGGGGTGGTGGATGTACCGCGTCCGCCCGGGCGACATTCGCACGGCGACGATCGCGGGCGTGATCGGTTTGTTGTTTGCGGTTTGGGCCGGTGGATACGTGGCCGAGTCGTCGTTGGCGGTGTACTTCACGTTGTCGAAGACGACGTTGATCTGGTTGATCGCTGGTTATGGTTTTGTGGCGTCGGTGCTGCCGGTGTGGTTGCTGCTTTGTCCACGCGACTATCTCAGCAGCACGATGAAGATCGGCACCGTGGCGGCGTTGGTGTTGGTCGTCATGTTCGTTGCTCCGCGCTTGCAGATGCCTGCGATAACGCCGCTCGCGGCGGGAGGTGGGCCAATTATCCCGGGCACGCTCTGGCCGTTTGTATTCACCACGATCGCCTGCGGCGCCATCTCCGGATTTCATTCCCTGATCGCCAGCGGTACCACCCCCAAGATGCTCGATCGCGAAACAGACGCGCGGATGATCGGTTATGGGGCGATGTTGATCGAAGGGTTGGTGGGGATTACGGCTCTGGTGGCGGCGTCATCGCTGTGCCCCGGCGATTACTTCGCGATCAACGTCGATCAACGCACCGATGAGGCGCGAGCGCGCTACGAGAAGTTCGTTGCCGCCCACGACAGCGAGAGTTTTCCATTGGCCGAATGCCGATTGACGGCGCTCGAAACAGAAACCGGTGAAACCCGGCTGCGCAGCCGTACGGGCGGTGGCGTCACTCTCGCCGTAGGCATTGCGCAGATTGTTTCATCGCTGCCGGGCATGAGTGGCATGGTCAAATACTGGTACCACTTTGCGATCATGTTCGAAGCGCTTTTCATACTTACCACCATCGACACCGGGACTCGCGTGGCGCGTTTTCTGTTGGGTGAGTTCATCGGACGTGTGCACGCTCCGTTCGGGCGCCCCGATTGGTGGCCGGGAACGCTGCTCACGTCTGCAGTAATCGTGATCGGCTTCGCGACCTTCATTCAGCTCGGCACGATTTCAACCATCTGGCCGATCTTCGGAATCGCCAATCAGCTGCTGGCGGGCATCGCGCTTTGCGTCGGCACCACTGTCCTCATCAACGAGGGACGCCGCCGCTTCGCGTGGGTCACGCTCGTGCCGCTGGCCTTCGTCTCGATCACGACGCTCAGCGCCGGTTGGCTCTCGATCACCGGTAACTTCCTCAAACTGACCGAAAATCCGGCCACGGCGCTGCGCGGCTGGATGAATGCGAGTTTGACCGCTGTCATGATGGCGGCGATGCTCGCCATCCTCGTTGCCTCGATTCCGCGCTGGTGGACCAGCCAGCAACCCAATACTCCGCAGGTGAGTTGACATGGCTGAGAGTCTTTCGTGGCAAACAATCAAACAAGCGCTGGTCGGCAAACCGATCCCCTCACACTTGGCGCATCACGAACGCTTCAGTAAGACCACCGGTTTGGCGGTGCTGTCTTCCGACGCAATGTCCTCGGTGGCCTACGCCACAGAGGAGGTGCTACGTGTGCTGGTAATCGCTGGCACATCTTACCTGTGGTACGTCGCACCCATCTCCGGGCTGATTGCGGCGCTGTTGTTTACCGTTGCGTTTTCGTATCGCTACACGATTAGCGCGTATCCACAGGGCGGTGGCGCGTTCATCGTCTCGAAAGAGAACCTGGGGGACAACTTCGGGTTAATCGCTGCTGCTTCACTGATGATCGACTACATCCTGACGGTGGCGGTCAGCGTGGCAGCCGGTGTTTCCGCACTCGTCTCGGCATTCCCAGCTGTGGGCGAGCATCGCGTCGCGATTGGGTTGTTGTTGTTGGTGCTGCTGGTGATTGGTAACCTGCGCGGCGTTCGAGAGTCGGGGGCGATCTTCGCCCTGCCCACCTACTTCTTCCTGTTCAGCATGCTGACGTTGATCGTCGTGGGTGTCTGGCGCGTGTGGAGCGGACAGGTGGTGCCGATCGAGTCACTCGATCCGTTCCACACCGAAGCCGCTGCCCCGATGACGATCTTCTTGGTGCTCCGCGCATTTTCCAACGGCTGCACTGCAATGACCGGAATCGAGGCGGTCGCCGACGGAGTGCCTGCGTTCCGCCCGCCCGAGCCCAGGAATGCACGCGCGACGCTCTTGATCATGGCCGTGCTCTGCGTGGTGCTCTTCACCGGCATCAGCTTCTTGGCTAGTCGCTATCAGGTGATTCCGCAAATGGAAGAGACCATCGTCTCGATGTTGGCACGCGGCGTATTTGGCGGCCGCAACATCCTGTACTACTGCGTGCAGATCTCGACGTTGTTCATCTTGGTGCTGGCGGCCAACACCGCCTACGCTGACTTCCCTCGTTTGGCGTCGATCTTGGCCCGCGAGCGTTTTCTGGCGCGGCAGTTGCTCAACCAAGGCGATCGCTTGGCATTCAGCAACGGCATCTTGCTACTGACGTTCTTCGCCGGCGTCTTGATCGTGATCTTTGGCGGCGATACGCACGCCTTGATCCCGCTCTACATGCTGGGTGTATTCGTATCGTTCACGCTTTCGCAGACGAGCATGGTGCGTAAGCGGCTCCGGGAAAGGGGCGACGGCTGGCGTTCAGCGGTCGCTGTCAATGCTGTCGGCGCCACACTGACGGCGATCGTCCTGGTGATCGTTGCCGTCACCAAGTTCGAAGAAGGGGCGTGGATCATCATTTTGCTGATCCCGTTCGTGGTTCTGATCTTCAAGTCGATTCGCCGCCACTACCGGATGGTAGGGCGACAGCTCTCGCTGGAGGGTTGGGAAGCGGGAGACTACAAGCGGCACACCGTCATCGTGCCGATTGGCGGGCTGCATCGTGCGGTGGTCGAGGCGCTCGAGTACTCGCGGCAATTGTCTACCGACGTTCGCGCGGTGTACGTCGACATCGATCCAACGGCGACCACCGAGTTGCGGAAGAACTGGGACAAGTACTGTCAGGGCGCGCAGTTGGTCGTGCTCGACTCACCCTTCCGCTCGCTGATGGAGCCGTTGTTGGAGTACATCGAGAACGTCGAGCGCGAACGCCCCGAAGACTTCTTGACGATCGTCATGCCCGAGTTCGTACCGGCGCGCTGGTGGCATCATCTGCTTCACAACCAACGTGCTTTCTTGATCAAGACAGCTCTCCATTTCCGTCGCAATACCGTCGTCACCAGCGTCCCTTTCCACCTGCGCCGGTAGGCTGGTTATCACCCGCCGCTTTCGTCCGCCACTGATCTGGCAGGTGACGCAGCCGAGCTATGGCGAGGGACTGTCCCTCTACTCGCGCCCCACAGCCTCAACCGCCAACCCGCTCGCACCTAACATCCCCCTTAAACGATTGTCATTTGCCCCAGGACGCCTGGTCTTCCCTTGTCGTCTGTCGCAGACTCTCCGCATGATCACTTACCCGAAAATCCTGCTGCTGATCTCAGCGCTCTTGTTCGCCTCCCCACTTTGGGCGGCCGAACTCGAGGTCGTCGTCGATCCCACCACCGCCAAAATCGACTTCACACTCGGTGCCACGATGCACACGGTGGAAGGGAGTCTGAAACTGAAGAGCGGCGAAGTACGGTTTGATCCGGCCAAGGGCGTCATGGTTGGCAAGCTGGTGATCGATGCCACGTCGGCCACCACCAGCAACGAAGGCCGGGATAAGAAGATGCACGCCGAGGTGCTGGAATCCGCAAAGTACGCTGAGATGGTGTTCGTGCCGCAGAAGCTCGTGGGCACTGTCAAACTGGAAGGCGAAAGCGACGTCTCCATGGAGGGCACGTTGACGATCCATGGGAGCGAGCACGCGCTCTCGATTCCGCTGAAGGTCAACGTCAATGGCAATCGCACCACTGCGAAAGGATCGTTCAAAATACCGTTCGTCGAGTGGGGCATGAGCGACCCCTCGGTGTTCATACTTCGGGTCGACAAGTTCGTCACCGTCAACATCGCGGTGGCCGGAGCGATTCAACCGGCACCACCGCAATAGCGAGGTTTGTTGCTGCGCTCGTCCCGGTTCTTCGACGCAGTTATCCGCTGGCGGCGCTGGGTGCTCGCCGGCTGGGTGCTGCTTGCGCTCGCGCTCCTGCCGGGGGTGCTGCGACTTCACACGCAAAACGCGGCGCGCGATTTCTTTATCGCAGGCAGTGGCCCGACGGTTCGCTACGAACGCTTCCTGACGTTGTTCGGATCCGACAAGACGGTGCGCGTCACGTTTACCGGCGAGGCACTCTTCAGTGGCGCTACGCTGCAGCAATTGGGTGAGCTCGAAGCCGAGCTTGGGGCATGGAAGGAAATCCAAGCGGTCTACGGTCTGCGCGCCCATCACGAGCCGGCGTTGGGCTTTTGGCCGCCCGACGATCCTGCCGATTTCCGCGCGCTGGCCGTCGCCAACGCGCTCGATCGCAACCTCGGCTTGGTGACTGCCGACGGGCACGCGGTTTCGCTGCTGATTGTCTTGGCGCCCACCTCGATCGATGACGAGCGTGCGGCGTTGGGTCGGCTGGAAGAGCGAATGAAGACGCCTCCGTCGGGCACTCAGGCGCTTCTCTATGGCGAGCCGGTGCTCGATCAAACCATGGATGAGTCGGCGCGCGAGGTCACCAAGCGGTTCTTTCCGATTCTGATCGGCGTGGCCGTGTTGTTGCTCGGTGTCGTGTTTCGGCAACTCAAGGGGGTGTTGCTGCCGCTGTTGTTGATTGGCATCACCGAATTGATGCTGTTGGGCACGATGGGCTGGCTGGGGATTCACCTCAATTTGTTGTTGGCGATTCTGCCGCCTCTCGTTTTCACCGTGGCGCTCGCCAGCGCCATTCATGTGCTGATGCGTTTTCGCGATCTGGAGGAGTCGGAAGGACTCAGCCCGATCGAAGCCGCGCGCCGCACGTTCGACGAGAAGGGGAAAGCGATCTTCTTCAGCGTGGTCAACACGATTGCGGGTTGCGGATCATTGGCGACCAGTTTGGTGTGGCCGGTGCGCGAGTTGGGGGTGTGGTCGTCGATCGGTATCGCAATGATGGGCGGCGCCGCGCTGGTAATGTACCCCGCGCTGTTGGCGGCCGGCGGCGGCCGCATGCAGGGTGCGCGCGGCGTGGAGCGCGTGTTCGAAAAGCAGAGTGGGCGTTGGGCGCGACGGCTCACGGAATGGTGCGCGCACCATCGCGCGCACGTCTTGTTGGTGACTGCGATCATTACGCTCTTCGCGCTGGCTGGTTTGCCTCAGTTGCGCACACAGAGCCACGGCCTGAACTACTTGCGTGCGGATCATCCGCTCCGTCTGGCTCACGATCGGATCGAAGGCCTCGGGATTGGTGTGTCCGCCGTGGAAGTGGTCGTGGAAAACAAGAGCGACCCCGTTGGCCTCGAAGAGCTGTCGCAACTTTCCAAGCGTCTGCGCGAGTTGCCGAATGTGCTCGGTGTGGTTGGACCGGCCGATGTCGTCGACGATCTTGCGCACTCGATGTTCCCGACCGGCGCGTCAGGGACCACCCTCGATCCGCGACGCACCGCATTGCGCGCGTTGTCGGCGGACCCCAAGGGCAAGGCGGTGCTGGATTCGTTCTTCGCCGACAACGGGCGTGTGGCGCGAGTCACAGTGTTCGTGAAAACCGGCGGCTTCGAGAGTCTCGATGTGCTGCAGCGTGAAGCGCCACGGATGGCCGAAACCTCGGTACCGGGTGCACGCTCCATCGTGACCGGCATCGAAACGGTGCTGTTGAATACCCAAACCTATTTGCTGCGCACCTTGGTGACATCGTTCGGCTCGGCGATTGCAGTGATCTTGCTCGGCTTTTGGATCATGTTGCGCAGCCTGCGCTTGGCGATCGTTGCGCTGGTTCCCAATGTGTTGCCGGTGGTGGTGGTGTTTGGCCTGATGAGTTGGGCTGGCATTCCTTTGGATGTCGGCACCGCCATGGTGGCCTCGATCGTGCTGGGCCTGGCCGTCGACGACACGATTCACACCATGGTCCACTATCGAGAACTCTCGGCGCTCTACGGCAGCAATGAGGCGATTGCGCGCACTCTCGAAGCGACCGCACCGGCATACTTGCTCACCGGCGCGATCTTGATTCTGGGCTTCGGTTCGCTGATGTTCTCGAGTTTTCTGCCGACCGCCCGCTTCGGTTTGCTGTGTGCTACTTCCGTGGGCGTTGCCGTGTTGGCGGAGTTGTTCTTGATCCCCGTGGTGACAGGCACTTTTTTTTCCGGCCGCCGCCGTTAGGCCACGCCGAGGGGCGCCACGCCGGCACGGCGCTTCGTCCAACGATCGCAGCGAGTTTTGTGGCCTCGGTATCGTGTACGATCGGCCGGATGAGATCGCGGCGTGTGGCCACTGGCCCGCTGGCCAGGGCGTTGTACATCCTGCTCGCGTTGACGCCGGCAATCGCCGGCGAGCCGAGCGCTGCGAGTTCAACGACAAGCAACGCCCCCGCAACCGCGACACCAAGTCGCGACGTGGGCCGCGTCGTCGGCAGTCTGTTGGGCCGCTATTCGCAATCGCTGTCAGGTTCGGTGGCGGGCGGTTTGATGATCACTCACGCCGATGCCACCGATGCCTGCAACGTACTCTGCGATCTCCGCGGTCCCGTGGCCCAACTTGAACTCGGGAGGGACGGCGCCCAACTTGCGGGGGGCTGGGCCTGGACCGTGGCGGAAACCATCGACGGACGCCGCTTCATCAAGCGCACCCATCTCGGCTACGCCGTGAAGGCGGTCTGGCTGCGCACGTACAGCAGCGGAAGACTTGGCGCGGCAGGTCAAAACTGGGCTGGCGCCGAGGGCTCGCTCAGCTTGGTGGGAGTGCACCTGAGTGTGGCGTTGTTGCGCGGTACCCGTGATGACGCGAGCCGCAACGAATGGCGCTTGAGTGGCGCCGTCGGTTGGGGATTCTAGTGCACGCACACACCATCACCACAGCAACAGCCATCGTGCTGGTGCTTGCCGCGTCACCCGCAACGGCGCTGGAGACCGACCAGTTTTACTCGTGGACTCAACCATTGCGCGACTCGAGCGCGCCGATCAACGCCAAGTTCGAGACCGAGATCAATGCGGCGCTGCAAAAACTCAAAGCCAACGCGACCTGCGCCGATGTCGAGTCCCAGGTGCAGCGGCGATTTCGACGCCTTATCTTTCACGTGCCGGAAACATGGGCCGCCAACGACGCGCTGGTCGATCGTGTGCCGGCCACCAGCGAGCAGCGCCGGGTGTATCAACAGCGCTCGATCTACGCCGGGCTGAGCCGCATCGCGACCGCAACCTGGATGCCCGCCAGCCCCACCGTGGAACTCGGCGGCGTGCGCTTGGGCACCGACAAGATTGGCCACTTCGTTTCGGAAGGATGGCTTTACTACCGGCAGTTCAAACGAGGGATGCACCGCGGGATGACTGAAGCACAAGCCGAGCATCGTGCGATTGCCTTGGGAATGCTGTTGGAGCGCACCACGCTGGGATACCTTGCATCAGGAATCTTTTCCACCGCCGACATGGAAGCCAACTACAACGGCATGCTGTTTTATCGCTCGCTGTGCGGCGGTGACGCGCCGTTGATCGAGCGTCGCGAGGGTCGCTGGACCATGGTGAGGCGGTTCGACTTGCGGCAGTTCGTGACGCCGGAATGGGACGAGTCGTATCAACCCAACGCCTACCGTGCCGTCTTATGGCGCACGATCCGGCCTGCAATGGCCGAGCACTGCGCCGAACTCCGCGACCCAATGGTGAGGGCGCGTCGCGCCGACTACGCTCGCCGCAACACCGACACACTCAGCGAAAAAGTGTTGGCCGAGTTGGTAGCCCAGCGCAAGCTCGACGACCCTGCGCAGTTTTCGATCGACGCCGTTTGTGCGACAGCGACCGGCAGCAAACCGTAACTACGCCTCGTGAATCTCTTTGGCCCGCCGGAGCGCGTCAGCAGTGGTCGTGCAAATGTTGGCGACTCCGACATGCCGCTCAAAGTCGAAGCGCCGCAGCAACTGCGCTGGTTGAGGTCGAATATTGCAAAGCAAGAGCGAGCGGTTCGTTTCGTGTAAGCGCTCGCAGAGGCTTTGCAACGCATGCAGACCGCTAGCATCGAGTGCGGTCATGTGGCGCAGACGCAGAATGACGATCGGAGGCAGCATGTCGATTTGCTCGTCGATAACCTCTAGCTTGTCGGCGGTGCCAAACAAGAACGGCCCGTCGATCCGAAACATTGCGACGTACGGTGGAATCTCTTGGTTGTCCACCAGATGAAGTGCGCCGCCCTCGACCCACGCGGACCGAATCGCAGAAACGGTTGTTGTTTCGGAGACGTGCAAGATAAAAAGCAAGGCCGCGAGCAACATTCCCATTTCTACGGCAAACGTCAGGTCGGTAAACACGGTGAGAGAAAACGTCAGCGCCCACACAGCGATATCGGCGCGGCCCAACTTGAGCAGCTCGGGTATCTCGGCCCAATCGCCCATGTTCCAGGCCACCATCATCAGTATCGCGGCCAGTACCGGCAGCGGAATCAACCCGGCCGCGGGGGCGGCGAACAACAAAATCGCCAGCAGCGTGAAGCCGTGAATGATCCCCGCCACCGGTGTCTTTCCGCCGGCGCGAATGTTGGTGGCGGTGCGCGCGATGGCGCCAGTAATCGGAATGCCGCCGAAGATCGGCGAAATAATGTTGCCCGCACCCTGTGCCACGAGTTCGACGTTGGGGTTGTGTTTGTCGCCGCCCATCCGATCGGCAACCACCGCCGACATCAGCGATTCGAGGGCGCCCAAGAAAGCCACGGTGAGCGCCGGGCTGAGCAGTTCCGGCAAATCGGCAAGATGAATGTCGGGGATGTCGGGGTGGGGAAGCTGCGCTGGGATGCCCCCGAACTTGCTGCCCACGGTTTCGACCGACAGCTTGAACAGGACGACCACAGCAGTACCGGCAAACAAAGCGACCACCGTCGACGGGAATCGCTTGCGATAGTGCCGAAACACGATCAAGAGCAGCAGACAGCCTACCGCAAGGCTCGTTGCCGCAGGATTCATGCTGCCGACGTTGCGTGACAAATCCTGCATGCGCTCGAGGAAGCCGCCGGGATTGGCACCGTGAAACCCGAAGAAGTCCTTGAGCTGTGTGCTGGCGATGAGCACCGCAATGCCATTGGTGAATCCCACCACCACGGGTCGCGGGATGTACTTGACCGCACTTCCGAGTCCGCTAATACCCAGAAAGACGAGCAGCGCGCCGGCCATGAGAGTGCACAACAGCAGCCCCGATTGGCCGTACTTGAGCACGATCCCCGAGACGACCACGACGAAGGCGCCGGTGGGCCCGGAGACTTGGAACTTCGAGCCACCCAGCGTCGAGACCACCACTCCGGCGACGATGGCGGTGTAGATGCCGGCCTGCGGCGAGACACCCGAGCTGATCGCGAACGCCATTGCCAACGGCAACGAGACCAGTCCGACCGTGATGCCAGAGACGAGATCGTGCAGAAATTCGATTCTTGTGTACGTCTTGAGGGTTTGAAAAAGTTTCGGCGTCCAGGCTGGGCTGATCATCGGCGGCGATTGTAGCCCTTTGTGCGCCACAAAAAAGAGGCGAGCCCGCAGGCCCGCCCCGAATCAAACCAAAGCAACGCTCGTTTAGTGCAGCGATGTCGTGATGCGCATCGCGTAGAACGAGCGCCACACGAAGACCATCGAGACTAGCAAGAACGCAGCGCCGATGACGTGGACCACGGTGGTGCCTTGTTCCTGTGCAATCAGCACAGCCAGTTCGACAGCGAGCAGCCCAAACAGCGTGGTGAACTTGATCACCGGGTTCATAGCCACCGAGCTGGTGTCCTTGAACGGATCGCCCACGGTGTCGCCGACCACAGTCGCGTCGTGCAACGGCGTGCCCTTGGCCTTGAGCTCGACCTCGACGATTTTCTTGGCGTTATCCCAAGCACCGCCAGCGTTGGCCATGAAGATCGCTTGGAACAAACCGAATAGCGCGATCGAGATGAGATAGCCAATGAAGAAGTACGGGTCGAAGAAAGCAAAGGCCAGCGTCCCGAAGAACACCGCCAGGAAGATGTTGAACATTCCGCGCTGCGCGTAGGTGGTGCAAATCTCGACCACCTTCTTGGAATCTTCCACCGAGGCCTTGACGGCCCCGTCCAGCTTGATGTTGGCCTTGATGAACTCAACCGCGCGGTAGGCACCCGTGGTGACCGCCTGCGTCGAGGCACCGGTAAACCAGTAGATCATCGAGCCGCCGCACATCATGCCCAACAGAAACAGCGGGTTGAGCAGCGACAGCTTGTCGACGTTCTCGGTGAGACCGTGCGTCAGTGCGACGATGATCGAGAAGATCATCGTGGTGGCGCCCACCACGGCGGTGCCGATGAGCACCGGCTTGGCGGTCGCCTTGAAGGTGTTGCCGGCCCCGTCGTTTTCTTCCAGCAGATGCTTGGCGTGCGCGAAGTCGACATCGAAACCGTGGCTCTTCTTGATCTCGGCCTTGATGTTGGGGATGTCCTCGATTTGCGACAGCTCATAGATCGACTGTGCGTTGTCGGTGACGGGTCCGTACGAATCGACGGCGATTGTGACCGGGCCCATCCCCAAGAAGCCGAACGCAACCAGTCCAAACGCGAACACGGCCGGAGCGAGCATGAGAGCTTCGAAGCCCATTGAGCTGACCCAATAGGCAATGCCCATCAAGAACGTGATGACCATTCCCAGCCAGTACGCACTGAAGTTACCAGCCACCAAACCGGACAGGATGTTGAGCGACGCGCCGCCTTCCTTCGAAGAGGTCACGACTTCCTTGACATGGCCCGATTCAACCGACGTGAAGATTTTCACCAGTTCCGGAATGATGGCGCCAGCCAACGTGCCGCAGGTAATGACGGAGGAGAGTTTCCACCACAACGTTCCGTCGCCCAGGTCTGGAATCATCAGGTACGACACCACGTAAGTGAGCACCACCGACACGATCGAGGTGAGCCAGACCAACACGGTGAGTGGCGCCTCGAAGTTCATCTTGCGGACGTCTTTGTACTTCGCGCTGCTAATCGCTTCGTTGATCATGTACGACGCGCCCGAGGCGATGACCATCATCACGCGCATCATGAACAGCCAGACCAACAACGTGACCTGCACCTGCGGGTCGCGCACGGCCAGCAGCACAAAGCTGATCAGCGCGACGCCAGTAACGCCGTAGGTTTCGAAGCCGTCGGCCGTGGGGCCGACCGAATCACCCGCGTTGTCGCCGGTGCAGTCGGCGATGACGCCGGGGTTACGCGGGTCGTCTTCCTTGATTTTGAAGACCACCTTCATGAGGTCGGAGCCAATGTCGGCGATCTTGGTAAAAATACCGCCCGCAATTCGCAGCGCCGCCGCGCCCAACGATTCACCAATCGCAAATCCGATGAAGCACGATCCGGCGTACTCGCCCGGCACGAACAGGAAGATGCAGAGCATCAGAAACAGTTCGACCGAGATCAACAGCATGCCGATGCTCATCCCGGCCTTGAGCGGAATCGCGTAGCAGGGCATTGCCTTGCCTTCCAAGCTGGCAAATGCGGTGCGCGAGTTGGCGAAGGTGTTGATGCGGATGCCGAACCAGGCAACGAAGTAACTGCCGCCCATTCCGATCAAGCTGAACAGCAAGATGATGGCGACTCGCCAGAGGCTGAAGTGCATCGCCACCTTGAAGTAGAAAAACATGATGACCCCGATAAACAACCACAGGATCATCAAGAACTTCCCTTGCGTGAACAGATACGTCTTGCAGGTTTCGTAGATCAGTTCCGAAACATCGAGCATCGACTTGTGCACCGGCATGTTCTTCACGCGGTGATAGATGACCATGCCGAACAGCAAGCCCAGCAAGCAGACGCCAAGCCCGATGTACATCAGCGTGCGTCCATTGATACCCATCAGCTCCACTTGGCCAATGTCGGGCAGCACCAGACTGGCCTCGCCACCGCCGCGATGGGCGGTCGTCGGGGCGCCCGTTACTTGGGCGAGTACCGGTGGTGCGCTCGCGAACAGCACGAGGAGGGCAGCGAGAAGGACGGTCATCCCGGTCCCGATCAGCCGCGACAGCGAGAAACGATTCATGTGTGGACCTCTTTTTCCCTTGGGGGGCGACAGCCCCGGAAGTAGTTGCCAATCAAGGGGTTGGCCGCCGGTCGAGAGACCGACGCTTCAGCGCCCGAACGGAGTAGCGGCGTGGTTATAGCAGGCGCCGAAAGGACCGTCCAGCGGCAGGAAGTGACCGTTCGAGGGGGGGTATCCCTGGCATTTTCACGGCGCTGATTGACGGCGGGAACTCCTGCGATTGCGGGCTGTCCGATAGAGTGGCTGCCCCCACTGGTTGGAGGATCCCATGAGTCGCCCCGCCTTCTCGTATTTATTAGTAGTCACCCTGCGTGCGGCCGCCCTGACGGCGGTGGCCTTACTTACTGCTTCGACGGTCAGCCCGGCGCGGGCGGCGGTGGTTCCGGCAACCGGCGCCAAGATCGTGCGCGTCACCGTTTACCCCGATCGCGCGGAGGTCGTGCGCGAGGTCGAGGTCAAGCTGCCGGCGGGTGCCTCGCAGATTCAGTTCGACAATGTGCCGGCCAACGTCGAGGGCGATTCGCTGCGCGTGAGTGGCCGCGGTGTGGCGGCGACGATCGGTGCGGTCGAGGTGCGCCAGGTGGCGCACGACGCTGAAGTCTCGGCCGAATTCAAAGCTGCCGATGCGGAAGTCAAGAAACTCGAAACGCAGTGGGCTGGTTTGGAGGCACAAGATGCCGTCAACAGTCAGTTGCGCGCTTACTTGGATTCGCTGCGCGCCACGAATGCAGAGCGGCAAAGCGAAGCGATTGCTGCGGCCAAGGTCGACCCTGTTTCACTAAAAGCAATGATGGAGTTCCTACGAAGTGGCTACACCGACCTTGCCACGCAGGATCTCGAGCGGCGGATGCAAAAGCCAGTGCTGCAAGAGGCGTTGAAGGTGGCCCGCGCCAAGCGTGACGCGGCGCGCCCGAGCGGATCGATTCGCTCACGCGTTGCCCTGGTGGATGTCACCGCTGCCGCAGCAGGCACGCTGCAACTGGAGTTGTCGTACGTTGCGCCCGGCGCCTATTGGCGGCCGGCGTATCGCGCGACGCTGGATGCCGATAAGGCCGAGATCGATTTGGTGTCGGAAGCGGTGGTCACGCAGAGCACCGGTGAAGATTGGAACGATGTCGCGTTGGTGTTGTCGACCGCGGCGCCCGCGCGCGGGATCGTTTCGCCGGTGTTGGACAGTTGGTTGCTACAACCGTATATGCCGCAGCCGATGGCCAAGATGCGGCGCAATGCACCAGCCGCTGCTTACAACAACGCACTTTCTCCCGAAGGCGGCGTGGAAGGTGGTGTCGTCGGCGGAGTCGTTGCTGACGAGATCTCCACCATCCAAAACAGCGAGATCATCCACACCGCGTACAACGCTGCATTCGCCGTCTCCGGCAAGAGCGACATCGTGGCCGATGGCGCCGAGCATCGCGTGACGTTGCGTCGCGACACGTTGAAAGCCGAGTTGGCCTATCGCGTGGTCCCCTCGGTGCAAGAGGATGCGTTTGCGCTGGCGTTGACCACGGCGCCTGCCGATCGTCCGTTGCTGTCGGGACCGATGCGCGTCGTGGCCGGTGGCGCTTACCTCGGCGCGTTCTCGGTTCCGGAAACCCCACCCGCCGCCGAGCTGCGCGTGCCGTTCGGTATCGATAACCGGTTGAAGGTAAAGCGCACGGTGTTGCCGCAAGCGCGCAGCACCGAAGGATTCGTTGGCAAGGATCGTCAGATGGTGTTTGCGTATCGCACGTCGGTCGAGAACTTCCGCGATGTCTCCGTGACGGTGGTGGTGGAAGAGCGCTTGCCGATTTCGCAAGATGAGCGCATTAACGTCAAGGTCGGCGACAAGACCAGCGCGGGATACATCACGCTCGAGGATCGCCCCGGCATCATCAATTGGAAGCTGACGCTTGCGCCCAAGGAAAAGAAAGAGTTGACGCTGGAGTACAGCGTGCGTTGGCCGAAGGAAATGCAAATCCCTGGGCTGTGAGCCGTAACGTAACGGGCGGGGTGACGTCGTGCTTTGGACACGATTGGGCCCCGCCCTTTTACTTCTGTTTGCATTCAAATCGCGGCGCGTCGTTGGGTCACGCGTAAGCTCTCTTGCATAAGGAGCTTCCCATGCGTCCCGTTGCCATCTCGCGCCGAGAAGTGCTCATGATTTCTGCTGGAGCCGCAGCTTTCTCGCTGCTGCCGGTGTCGGCAGTACCCGAGAAAGGGCCGGCCCTGCTGCCAGAGCTGGTGAAGGAATTCGTGATTGCCGGGCACAACGATCTGGACAGGGTCAAGGCCATGCTCGCCGCCCAGTCCGCGTTGTTGAACGCAACATGGGATTGGGGCGGGGGAGACTTCGAAATGGCAATCGGTGGCGCAGGGCACATGGGCCGCCCCGACATCGCCCAGTACCTCATCGACAAAGGTGCGCGATTCGACATATTTGTCGCGGCGATGCTGGGCAAGCTCGAGATCGTCAAGCCGATATTGACGGCGTGGCCCGCGCTGAAGGACTCCAAGGGACCGCACGGGTTGACGCTGTTGCACCACGCGAAGCAGGGAAAGGAAGCGGCCGCCCCGGTACTCGCATTTCTCCAGTCTCAATAGCCGAGTGGGGTGACCCGTGGAGCGAAGGGATGCTGCAACCTTTGCGCCAGCGGGTGACTCGATCACGACGCGCCAGTACTGACGCACCGGATCTACGCTGGGTTCAGCGTGAGTCCGACACGGATCAAATCAGGAAAACCGTTCAGATAGCAGGATTTCACTTGGTGTAAGCCGCATCCGCTTTGGTCCACTCCGGATGAGAGGCTGTCTGCTAGACTGCCGCCCGGCAATTACGTCACGTCGCAATGCGACCCGGACCAGACGACACATGCGAATTCTGATTGTTGGCGGCGGGCAAGTTGGCACACTCATTGCCCAAAGATTGATCCGCGAGAAGAATGAAATTGTCATCGTCGAGAGCGGCGAAGAACGCTGCGCGGCGATCGAGGCGCAGCTCGACGCCAAGGTCGTGCAAGGCAACGCGACGCGCCTGCGCACGCTGCGCGAAGCGAAGATCGCCGACGCCGACATGGTGATTGCCTGCACCGATTCGGACGAGGTCAATCTGCAGGTCTGCCTGGTAGCGCAGGTCGAAGCGCCCGACTCGGTGCGGATCGCGCGCGTGCGCACCCACGAGTTTGCCGAGTGGAAAAAACTACTCGCCGCAGCCCGGATTCGCATCGACCTCATGATTCACCCCGAGTCCGACGTCGCCGAACGCATGATGGGGTTACTGCGTTACCCCGGCGTCTCCGACATGATCCATTTCGCGGATGGTCGTGTGGTGTTGTTTGGCATGTCGATCGATGAGGGCAATTGGTTGGCCGGCAAGTCGCTCGAGTCGCTTGGCGAGGCGAACCCTCCCACCGACTCGACGGTGGTCATGATCTTTCGCGGTCAGCGCGTGATCATCCCGCACGGCGCCGAGACGCTGCAAGTTGGCGATCGCATTTACACCATCTCCACCAGAGAGAATGTTACCGATGCGATGCGCTTCTTGGGTTTAACGCCGCGCGAGTCGTTGCAGCACGTCTTCGTGGTTGGCGGGAGCCAGCTTGGCATTCATGTCGCTGAGCTGCTCGAAGCACAGAACGTCAAAGTCAAGCTGTTCGAGCGTGATCCGAGACGTGCCGAGAAAGTGGCGGGGCTGCTGAAGAAAACCGTCGTGCTGGCTGCCGATGGATCCGACCAGAAGGTGCTCGAAGAGGAAAACATCGAAGGCATCGATGCGTACATCGTCCTGACCAAGGACGACGAGCGCAACATCATTGCCGCGCTGCTCGCGCGCCGTCTCGGCGCCACCAAAGTGGTGGCGCTGATCAATCGCCTCAGCTATGTGCCGATGGCTCACCGGCTCGGCGTGCATGCCACGGTCAGTCCGCGACTCGCCGCCGTCGATCGCGCGCTGCAGTTCGTGCGCAAGGGGCGTGTCATCTCGGTGGTCACGTTTCGCGAGGAAGAGGCCGAGGCGATCGAGTTGGTGGCCTCGGCCGAGTCCAGGCTCGTCGGGCGCCCACTGCGCGATCTTCGATTTCCCGGCGGCGCGATCATCGGCGCGCTCGTCCGCGGTGGCGAGGTGCTGGTACCGCGCGGCGACTCGGTGATCCAGGGCGGCGACCGCGTGATTTTCTTTTGCCTAGAAACCGATGTACCCAAGCTGGAGTCGGCGTTCTTGGCTGAACGAGAGCAATAGTGATTCGATTCCGATCGGTCGGATTCGTACTAGGCCAACTGATTGGCGCCATCGCGGTCTCCATGTTGGTGCCACTTGGCTATGCGCTTTACGTCGGCGATGCGCTTGGGCCGATCGCTCTTCCGTTGGTAATCACCGGGGCCGTTTCGTTGACACTCATGCTGCTCGCCGGCCGCCCGGCTCGCGATTTGTCGCAGCGCGAAGCGTTGTTGCTGACCGTTGCCGCCTGGCTCGCGCTGGCGCTTTTTGGCTGTTTGCCGTTCATGTTCACGCCGCACTTCAACGGCTTCACCGATTGCTTCTTCGAATCGGTCTCCGGGTTTACCACCACCGGCGCGACGGTCCTGCCGCGCGTCGAAGTGCTTTCGCCATCGGTTCAACTGTGGCGCTGCTTCACGCACTGGTTGGGTGGACTGGGGATTATCGTGCTGGCGCTGGCCGTGTTGCCGCTGGTGGGCCACGGCGGAATGCAGTTGTACCGCGCCGAGTTTTCAGGTGCACGGTCCGAGAAGTTGAAACCGCGGGTCGCGGAAACGGCGCGTGCGCTGTGGATGGTTTACGTTGGGCTGACGGTGGTAGAGATCGCGGCGCTCAAGGCAGCTGGAATGAGTTACTTCGATGCCGCGTGCCACGCGTTTGGCACGCTCGGCACGGGTGGGTTCTCGACCAATACAGCAAGCATTGGTGGCTTTCACAACCCAACGATCGAGTGGATCATCATTTTGTTCATGCTCTTCGGCGGCATGAGTTTCATTCAGCACTTTCGGCTTTGGATTGGCCGGGACCCGTTTCCCGTGTTTCGCGATTTGGAGTTGCGCGGGTACCTCGCCATCATTCTCGCCGTCAGCGCAGTGATCTCTGTCGACCTCATCTGGCGCTCCGGCTACGAGTTCGAACGGGCCATCCGGGGCGCCATGTTTCAAGTGGTCTCAATCATCACTACGACAGGTTTCATCACCGAGGACTTCGAGCTTTGGTCACCGCTGTGTCACGTGTTGCTGCTCGCGCTGATGTTTGTCGGCGGCTGCACTGGGTCGACGTCGGGAGGACTCAAAGTAGCGCGCGTAATGCTGCTCGGCCGGCTGGTCGATCGCGAATTCAAGCGAATGGTCGAGCCGCGCGGCGTGTTTGCCGTGCGTTTCAGCGGCCAGGTAATGACGGAGCGCAGCATTCAAAGCCTGCTCAACCTGCTGTACGTGGTGCTGGCCGTTTACTTCTTGGCGTGCGTGCTGCTGACGGCTATTGGTCTGGATTTGGTGACATCGATAAGCGCTGTGGCGGCGACGATGTTCAACGTTGGTCCCGGGCTGGGTGCCGTTGGGCCGATGGACCACTACGGCGGCCTTCCGATTGCGGCGAAGTGGGTGCTATCGGGGTGCATGTTGGCCGGACGGCTCGAGTTCTACACCGTGTTGGTGCTGCTCACGCCCGCGTTCTGGCGGCGCTGATACTGCGGCTCGAGTGCGTAGTCTAGGCTGTCGATGACGCGCACCCGGATTCGCCGCATCGCGCTACTGTTTGTTGCCGCGATCGCGGCCGTGGTACTCGTCGCCTACCTGTTGTTTCCGGCAAACCGTGCCACCACGGCGCTCGATCGCGCGCCCGACACGCTGGTCGTGCCCGACTACTACGACGAAGTCTTCTTTCAAGGCCAAGGGTTTCCGGTGGCGCGTCGCTTTGTGATCGCCGGTACGCGCGATATTGACGGCATGCGCATGCACGTGCTGCCACACTTCGACACTGGCGTGTCGTACAAGAGCACGCAGGAGACGCAGCCACAAGTGGACGCCATCAACGCTCGCTACGCGCCACAACCTCCGTGGCAATTTCGCCCCGAGCGTCGACTGGGTCACTACAAATGCATGGCCACCTCGACCAGCGTGCTGCTCGACTGGTTTCGATTGCAGCAAGGCGACACGCTCAGCTCGTACGTCTCGATCTTTGATGGCCGCATCTACAACGGCTACGACCCGCGCACGCTTGACGCGGCGTACTACGAGCATGCCGAGAAGGATTCCGAGCTATTTCGACTTTCCGATGGCGACCACTTGGACCCTGTAACAAAAGTGCCTGTCCCCTTTTCGATTGCGGGGTTTGCGCGGCTTGTGGAGGAGGAGACGGCAGGCGCGGACCCGCGGCAGTTGCGTGATAGGCATCTGCCCTTGGAACACACGCTGGACTTGAGTGCCGTTGGGGCGTTGAAAGCGGTGCAGGTGCTTCGCCCGACGTTTCATTGGCGCGCGCTGCTGCGCATCTACCCGGCTACCGACTCGCAGCGAGTGCGCGCTGCGCTAGAGAACTACGGACCGCTTTTGGCTGGAATCAAAATTCGCTTCTCGGCGTTGCATGGCGTGTTTCGCGACACGCGCTTGGGTGACTTTCCGATTGTTGGTCCGAGTGGTCACGGTGTCGTGATCATGGGCTGGATCGAGAAGCACGATCTTTTGTACTTTCTGTATCGCGAAACGTTTGGTGATTGCGATGAAGAGCAGGTCGATTGTGGCCCTGCGTACCGCATCTATCCGGTTTATGGGTTCAATGAGGCGTTCGGTTTTGTACATGCCGGCACCGCTGTCAGTGCGCCGTTGTTGAAGTAGCTGCCGCCGCAACACGCTTCCCAATCCGGGAGGCCGGCCCAGCAGCGCTATAGCCCGAATCCGTGTCAGGCAGGCACGATGGCAACGATGAGTCGCCATCGGCCATGAGCCCACCCATCAACACCGATAAGCGAGGTTCGACTCAGGCGCCGCGACTGCTCGAACGGTTGCGCCATGAACTGCGTGTTTCGCACTACAGCCGCCGTACCGAGAAGAGCTACGCGCAATGGGTCGTGCGCTTCATCCTCTTTCATCGCAAGCGACATCCCAAGGAGATGGGCGCCGTCGAGGTCAGCGCGTTTTTGTCGCACCTCGCCGTAGAAGGAAAGGTGGCTGCATCGACTCAAAACCAAGCGCTGGCCGCGCTGCTGTTTCTGTATCGGCGGGTGCTCAAGATCGAGCTGCCGTGGATGAACGAGATCGTCCGCGCCAAGCGGCCCTCGCGCTTGCCGATCGTGCTGTCCCGGGACGAGGTACGCCGCCTCTTGTCCGAGGTCGAGCCCGGCACGTGGCTCGTCTGCGCGCTCTTGTACGGCTGTGGCCTACGCCTGATGGAAGCGCTGCAGCTGCGGATTCACGACATCGATTTCGATCAGCGAATGATCGTGGTGAGAAATGGCAAAGGCGCAAAGGATCGTCGCACCCCCTTGCCCGCGTTCGCGCGGGACGCACTGCGCGAGCACCTGCGCTTGGCAAGGGCGCAACACGAAGAAGACCTGCGCCACGATGCTGGCCACGTCGCGATGCCCGACGCGCTGGCGCGCAAGTACCCCAACGCTTCACGGGAGTGGCCGTGGCAGTGGGTATTCCCTGCCACGCGCCACTACGTCGATCGCGCCACCGGCCAACGGCGCCGTCACCACATTCACGAGACCGTCATCCAGCGTTCGATTCGAGCTGCGGCGCAAGCCGCGCACCTATCCAAACGCGCGCATGCTCACGCGCTGCGCCACTCATTTGCCACCCATCTCTTGGAGGACGGCCACGACATTCGAACGATCCAGGAACTTCTCGGACACCGCGATGTGAGCACCACGATGACCTATACCCACGTGCTCAATCGAGGTCCGCTCGGGGTCGTCAGCCCCGGCGACAAACTCGACCTGAGCCCCCGGCGGACCTGACCCCCGACAAGCGACAATCGGACGCTGGATGGGCTATATTCCGCTGTCGCTCTGCAGCATAAGCAGTCGGATAAAACGGCTGAGAAACACGGGGCGGCGGGGGGAAGTCCATGAGCCTGTGGCGCATCCAAAATTCGCTAATCAAAACGACGGTCTTCTCCGGACCGCCGAATGCAAGTTGAACTAAGCCGCTATCGCGGCAGAACAAAGTCGGTCGTCGGCTAAGGGTCGCGCTTCGATCGAAATGATTCGTCGTTGTTGCTGATCACGCGGGCGCTTGTGTCGAACAATCTCCGAGTGTGCAGTGCCATCACTGCGCCAGGAGGTGTGAGATGACCGAGCTACGTCGCCGGATGATCAGGGAAATGACGCTACGAGGGTTGTCGGAGCGTACGCACACGTCCTACCTGTGGCACGTGACACGCTTGGCTGAGCACTTTCACCGCTCGCCCGATCGGATCACGGATCGCGAGGTCCAGGACTATCTGCTGCACATGATCGAGGTGAAGAAGAGTGCCGCGGCGACATGCGCCCAGGCGGTCGGAGCCTTCCGGTTCTTCTATCACGTGACCTTGGGACGACCGCGCGCGACGCTGCGCGTGCCGATTCCGAAGCAGCCTCGTCGGCTGCCGGTGGTGCTTTCTCGCGAGGAGGTCCATCGGATCATCGAATCACCGCCGCATCCGCGGCAGCGGCTGTTGTTGACGACGACCTATGCCTGCGGCTTGCGGTTGAATGAAGTGGTGCATCTGAAAGTGGCCGACATCGATCCGGGCCGAATGGTGGTGCGGATCGAGCAAGCGAAAGGGAAGCGCGACCGTTACCTCCCGTTGCCGCTGAAACTGTGGCTGCAGTTTCAGGCGCAGTGGCGGGTCGAGCCCCCCGAGACTTGGGTGTTTCCTGGCGCAGAGCCCGGCGCACCGCTGCACCCAACGACACCGCAGCATGTCTTTACTCACGCCAAGCTCAGGGAGGGCATCGACAAGCCCGGCGGAATTCACTCGCTGCGTCACGCGTATGCGACGCATCTGTTGGAAGCTGGTGTCGAGATCTACACCATCCAGAAACTGTTGGGACACAGTGATGTCACCACCACGATGCGCTACTTCCACGTCAGCCCGGAGGCGCTTGCCAAGACGACCTCGCCGCTTGATTTGCCCTAGCTGGTGCTTTGATGTGCCGGGTGGCCGTGACGGCGACCCGCTCTCGATCGCAGCTCGAACTGGCCCGCGTGTTTCGAGCCTGTGGTGAGCGTTATCGAGCGAGCCACCGCCTGAGTCTCGATCAGATCCGCGCGATGCGTGCGATCGAAACCTGCAGAACCGCCGCCTTGGGCGGCCATCTGGAGGTCTGTGATCACTGCGGCGCTACCCGTCCGGTGTACAACTCATGCCGCAATCGGCACTGTCCCAAGTGCCAGACTCTGGCCAAACAGCGGTGGCTCGAGGCGCGCCGTCAGGATTTACTCCCAGTCGACTACTACCACGTCGTGTTCACGCTGCCGCACCAAATCAATCGACTGGCCAAGCACCAGCCGAGACTGATCTACGAGCTGTTGTTTCGAGCCGCTTCGGAAACACTGTTGTGCTTTGCGCAAGATCCAAAGTGGCTTGGTGCTCAACCAGGACACACCGCGATTCTGCACACCTGGGGTCAAAACCTCTCGCTGCACATTCATCTGCATTGTTTGATCACCGCCGGTGGCCTGGCCTCAGTGGGCCAGCGCTGGATCCGCAGCAAGGGGCGATTTCTGTTTCCGGTCCGGGCACTCTCTCGTGTGTTTCGTGCCAAGTACTTGGAGCTGTTGCAACGCAAGCTTGCCGCGGGGCACGAGGCGCTGCTCGCAGATCTACGGCGTATGGAGTGGGTCGTCTACGCCAAGCGCCCGTTTGCTGGTCCAGAGCAAGTGCTCGATTACTTTGGTCGTTACACCCATCGCATCGCCATCTCCAATCATCGACTGGTCTGCCATCAGAACGGACCCGTGACGATTCGCTGGAAGGACTATGCCGACGACAACCGCACGAAGGTGATGACACTTGGAGAACAGGAGTTTCTTCGTCGCTTTCTGCAGCACGTGGTACCGCGACGATTCGTGCGGATCCGCCATTACGG
>JANNUT010000069.1:0-51526 GCA_031395565.1 Acidobacteriota bacterium | reverse complement strand
CCCCACCGACGACCGCAACCTGGTCGTCCGCGCGGCGCGGCTCCTCCGGGAGGCGTCGGGCGTCCAAGCCGGGGCGCGGATCGTGCTCGACAAGCGCATTCCGGTGGCGGCAGGGCTTGGGGGCGGCCCAGACATCCGAGCATGGAGCCCGGTGAGACGAGATCCCAAACACGCGATGCCTCCGGGTTGAGAGTCTTTACCACGGCGTTCGGAAGCGGGACGAGCGACAGCAAGATCCAAAGCGGGAAGGCCGCGAGCAGCCAGTACGATCGTCTGCCAATCCACGAGCCGTTATCAGCAGTGACGACCACGCCAATGCTGGCCAAGATCGCGAGCGCGAACAGCAGGTAACGGATTTGATCTTCTACCGCGCCGAACCAGAACGTGGCTACAAATACGGCGGCGACGATCGTCCAATAGCAGGCGGCACCGAGGCGCTCACGATTCACGGTGCGACACCTCCTAGATCGGTATCAGTGTCGATCAGGCCTTGCTGCCGCTTGCACTGCGGGCTTCTTGCTCGGCATCCGCGCCTTGCGAATAGCCGTAGCGGTAATAGCGGTACTGATACGGGACGTGATCGGTGTGAACCGCATTCAGTACGACACCAAGCAGGTTCACGCGACCAGACACCAGCTTCTCGCGGCCAAGCCTGCCTGCTTCGCGAGACGTGAATGCCGATTTCAACACCATCACGGTTCCGTCGGTGTGGCGTCCAATCAACAGCGGGTCGACCACCGAGAGAACCGGGGGCGAGTCGTAGATGATGTGGTCGAAGTCCTCGCGAGCGCGCAGCGTCAGCACGAGTTCTTTGAACCGCTCCGAATCAAGCAACTCCGCAGGATTGGGTGGAATGGGTCCCGCAGCGATGATCGACAGACGTTCGATGCTGGAAGGTTGTACGAGGGCTGGAAGATCTGAGAGCCCGGTAAGGAATGTGCTCACGCCGCGGCTCGGAGAAACACGAATGACGTGGTGGCAGCGCGGGCGACGCAGATCGGTGTCGACCAACAGCACGCGACGCCCCATTTGGGCGAGGGCAATCGCAAGGTTGATCGCGGTTGTGGTCTTTCCTTCTCCGGGCTGACAGGAGGTAATGCACAGATCTCGAGGTGGATGACCGGGCGTCGCGAGCAACACGGCTGTACGCAATTCGCGGTACGCCTCGCTAATGGGCGACAGCGGCTGCTGGGCCGTTATCAGCGCCGGGTCGGTTTGGGTCGTCGAATCTTCTGGGCCCGCCTTGGATTTTTTCCTGGCGTGTTCAAGCTCTGGGATCATCCCGAGAACGGCAACGTTGAGGATGTTGCGCACGTCGTCAGGAGTCTTGAGTGTGTTGTCGACATATTCCATCAAGACAGCACCACCGATACCCAGGAATAGGCCGAACAGCAACCCGAGCAGCGTGTTGGTCTTCTTCTTCGGCTTGAAGATGATGTCCGAGGCGACGGCGCGATCGACAACCCGCACCGTCTGCGCCGTATCTCCCAGGCTGCCGGCTTGCTCGACCTCGCTCTGTTTCTGGAGCAGGTCGGTCAACGAATCACGCTTCTGCTTGAGGACTGCCTGTCGTTGCATGTACTCGACAACATCGGTCTTGAATTTTCCGACGCGAGCCGTCGAGTCCTGGTACAGGCGGTCGAGTTCGGCAACCTGTCGCGTCGAGTCGTTGTACTCGCGGCGAGCGGCATCGATGGTCCGCTTGCCGATCGATTCGACCTCGCGTTGAAGCGTGTCGCGCGCAGCGTCCAAGCTGGCGCGAACCTCGCGAACCTTTTGATTCTCTGTGCCGAGGGTAGCGGTGAGCTCACCGTACTCACGTTCTTTTTCGGCGATCTTCTGCTTGAGCTCGGAGACCACCGGACTTTCCCGTACTTGATCAAGCGACTCTGCCGAGGAGTTGAGGATCGAGTTGAGCTTGGCTCGGCGCTTGGCGAGCTCGGTCTCTGCGATGGTCTTTTCACTCCGCAATTGCTCGAGATCTTTGATCGCGACGTCGGTCATGTCGCCGGCAACGATCCCACGCTCCTGCCCGTATTGGTTGAGCTCTTCCTGGTTCTTCGAAATCTCGAGTTTTAGTCTTGCGATTTGTTCGAGGAAGAAGACCTGGGCTTGCTTGGCAATTTCGCTCTTAATGCTCAGCGTCCACGTGATGTATGAATCCGCTATGGCATTGGCGACGTCGGCCGCGAACTTGCGGTCCTTGTGAACGAAGGAAATGTCCACCAGATGACTGTCTCGCACCGGCGCCACCGACAGGCCGCCGCGAAGCAGGACCAACCAACTCTTGTACGGGTCCTGCTCTTCGCCTGCCGGCACCTGGCTGCGAGTGATGAACCGCTTGAACTTCGACAAGGCCGACTCGGGGCCAGACGCGCCTGAGTTTCCGCCCTCAACACCGAAGCTTTCAGCATCTCTATCGAGCAATCGCAGTTGATCGATCACTCCGCGCAGAACGTTATCGGACCCAATGATCCGATACTGCGTGTTGTAGAAATTCTGATAGTCCAGCCAACTCGGTTCGGCAGCTGTCAAGTCCTGCTTCAAGAGCCGAACGCCCTGCCGCTCGATCATGATCTGGCAGTTCGACTGGTATACAGGTGTCGCCAAGAAACTCGACACCAGCGCCGCTACCGTGGTCACGAGCGCGCAGACGTAAATCATCCAGCGACGTCGCTGCAGAATCTGCCAATAGTCGCGAAGATTGAATTCCTGGGTACGCGGCTGTTCCTGGTTCATCGGTCGGCGCTCTCCGTGATCGGTACGGCTTAGAAGAACGAAGCCGGTACCACCACAATGTCGTTGCCCTTGAGGACGAGATCTTCTTCGGTCCCACGCTTCACCCGCTTGAGATTTACCTTGAAGACCTGCTGTGTGCCATCAGTAGATCGCCTCAGTACTTTCACTTTGCTTTCGTTCGCACGCTCCGAAGCGCCTCCCGCCGAGGTCACAGCACGCAAGACCGTCACGGGCTCGTCGCGCGAGAATTTCTGGGCGCCCGCGTTTCGGACCTCGCCGTTGACGTAGACCACGATCTCTTCTTCGTACGGGACCGTGACCACATCGCCGGGCTGCATTTGGACGTTCGACATCGGGTCGCCCTCGTTCAGCCGGCCCCCATCGATTTCGATCCGGCCGTCTCCGGGCGCGAACTGCCGATCGATCAAGATTCGGCGGCCGGCTCGATCGCTCAGCCCGCCCGACTCGGCCAGCACTTCGACGAGGGTCTTGGTACCGAGCAGCTCGACAGCCCCCGGCCGGTTTACAGCGCCACTGACGTAAACGCGGCGCGACACGTATTCCTCGATGCTGATCGAAACTCGCGGTGCCTTGACCAACTCACGGTCCCGCAACATCTGGGCAAGACTGTCCTCGGCCTGTTGCGTGGTCAGTCCACCGACCACGAGTTCTCCCAAGAGCGGCAACGAAATCTTGCCGTCCTTGGAAACTCTGCGGACGGTTTCCAACTCCTTCATCTCGAAGACTTCGATTCGAATCTTGTCGAACGCTCCAATCACGTAGTCTGCGTCATCGGGATCGGCAGCCCCCGGATCTCGCGCCCCTGCCGCGGTCATCGATTTCAGTTTCTCGACCTCTGTTGCGGCCAGAGCCGAAGTCACTCCCAGACCCAGCAGCAGACAAGCAAACGAGAGAGCAAAGAGAGTCGACGCTTTCATGATCCGATCTCCGAAAGACTCAGAAGGTATAGCTGCCGGTGGTGCTGACGAACGTCTGATCGTCCACGGCGAGCAGATCGTTGGAGTCACGCTTGCGTTTGCCTAGGCGTAGTCCAATTTCGAAACCACCGATCAACCGAAACAGCACGCCCCCATAGAGCGTGGCGATGTCATCGCGCCTCAGTCCTGGTTTGCGCGTGAAGAAACCGTCGATACACGGGCCGGAAGTGGTCCCACCTTCGCCGCTGGCGACAACGAGACACGAGGTCTCTGGATAGCTCAGCGCTTCCTTCGACCATCCGGCCTGAATTCCCCAGCGGCTCCCCAGAAACCAATCCATCGCAGCGCTGCGATTCTTCGTCTCGTAGAAGACGTTGTCTTGGTAGGTCGAGAAGTACGCGTCACCCTTGGCACCGAACGTCAGGCGTAGCGCTCCGGTGGGGCGATACACAACGTTGGCATCGAACACCGTTCCATCGAAACGCGTGGCCGTAACGGCGTTGTCAGCAGGGGCCAGACGAGCTTTGCCGAGCGCAAGCGACCCCGACAGAAATGCGTTGGGTCGAAGCTCAGCGCCAACCACCGTGCGACGGTCTTTCGAATCAGGATTGCCGTCGAACACGAAGTCGTCGTCTCGTTGGATTCGCCGAGCGAAAAAACGAATCCCGCGATTGGCGCGCCAGCCGACCTCGCCGGTGAATTCATCACTATCTCGATCGAGACGGACGCTGATGTTGCCGTCGTTTCGATCTGAATAGCGCAGTCGCCTGCGCGTTACCTTACCGAACAGATCAACCTGTGAACTCAGAAAGAGCCGCGCTCCCTGTCCTACAACCGACTCGGAGCGCCGTGGTCGCGCGTCGACATCCGAGTTGGGGCGTTCCTTGACCGTGGCCCAACTGGCGTACGTCGTGAGCAGCACCGGTCCAAGCGCCGCATCGAACGTGCCATCCAACGAGTTGTCCCAGTGATTGAGTTCTGTGGTGCTTGCGAAGAACTCGCCCGACAAAGCGTCCTTGAAGGTCAACGCAAATCGCTGACCGAATCGAATCTGGCCTTGGACGTCGGGACCGAGGCGCACCACGAAGTCGGTGGCTCGCTTTTCTAGGCCCAGGGCCGCCGCCTCTTTCGGAACCAAGAAGATGTTGTTGTCGAAACCGAGATTGTAGACGGTGAATCCTGGATCTAGCTGAAACGGTCCAACGCGACGAGCGTCTTGCAACACCGGAAACGGCTCCGCGCGAGTGGGCGTTTGTGCCAGCGTCAGGCTCGATGTCGCGAGCAGCAAGCAGCCAGTCATCAAGCCAAGTGCGGCGTGACGCATCAACTCTCCCAGCCTGAGCGATTGCAGGTTCGCCACGCGCAAAGCGCGTTGGCAACCCCGTGCGATCGGACCAAGGTCACGGAACCGACGGACTCGCGACCAGCGGACGCTCGTCGTTCTTGGTCAGCACTTTGTCGGCAGCAACCGCGAGCACTACCGCGGACGCCACCAACACCAGCGTCGATCCTGCGGGCGATGTGATCCACGCGGCGAGCGCCTTCTTGCCCCCCGCCGATGCGGTTGCCTCACCACCGGCTTTCTTCTTACCGCTAGGTCCGGGCAGCGCCAACGAGACCGTTCGCTGAACACCCGCGGTAGCCTCGATTTCAGCGGCCGCGAGCGGCACGCCGCCACTGTCCATCAGCAACAACAAGTAGGCGCCGCCCGGCAACCCCTTGAGACGAAACCGCCCTCGCGGGTCAGTGACCGTGCTGGCGACCGCCTCTTTCGACCCGTTGGGGACGATCGACACGGTGAGCCCCGCGAGCGGGTGCGAGAGCGTCGAGTCGAAGACGTGGCCGTCGATCCCGGCGGTCGCTGAACTGGCCAAGGCCGGGGTGAGCGGAATCGAGGCGGAAATTGTCACTAGCAACAGCGCCACGGCCTGACGCACGCGTGCGGTCATGTCAGGATCCTCCGTCCTGTGTAAGAAGCTGTTTCGTCGAGCGGGAGGACTCTACCCGAACGTCGACCGGTTTCCCAAGCGTAACGGCGTGACTTCACCCAACCAACGCGAGGCTAGAGCAAACAGATGTCGGATATCGGCGCGCAGCGCACTCGTCTGCAACAAATTCTCAAGGCTGAATCGATTCGGCTTGGCCACTTCGTTCTCGCCAGTGGCCGGACCTCTAACTACTACCTCGATTGCCGGCGAACAACCCTTCATCCCGAGGGGGCGTTTCTGGTTGGGTCGCTGGTGTTCGAGGCGATCATCCGCCGGGGCTGGGACGCACGTGCCGTCGGGGGACTCACGTTGGGCGCCGACCCGATCGCCACCGCGACAGCGGTCGTCTCGTTTCAAGCGGGCAAACCGCTCTCGGCCTTTCTCGTGCGTAAGGAATCCAAGCAACATGGGACCGGGCAGCGGATCGAGGGGGCCCCTCCAGCGGGCACACGTGTGGTCCTGGTGGAGGACGTCATTACCTCGGGCGGCAGCGCTTTGATCGCTCACGACGCGTGCCTGGAGGCCGGTCTCGAGGCGGTCGGGTGTATTGCGGTGGTCGATCGGGAGGAAGGGGGCCGCGCCGCCATCGAAGCCCGTGGCCTGCCGGTGGAGACGCTCTTCACCGCCCGCCAGTTGCTCGACTAGTCCGGTGGAGGCGCCGGTCTGTCCGGCGTTGGGCCACACCAGGTGTCCGGAACCGAGACGGCTACGCCGGGTGCCACTGACGCATTCGCCGATAAGTCTTTTGTTTTTAACAGCTTGGGTTTTGCGCACAGGTCTTGCATTAGGTCGTGTCGAAAGCCGCTTCGGGGAGCGGCCAACGGCCCACGGGGCCAGGACACGACGATGCGCGAGCCAATTCAAGAAAACCTGCTGGAAGAGCTCTCCCGGTTGGTGGGGCGTCCAGTTCCGGTCGTGCACGAAGCGCTAGCGTCGTTGCTCCGGGTTTTGGTACACGAGTTCCGCGAGGAAAGCCTTACCCCTCTCGCCGAATTCCCGATGACCGCGTGGCAAGCCCTGGCACCGAACGATCCGGGTACGCGCCGGCTTTGGAGCGCTGCGGTTGGGGCTGGTCTGACGGCTGAGGAATCGTTCACGGCGTTAGCAGTAATAGACGACCACGTTCGCCGCGGGTTTGGTGCCGACGCTTGGCCACGAGTCAAGGAGTGGGCCCCGCGTCTAGCCGGACGCTACGACCTGGACGCTCACACGGCCCCCAACGCGTCCAGGAAACCTGCTTCAGGCGCGAGGCCCTAACGCGACGAGCTCTTCAAAAACTCGACCAGCTTGTTCATCGCGTCGAGGCGAGCACTCGCCGAGAACCCCTTCGCTTGCGCATCGAAAAGGTCCGTGCCCGCGCCCTCGATCGGTTGAATGCGGATTTGCACGCCGGCGTCGGAGTAAGCCTTCGTAATCGAGTCGCGCACTGCTGCCGGGAAACTCATGCTCTCCGCACCGCATACCAATAGCATTGGGCCTTTGAAGCCTGGACTGGGCGGAGTCGACATCAGCGCCGAACTATCGAGCGCGACCGCAGCGAAACCACGATCCGAATCGAGCCACGGCATCGCCCACTGTCCGCCAACCCCGAGTCCTACCAGCATGTGCTTACGGCCCTGGACGCGCGGTGTTTTCACCAGCAGATCGAGCGCTGCATCGAGTGTCGCTCTGATGCGCGTGGGGTCGACGGCCTTGAGCATCTCCTTGGTCACCAACCCCGAAGTTGGTTCCAAACCGTCATAAAGATCGGGTGCCACCACCAAGAAACCTTGAGCCGCCAAATCGCGAGCGACGCTGCGGGTTTCGGAGTCGAGTCCCCAAATACCGTGCACGAGCAACACTGCCGGTGCTGGCGCTTCACCCGCTGGCTCGACGATGAACACGCGTGTCGCGGGCTGCACCGCGGCGAGCTTTTGGATTTGACCAGGCTTCCCTTCGTCGGCTGTCACCGGCTGCTCTGGTATTTGCGCCAAGACAGACGGCAACGTGAGCGCTTCTTCAACCGGCGCGTCCTTCGAGCCTGGACAGGCGACGGCGACCAATAGCACCGACGAAGCAAGAACTCTGACGCAGAGGGACGTGTTCATCGAGAGGACTCCAGAGACCGGCGCAGCGTCCGGTCGAAAAACGACATGAGGGTGTCGTAAGAATGGCGTCGCGCCGCGTCTGAAAATCGCCGGTGAGTCGCCGCGGGGTAGATCATCATTTCGAAACGGATCCCGGCTTCGATCAAACGGTCGGCGTACTGCATCGAGTCCTGCGCGTGAACGTTGTCATCGCGCAAGCCATGAAACAGCAGGAGCGGTCCCGCGACCTTGCCTGCATACGTCAGCGGGCTCGATTGCTGATAGGCCTGCGCGTTCTGTTGCGGAAGACCCAGACGCTCTTCGGTGTACGAGGTGTCGTAGTTCTTCCAGTTGGTGACGGGAGCACCGGCCCCATGCGCGGCAAACGAACCCGGTGCGCGGCCGGCTGCCATGAGCGCCAAGAAGCCGCCGTACGAGGTTCCCCAGATGCCAATTCGATCGCGCTTCACGCCTGCAACGTTTTGCGCGAGCCAATCGGCAGCGCTGATCGAATCGTCGAGATCGAGATCACCGAGCGCTTTGTACACCGCCACACGCCACGCTCGCCCATATCCTTCGGAACCGCGGTAATCGACTGAAAGCACCGCGTAGCCTTGACGCGCCATGAACGAGTGAAACCCGCCAAGCCGGTTGAAGCTGCGCTTGACATCCTGCGCATAGCCCGCGCCATGGACGTAGACGATGGCTGGGCGGCCGCCCTTGGGAACGGGGCCTGCTGGTTCCCACAAAAGTCCCGCGATCTTGCCGCCGCCGCGGCGCGTTGGAATCGAAACGACTCGCGGCGTGATCAATCGCGCGGCCTCGAAGTCCGGCGCAGGGGAGAACGTCACTCGCTTCCAAGCCGCCGGCGCTGCTCCCGGGGCACCTACCCAGAGATCGGTAGGCGTGACCAGATCGGAAAACAATGTCGCCACCCAGTTGCCGTCGAGTGACCGTTTTGCTTCGTGCCAGCCAGGAGCTGTTGTCAGCCGTTCGAGCGTGCCGCCCGCCAATGGCACGCTGTAGAGCTGCCGGTCGAACGGCGACTCGCGTCGCGCATGCAGGATGACTTGGCCCCGTTCCGCGGCGTCAACGGAGTCGACTTCCCAATCGCCCGAGGTCAACGCCGTCGTTGTTCCGGTCTCGACATCGACGCGATACGCGTGTGGCCAACCGGAACGCTCGCTTCCGAAGACGAACGAGCGAGCATCGCCCGGAACGATCCACGTGCGCGCTAGATTGACCCAAGCGCTGTCGCGCTCCACCAGCACAGGCCGTGCGAGACCATCGCTTGCGGAGATCGAGTAGACCGTCAGAGTTTGCGTATCTCGGGTCTCTACACCGGCGAGCACGTGATCGGCATCGAACCAAACCAAGTGCGTGACATAGAAGTCCGACAACGAAGCCGGGAGCGCCGCCCAGATCGGTTCGCTGCCAGGTGTCACGATCCCAATTCGAATTCGCGAGTTCTCGCTGCCTGCCGGGGGGCGCCGTTGATCACGGCAGGTCACGCGATCCGGCAGCATTTCGGGAACACACAACACCGCGACCGGTGAGGTGTCGTATTGCACGAACGCGACCCGCGTGGAGTCAGGTCCCACGCGAAACGCGTGCTCGAAGCCAAGCTCTTCCAGCGCGATGTAGTCGGACCGCCCATTGAGTTTGGTCGCGCTTCCATCGTTGGTGAGTTGGAGTTGCGCACCGCTGTCGAGCCCAGCCCACCACAAATCGCCATCGCGAACGAAGACAACCGCGCGGCCGTCGGGAGAGAACTGCGGATCGATCGCTGGCGCTTCGGTGTACGTCAGACGCGTCAAGCTGCCGCTCACGGGGTTGGCGATGAACAGATCACCGCCCGTTTCGATCAACAGCCGCGTGCCGTCGGGAGACCATTGAAATGAACCGATCCCATGATCGAACAACCGCAGCGTCTCGCGACGTTCGTCGAGCGCACGATCATCGGTCCTGCTGCCCGCCACCGCCTCGTGATCCACGAGCTTGCGCGGTTTGTCGGCAGTCGGCTCCCAGATCCACAGATCGCTCGCCTCGACGCCGCGATCGCTCCACAGAAATCCCAACCGCGTGGGCCCCGCCGGCGCCCAGGCCAGCGCTCGCGGCGCCACACCAATCAAGCGCGGTTCGGCTGTCAGGCGATCGAGGTCGTATCCATTCGATGTCCCCGCTACCGCCGCTGCCGCCCACAGCGCACAGGCCAAACCCAGTCGCCTCATTTGCCGCCTCCGTGCCGTCGTCGCAGCGGCCGACCTGCACGCAGCATTTCAACATCGCTTTTGAGCGACTCGATCAAATCCGAAACCAGCCGGCGCGTTTCCTGCCAATGCCCAGAGTTGTCGACCACGTAGTCGGCGAGTGCCGTTTTGCGCGTCAGCGGCATTTGAGCACGCACCCGTGCCCCTGCTTGATCGACGCTCAGCCCATCTCGTTTCATCAGCCGCTCCAGTTGCAGCTCGGGCGTACAGGAGACCACCACCAAGCGGTCGAAGTCGCGATGCCGGCCGGTTTCGATCAGCAACGCCGCGTCGTACACCACGACATCGTGGGCACCGCTCTCCGCGAGTTCGCACAATCGCCGTTGGCTCTCGCGGACCACCAGCGGATGCACGATGGCCTCGAGCTGCTTGCGCTGCGCTTCATCGGCAAACACCCGCGCTCCCAGCGCTTGGCGATCGATGCCGCCGTCGGGACGTTGCACCTCGCTGCCGAACAGGGCGATGACGGGGGCCACCGCTGCACCTTCAGGCTCGAGCAGCGAGTGCACCAAGGCATCGGCATCGACGATCGGCAGTCCCGCTTCACGCAGCATCCCCGAAACCGTGCTCTTGCCGGTGGCGATCCCGCCCGTGAGTCCTACGCTGAGCACGCTCGAGGCTGGCGCACATTCGGGCGGAGTGGTCACACCGCGACCTTGGTGGACTTCTGCGCGGCACGCAACGTGTTGTCCAACAACAGCGCGACCGTCATTGGGCCGACGCCACCCGGCACTGGGGTCAACCAGCCGGCAACTTCGCTCGCCTGGCCAAAGTGAACATCGCCCACCAACACTCGGCCGCTTTCTGAAAACTTGGCCAGCCTCGCTGGCTGACCGGCGAGCAGATCCTCCGCGCGTCGCGCGTCACGAATTTCGTTGATGCCGACATCGATCACCGCAGCGCCCGGCTTGAGGTGGTCTGCGCGAATCAAACCGGGGACGCCACAGCAGGCGACCACGATGTCAGCGCGACGGACCACCGCAGCCAGATCACGCGTGCGCGAATGACAAACGGTCACGGTGGCGCCGCGCGACATCAAGAGCAGCGCGACGGGTTTGCCCACGATCGACGAACGGCCCACCACCACCGCTTCGGCCCCGTCGAGTGCGACTCCAGCGTGATCCAGGAGCGCGATCACAGCGCGCGGCGTGCACGGCACAAAGCCATCGCGTCCCAACATCAGAAGGCCGGCGTTGATTGGATGCAGTCCATCGACGTCTTTTTCAGGCGGAACGGCCGACTGGAACTCGGCGGCCGACAGGTGCGCAGGCAGCGGCAGTTGAACCAGCACGCCATGCAGCATCGGGTCGCGCGCCATTTCGCCCAGCGAGGCCAAGGCCGACGCGCGATCGATCTCCGCGGGGAGGCGGCGCATTTCGGAATGCAGGCCGGCCGCCAAGGCCGAGCGCTCCTTGTTTCGCACGTAGGTTGCCGAGGCTGGATCGTCGCCAATCAACATCACGCCCAAGCCAGGTACGACGGAGGATTTGGCCAAGAGCGCCGCCGTTTCGGTCGTCACCTTGGCGATCATCTCGGCAGCCAAGACCTTCCCATCCAACAACTTCGCGGGCACGAGCCACCCTTTTTCGGGGACCGGCGCGAGTGCGCGCCGGGAAAACGCAGGATCTTACCGCGCCTGTGGGGCCGCGCACGTCAGTCATCTCGGCAGATCCCCGCTCTGGCGGCTACACTAGCCGGCTCCTTTGGGGAGCGAAGGGAAAGGAAAACGTGTCGTTCGATGCCATCGTCGTTCGGGGAGCCGCCGAACACAATTTGAAGAAGGTCGACGTCAGCATCCCGCGCAACAAGCTGGTGGTGATTACCGGCGTGTCGGGTTCGGGCAAGTCTTCGTTGGCGTTCGATACGATTTACGCTGAAGGACAGCGCCGCTACGTTGAATCGCTGTCGGCCTATGCGCGGCAATTCTTGGAGCTGATGCAAAAGCCCGAGGTCGAGTCGATCGAGGGCTTGTCTCCCGCAATCTCGATCGAACAAAAAACCACCTCGCGCAATCCGCGCTCGACCGTCGGTACCGTCACCGAGATCTATGACTACTTGCGACTGTTGTTTGCGCGCATCGGCCGGCCGCACTGCCCCGAGTGCGGCAAACCGATCGAACGCCAGACCGTGCAGCAAATCGTCGACAACGTGTTGTCGATGCCGGAAGGGACGAAGGTACAGGTGCTCTCGCCGGTGGTGCGCGGGCGCAAGGGGCACTATCGCAAGGAACTGCAGCGCTGGGCGGCCCAAGGATTCGTCCGTGCGCGCATCGATGGCGAAATGCGTGAACTCGATCAACCGATCGAGATGGACAAGATGAAAGCGCACACGATCGAAGTCGTGGTCGATCGTCTGGTGGTGCGCGAAGGGTTGAAGAGCCGGCTCACCGACTCCGTCGAAACAGCGCTGAAGCATGCCGAAGGGTTGGTGCGAATTGTCCCGGAAAGCGGCGCCGAGCTGTTGTACTCGCAGCACTTCGCCTGTGTCGAGTGCGGAATTTCTCTTCCCGAAATGGCTCCTCGCGCGTTCTCGTTCAACTCGCCCTATGGTGCCTGTCCGGCCTGCGATGGCCTGGGAGTGCACCGCGAGTTCGATCCCGAGAAACTGATCGTCGATCCTGACGCGCCGTTGATTTCGGGCGCGATCGACGTTTGGGCCGGGACCGAAAGCTCGATGATGAAGGAGATGGTTTCGGCAGTGTTGCGCTCCCACCGCATCCCGTCGACCACGGCTTGGAAAAAAATCCCGCTGAAAGTTCGTCGCGTGATCATGTACGGATCGGGCGATCAGGAGTTCGAGTACGTCTTCCAGGGCGAGCGTTCGCGCTATTCGTTCCGTAAGCCATTCGAGGGAATCGTGCCGCGACTGGAGCGTAAGCTCAAGGAAAGCGGCTCCGACCAAGTACACGACGAACTCGAAAAGTACATGTCGAGCAGTCCGTGCGGAAGTTGCGGTGGTGCGCGGCTCAAGCGCGAAACGTTAGCGGTGAAGATCGGTGAAAAGAACATCTCCGAAATGACGAGCCTGACCGTCGGTGCGGCACGCGAGCTGTTCGAAACACTCGACCTCACGCCCCGCGAGCAAGAAATTGCGCGGCTCGTGCTCAAAGAGGTGCGCGAGCGTTTGGGCTTCTTGCAGAACGTCGGCTTGCAGTACCTCACACTCGACCGATCGGCGGCCACGCTTTCGGGTGGCGAAGGACAACGTATCCGATTGGCCACACAAGTCGGTTCACGTTTGACCGGTGTGATGTACGTGCTCGACGAGCCGTCGATCGGCTTGCACCAACGCGACAATCGACGCTTGCTCGAAACGCTCTACGCGATGCGCGATCTGGGCAACACCGTAATCGTGGTCGAGCATGACGAAGACACCATCCGCAGCGCCGACTACATTGTCGATCTCGGTCCCGGGGCAGGCGAGTTGGGTGGCGAAATCGTGTTCGCCGGCACGGCCGACGAAATCGTCGACTGCGCGGCGTCGCTGACCGGCCAGTACCTGGTCGGAACGCGCAGCATCGAGGTGCCGGCTGTGCGGCACGCTCCCGATGACCGCTGGCTCACCGTAAAAAACGCTCGGCAGCACAACCTGACCGGCATCAACGCCAGCTTCCCGGTGGGGCTGCTGACGTGCGTGACCGGCGTATCCGGATCGGGCAAGTCGACGCTGGTCAACCACACGCTGTTTCCTGCGCTCTTGAAGCACTTCGGCCTGGCTGCCGACAAACCTGGCGAACACGACGCCATCCTGGGTCTGGAGCATTTCGACAAGGTCATCGATATCGATCAATCGCCGATCGGACGCACGCCGCGCAGCAACCCCGCTACCTACGTGGGGTTGTTCTCGCCGATTCGCGAACTGTTTGCTTCCACTCAGGAGGCGCGGGCGCGCGGCTACGAGCCCGGGCGCTTCTCGTTCAACGTCAAGCGTGGCCGCTGCGAAGCGTGCGAAGGCGCAGGCGTGATCACGATCGAGATGCACTTCCTGCCCGATGTGTTTGTCACCTGCGATACCTGCGGCGGCAAGCGCTACAACCGCGAGACGCTCGAAGTGTTGTGGAAAGGAAAGTCGATTTCGGATGTGCTCGACCTGACGGTGCATCAAGCGCTCGAGTTTTTCGCGGTGGTGCCGCAAATCGAGACCAAGCTGCGCACTTTGTACGACGTGGGCCTGGGTTACGTGCGCTTGGGTCAGCAAGCCACCACGTTGTCGGGTGGCGAGGCGCAGCGCGTCAAGCTCGCCAAAGAACTGTCGCGCCGCTCGACCGGCAAGACGATGTACCTGCTCGACGAGCCGACCACCGGCCTGCACTTCGAGGATGTGCGCAAGCTGCTCACCGTGCTGACGCGCCTGCGCGATGAAGGCAACACGATCGTCGTGATCGAACACAATCTCGACGTGATCAAGACCGCCGACTGGGTGTTGGACTTAGGCCCTGAGGGCGGCTCGGGCGGTGGCCGGATTCTGGCGGAAGGAACGCCCGAACAGGTTGCAGCGAATTCCAACTCGTTCACCGGGAGTTTCTTGAAGAAGATGCTGACCCACGCCGACAAGAAGGTGATTGCCTTGGGCGCCGCGCCAGCTTTGAAGAAAACCCGCAGCGCCCGTGCGGCCACCAGACCGCGCGCGTAGAAGGTGTCTTAGAGCGTTCGAAAACTGAGAGAGGAAACATCCACCGTTGCCTCGAGTTCATCGACTTGAAGCCAGGCGGGGCGAGTTCCTCTATTTCGCGACCCCCAACTGCGTCATGAGCCACGCATATTCGAACGAGATCTCCTTCAACTTGTCGTAACGTCCCGACGACCCACCGTGACCCGCGGACATGTTGATCTTGAACAGCAGCGGGTTGCTATCGGTCTTCAGCGTGCGCAGCTTGGCGACCCATTTAGCCGGTTCCCAGTACATCACCTGGCTGTCGTTGAGGCTGGTGGTGACGAGCATCGCCGGGTAGTCCATCGGCTTGAGATTTTCGTAGGGCGCGTACGACTTCATGTAGGTGTACGCCGCGATCTCGCGTGGGTTACCCCACTCCAAGTACTCCCCGACCGTCAGCGGCAAGTTTTCGTCCCACATCGTGTTCATCACATCGACAAACGGCACGGCGGCATGCACCGCGCGGAACAGCTCGGGACGGAAGTTGATGACGGCGCCCATCAGCAACCCACCGGCGCTGCCGCCTTGAATCGCGAGCCGCTGCGAGGACGTCCAGCGTTGCGCCACGAGGTACTCGGCGCAGTCGATGAAATCGGTAAAGGTGTTGCGCTTTTTCATCAACATGCCGTCTTCGTGCCACGCTTCACCCAACTCGTCCCCCCCGCGAATGTGCGCGATGGCAAAGGCAAACCCGCGGTCGAGCAGACTAATGCGCGTCGAAAGAAACGACGCCGACATTCCGAAGCCGTACGAGCCATACGCATACAGCAACAACGGTGCGCGGCCGTCGCGCTGAAACTCCTTGCGATAGACGATCGAGATTGGAATCCGTGTGCCGTCCTGCGCCGTCGCCCACAATCGTTCGCTGTCGTACTGCGTCGGGTCGTAACCGCCCAGCACCTCTTGCTGTTTGAGCAATGTGCGGGTGCGCGCTTTCAAATCGTAGTCGTACACCGCCGACGGTGTGACCAGCGACTGATAACTGAAGCGAAACAGCGTGGTGTCGTACTCGGGGTTTTCGGAGGGGACTGCGGTGTAGACGGCGTCGGGGAAAGTGATCTCGTGCCAGTCGCCACTCACAAAGTCAAACACGCGCAGGCGATACAGGCCTTCGTGTTTCAAGGTCACCACCGCGTATTGCTTGAACAGGTCGAGCGACTTCAGGGAAGCCTCGGGATTGTGGGCGATCCACTCCTTCCACGCCGCTGGCGTTGGGTCTGCTACCGGCGCGGTCACGACGCGAAAATTCTTGGCCTGTTTGTTGGTGCGGATGTACAGCAAGCCGTCGCGGTGTTCGACGTCGTACTTATGTCCTTTCTCGCGCGGCAACACCGTCCGCCATGCAGCGGCCGGTGAGACGGCAGGCAACAAGCGCTGCTCCCATGTGTCGGTGCTATGGATACCCAGCACCAAGTAATGACAGTCTCGTGTCTTTCCGACACCAATCCGATAGAGCGCATCAGGTTCGTGGAAGATCTCTTCCGGTTGGCCTCCGAGCACCAAGCGAAACAAGCGATCCGAACGCTTGGTGGTCACGTCCTCCACCGCGTAGAACAAGGTCTTGCCATCGGCAGCCCAAACCACCGATGTCACGCGTTCCGCCAGCGCTTCGCTGATCGAGTTGTTGCTGAGGTTTTTGACCTGCAGACGATATTGACGATATCCGGTGTCGTCGGTGCTAAAGGCCAACTGTGTTCCATCGTCACTCAGCTCGAAGGCGCCAAGCGACAAGAACGGCTTTCCCTTGGCCAGCTCGTTGACATCCAAGAGCAGCTGCTCTGGGGCCGCTTCGTCAAACGCGCCTGCGCTGCTGGCGGCCTTGCGGCAGTAAAACCCGTACTGCGAACCCTCGGCGGTACGCGTGTAGTAGTACCAGCCGCCACGCTTCTGCGGCACCGACAAGTCGGTTTGCTTGATGCGCCCCAACATTTCGTCGTACAGCGCAGCGGCGAACGGTTGCACCCCAGTCGTCATTGCCGCGGTGTAGGCGTTTTCTTCTTCGAGGTAGGTCAGCGTGGCGGGGCTCTCTTTATTTCGCAGCCAGTGATAGTGATCGACCACCACTTCGCTGTGGCGTCGATCGCACTGTGGTTCACGCCTGGCGACGGGCGGCATGGGGTGAGTCGCGCTCTCGGACAAAGTCATCGGTCGTACTCCATTTCGATCGAAGCAAAAAACGCATGACACTTGCTGCGACGTTGGTTGCGGGTGTCTCTCAGCGCGAAAGCGTCAGCTCGCGACGCTCGGCGTCATCGATCGCCTGTGCGAACTCGCGAAAATCTTGGTAGTCGGTGGGTTCCACACGCCGCAGCGGCAGCGAAACGTTTCGCTCGATAAACACGGTCGCGCCGTTGAGAGTGGCCTTCAACGCGTAGCTTCCGAACTGGTTGCTGAGTGACACGGCAGCCGGCGGCGCCGCTGCAAGCCAGCCCGCCGGCAGGGTCAAGTGCAGGCGGTCACGCCGATAGGCATCGGCGTCGACGAGCAGCGGGAAGCGTCGCGTCGCGAAACTCGCAAACTCGCCCAGGATGTTCGACGGATCGGTAACTAACGGCAGCGCCAAGCCATCGCTCGTAGTGCGGCCAAAGCGTCCGCCTTGCAGTGTCAGCGTCAACAACAGGTCGCGTTCGATCGCCGTATCACCCTCCGCGGCATGCGAAACCACGACCGACCCAGGGAACGTGTCGTTGGCCAACGACTGCCACACCAACTCCAACCGCTCGGCAGGCATTTCGCGCAACAGCCGCCGGAAGAACGATGCGAAGCTGCCGCGCAGCGTGATCTTGAGTGTGCCCGAGACCTCGCCGCCGGGGCCCAACGTTACGTCGGCCTCGCTATCGCGCAAGATCCCCGGCTCGCGTTTGGGCAGTTCGACGATCGCCACCCCAAGCGCCGGATTGAGTGGAACCTCTAGCGCATCCGAACCGGACATTTGTGTCGGGAAGCTGTCGAACGCATGGTCGCCTTCGCTGTAATCGAGGTAGTAGCGCTTGTCGCCAATTGCGATCGCCGCCAACGCAAAACCGAAGACCTGCGGGTTGGGGCAATCCATTTCGCGCCCCTTACGATCGACAGGCCGCGTCAAAACGAGCCGGCCGTCCAGCCCGAGCAACTTGGCCAGTGCCAGCGCAATCGTCACCCGATTTCCTTCGCCCGAGGACGCATTCACGCTGGCAGGTGTGCCCAGCATCAACGCTTGCTGGCCCGGTCGAATCTTCTCCGTCACGACGCTGTGGATTGCGCGCGCGATGGCGAGCGCGTCTTTCGATCCCGCGCGCTGCCGCACCTCGTCGGCCAACGCGGGCAACGGCGAGTCGGCAATCATGGTTCCGCTGACCGCCGAACGAATCAGGTCGCCGTAGTCCTGCCAGGTAGCGTTCATCGCCAAACGCACGTGCGGAGTCACCTCGACGCGATCGGCAACGTGCGGCTCGAGCCTGAGTATCGGCAAGAGGCGCCCAACATAGTCGTGCACGCGATGTCCATCCTCGAGCGTTTCCTTGGTTTCGATCCCTTCGGTGTTGCCGCAAATCGAGACCTTCAGCGTGTCGTCATGCACCACCACGTAGCGCGACAGTGCGTAAGAGCGATCATCGTTTTGAAACAGCCAGATCGTCGCGTTGTCGAGCGCCCCTGGGATCGGCCCTAACGAGGGGGTGTAGCGCCGCCATACGTACTCGATGGCGTCGCCCGGCTCCAGGCCTGGCAGATTCAATGGGCGGTGATTCGGTTCGACATCGACGATACGGCCATCGGTCTTGTGCAGGCGCAACGCTTCGATGCGCGCATTGGGAAGTGTCTGCAGTTCACCTTCACGTTCAACACCAGCGCGCGTGTAGACCTTGTGCACACCTTGATACAGCTCCGTTTGGCCGCCTTGAGCATCGATTTCAACCACCGAAATGTCGGCAAGCAAGGCCGAGTCGACACCGTCGTCGGGAGGCGGTGCGGTTTCGATGATCTTGGTGGCGTCTTCCAGGTACGGAGCCAACGGGTCGCGCTGACCACGACGGATCAAGGTGTCGCGCAGTTCGATCCGTTGCGGCTCCAGGTCCAGCACTCGTTTGAGTGCGGCGTCGGCCTCAGCGTCGCGGCCGAGCAACGTCAGCGCGCCGGCACGGCGATACTGCACCAAGCCTTCGTATGGGTATTGCCGGCTAAGCGCATCCAGTTGGGTCAACGCCGTGTCGACTTGTCCGGCATCGATCAGCAATCGTGCCCGTGACAAAGCGGCGTAGAGATTCGTCGGACGCAACGCAAGCAACCGGTCCCAGGCGGCCAATGCGGCCTCGACATTTCCCTCTCCGGAAAGCCGGTCGGGCCAATCGTCGTCGTCGGGATCGCGGCGTGCCGCTTCTTCCAGCGCTGTATGCAGCGCGGTGGTGGCGCCAATCCGTTGATAGATCTCGATCGAGTCGGCAAGCAGATCCTCGCGCGCTGGTGCGGCCCGTCGCGCCGCCTCGATCGCCCGTCGCGCTTCGACATTCCACTGCCGCTTGATCGCAACGCGGGCCGTCAGCCGCAGCGCATCGGGATCGTCGGGCTCGATCGCGAGAATCTTCTGCGCGGCATCCCACGCTTCTTGCGCGCGTGAGGCAGCATCGTCCATTTCTGCGACCAGTTGTCGCGGGCGCAGCCAACCGGCATCGGCGGCAGCGGAGCGTTCCAAGAGCGTCCGCGAGCGCGCGAAATCTTCTTCCGCGGCGCTGCCGGTTTGAGCATCGCGATAGTGCTCACCGAGCAGTGCTGCAAACAGCGGCGCCTCAGGCCAACGCGTTGTCGCGGCCTCCAACACCGAGCCGGCTTCGCGATCCAGGCCGCGCGCACGGAGCCACCAAGCGGCAGCGAGCGTGGCCGCTGGATCGTCGAGTTTGCTCAGATCGTAGGGCCCATCGATCGATGCGGGAGCCGTGGACAGTTTCGCCTGCGGGGTCACGCCGACCGTCAACCACAGAAAGCGCTGCACGTTGGAAAGCTTGACCGAGATTTCGTGCTTGCCGGCGCTCAGTTGGCGTTGGGTCGAGAGCGCTAGCGCGGGGCGTTGCCCGACGCGATCGGCCGTTAGAACTTCTTTGCCATCGAGGAACAGACGGAAGGCAACCGGCGAGGCGGCGCGCAACCGAATCACGCCTGCGGAGGGAAGTTCGAACGACGAGATCGCGTAGACCACGCCGACCGAGTGAAACGCCAGCGGAACCACGAGCTTGCCATCGGGCGCCACGGTATCGAGACGGAACGGTTGCTGTCCGCTGGGCCCCGCGGGATCGTCGCTTGGATCGAGATCGCCGCGTTCCGGCGCTTGTGGCTGCCACAACGCTAACCGATCGAAGCGGCCATAGGGACCGAGCAAAGACCACTGTGTCAGCAGGCCTGTACCGCGCATCACGCTCGGAGCCGACTCACGGCGCGCGCCGCTTCGACGCTGGATGTCGTCGATCAACTCCAGGGCGATCGATCGAATTTCCGGATCGGCCACGTTCGACGATGGATCAGCGATCGGTTCGAGCGTTCTAATCAGTCCAGCGCCACCATCCGGCAGTCGAGCGGCGAGTTGCGCCAAACGCGCGACCATTCCTGCTGCGAGCGGAGTAGATGCGTCGTGTTGCAATGCGGCCGCCAAGACGGTGGCGGCCGTTGCTGCGTCACCACGCAGATCGAGCAGCGCCGCCATACCGATGGCGTCGCGCGCCGAGCCCGGGTCGAGCGCGAGGTTCGCCTGGAGCGTGTCGCGCGCCAAGTCATGCTGCCCCGCCAGCAAACTCTCCCATCCACCGAGCGGGCCTTGCATCGCATGCGGTGTCGAAATCGCTACACAGCACGTCAGCCAAATCAAAGTGCGGCGCATCAGGGCATCTCCACCGTCACGCGTTGTTGCAACAGCTGTCTCGCCTGCTCGACGAAGGTCGCCAGTGCCGCGATTTCGGAAGGAGGCACGTCACCCTTTCTGAGTGTGAGTTCGGCGGTGATCCGCACGCGGCCAGCTTCGGCGCGAACTTGGACCGAGGCGCGGCCCCACGGCGACTCGGCAACGCCACCTTTCGGCAAATCGACAAATCGGCCGCCTGGTGGCGCGAGCAGCGTACTTTCCGTGCGCTGCATGAATGGATCAGGCAGGTGCAGCGGCAACGTGCGATCGGCCGCCGGTGGATCGAGCGGCAGCTGCGGCGTTGCAAACGAGAGCGGAACTTCGACCCGTTTTCCCGTGACGGTTCCAAATCGAGGCACCCGCGCGCGATACGAGAAGCGCACCTCGGGATCGTCGAGCCCGACCTTCGGAAAGTCGGCGAGTGTCAACGTCAGTTCCGGCCACGCGCGGCGCAGCACCCCTTGCAGCGTTCGGCCGGGTTGATCGTTGCCACGAAATAGCGAGCGATCCTGCGCTGCGGTATCGCCCTTGGTCACGACATCCGCACTGACGCTTGCGGTGCCATCGGCTTCGAGCCGAACTTCTTCGGTACGTAACAACTGCGCATCGGTCGATTGACCCGCCGACGTCAAGGTCAGTGTGCCGCCTGCTTGCGGATCGATCACCAGCGCCTGAATTCCTCGATCGCCAAACGGCAGCTCTTCCATGGCGTGATGTACAACGGTGCCGTCCAGCCACAAGTCCTCACCCGGTACGTAAACGATGGCGTGATCGAAGATTGCCAAGACGGGGACCGTCGTGTCGATCCGCCCACGATCGCCGGTGCGAACCAACGCGACGTTGGCGCGGACGCCCGCCTCGCGCAGCATCGCCATCAAGAGCGTCGCTTTGTCTTTGCAGTCGCCGTGACGGCGCTTGAACACCAATGGCGCCGCGTACGGCTTGAGCGCGTGGATGCCGAACTCGAGCGCCACGTAACGCGTGTTCTCGATTACCCAGTCGTAGAGCGCGCGCACGATTTGGCGACGAGAAAACGTCTTGGCTGTGACCTGTTTGACGACCTCGCGCACGTCGGCATCGAGCGCCGTACTGTCCTCGATCAGCCGCGCATACTGCTTGCCCAACGTGGTCCAATCGGTGGACGTGCCAAACACGGCATACGGCAAGCGCTCCAGCGCGGGGGGCGCCAACGCTGCCGTCTGAAACGCCGGCAGCGGGGGTAACTCGATCGAAGTGAGCAGCCGGTCCCCGCGTGTTTCGCTCGACACCGTCTCGCGCCCCGTCACGTTGATCAGCTTCCAATGCACCGGCCGCGCCGCCGCCGCATCGATCACGAAGCGGGTTGCCAACACCGGCATTTCGCTCCCCGCCACGAACAAATCCCCGAAGTAACCTTCGGCGATCGAGTTGCTGGTGCCGCGATCGCTCAACGCAAAGCGCACATCGAGCAGATCGCCCTCTTCCAACCGCGGAAACGAAACACCCAACGCGCGCGAGTCGTACCACATGCGCAGCTGCGGGTCGGGCAGGACCGGTTGCTCGCCGCGTGTGCCAGGAATGACGGTGCCATCTTTTCGAATCAGCTTGGCTTCGATCACGCTGGCGCGTTGCAACGATGGTGTGTAGGTGATCGAGTGAACTTTGATCCCATCGGCGCGCGCTGGATGCCGCACGCGCACGATCACCTGCTGAAACTGCTCGTTGCGTCCATCGGCTTGCACGCGCCAGGCCGATGTTTGACTGAGCACCACCCACGCCGGATCGCCGAGCCACGGCAGCTTGCGTTCGATCGCCTGAGCCTCGTCGAGCGAAACAGTCCACTCACTGCCGAAGCTCGCGGCTTCTCCCGTAATCGCGGCGATGCGTTGGTCGAGCGCGCCTTCCTCGCCCAACGACGGCCGCGCGGATTGAAACGAGGCGGCCGCTTCTTCGTTTCGCTCCAGTGCCAGCAAGATCTCGCCACGCAGCACAGAAAGCCCTGGCAATCCTGGTGAGAGCTTCAGCGCCGCATCGGCGCTGAGCAAGGCCTCTTGGTTGCGGCCAGCGCGCTGCAACACGGTGGCGCGCCGCGCGTTCCATGGCGCCGAAAGTGGAAAGAGCGCGCGACCTGCGTCGATCAATCGCAGTGCTTCCTCGATGTTGCCCGCTTCCAGTTCCAGTCCGATCAGGTCGCTGCGCGCCCCGTCGTCGGTGGCGACCTGCGCGAGGTAGAGCTGCAACGCGCGCCTGGCGCGGGCCACGAGCCCTTCTCGACGTGAATAGACGGCCAGTTGCTGCAGCACGATCGGTTGCGTCGGGAACTTGGTCGCCAGCGATTCGAGCGTAGCGATCACGCCGGTGGGGAAGCCGTTGCCGTCACGCGCGATCGCTTGCCAGGCGGCGAGGTAGGGGTCGCCGGTCGTGCACGCAGCGAGCGCACGCTCTATGGCCACCAGCGTGGCGGCGTCTTGAGCGAACGCACTGTGATAGTGAATCAACCCGCGCAGTGCCGCAGGGTCGTTGGGCGAAAGCTCGAGAGCCGATTCCAAGGCCTGACGCCGGCGCGCCCCATCGGTATCGATCGCCGCGTCGGTCCAGAGCACGTTGATGTCGCGCGGTGCGTCTTGAACGGCTTCACGAGCCAGCGTGACCGCCTTGCTGTCGACACGCGCGGGCAACCGCCGCGCATTGAGATCGAGTGCGAATGCGGCGACAGCCAGCGGGTCTCGCCCGCGTGCGGCACGCTCGAGATCTGCGTTCAAGCTGCGGCCGCGCTCGGTCTGTTTGACGCGCGCGCGTCGTGCCGTCGCGATCGCCGCTTCGGCGCTGAGTCGCGTGGCGTCATCGGGGATCAGCGCGCGCACCGTATTGGGCATCGCGCTGCCGTCGGGCGCCGTAATGCGTGCGCTGAGACCCCAGGCGCCGTCGTCTTGCGCGACATCGAACGAGACACGATGCCAACCTGCCTCCAGTTTGAGAAACACGGCGTGCTGGTCGAAGCCGATGTCGTGCTTGGTCGACGCCGTGCCGCTGCCGTCGAACACCATCAGGTTGTCGACCGTGACTCTAGCCGAATCGTCGGCACCGAACCGCAACGCAATCTCGCTGGCGGCGGTGGCATTCAGATAAAGCACGGCCACCGCATGCACGCTCTTTGCCGGCGTCATCAGCGCGTCCAGCGGCAGCATGCCGAGCGGTGCGACATCGATGGGCCGCCAGTCGGCAGCGCCCGGCTGCGCGAGTGAAGCGTAGGGAGCCGCGTTACTGCTGTTGAGCGGACCCGCCACCAACCATCGATCGACGAACCCCAAGCGCGCTCGCCGCTTGGCCGCGGACGCCTCGCGTCCTCGTCCTAGGTCGGCGAACGACAGGATCGCGTCGATTTCGGCGGCAACCAACGGATCGGTACCGGCTGCGGCGCGGATCTCTTCGAAGCGTGTCTCGATCTGCGTTGGGTCGACAGCGGTCTGCCGCATCATGTCGACCTGCCTCAGCGGCAGCAGCGCAGCGGCCGATCCACGCTGGGCGTAGGCATCGTCGAGGCGCGTTCGCCACCAGGACTCAAAGCAACCGGTGTCGCCCCAGGCGGCAGTGCTGAGGAACAGCAGTCCAGCTATCCACGTTCGTCGCATTCAGCGTCCGGAGCGAGTTCCCGGCGCGGAGCGCTGGGCCTGCCCTGAATAAAAAGAGCGCAAACCGTTGACCACCGCGCGCGCCAATCGTTCGCGCCCGGCAGGATCTTGAAGCAAGCGTGCATCGTCTTCGTTATTGATGTTGAGCGTTTCGAGCAACACCTTGGCTGGCACCATATTCCCCCGAAGCACCGCTGGGAGCCACGCGCGTCCTCGACGCCGGCCGCGCACGATCGAATCGCGCACCGGTTGGTTGTCATGTACCGGGAGTTCTTCGGCGCGGTACCCTTCCAAGAGCGCGGCCGCCAAACGTCGCGAGACCGCCTCGTCGCGTAAACGTTCGGCCCGGCTGAACGTCACCGCCGGTACACCACGCGCTTCTTTGTAGCGGCCGTAAGACCCCGAGTTCAACGCGAAACTGCCGCGCCGAAAACGTTCGCCAGGGACGTACACCATTCCACCGCGCACCGAAGCGTGTAACGAGTCAGCGTGAAGGCTCAGGAACACCACATTCTCGGGCGGCACCGACTGCTTGGCCGTGAGGTCGCGAAAAATCGAATTGGCCAGCGCCCAACGCAAATTGACGCCGACTTCGACCGCATCGCCGCGGGTGTTGACGTGCGGCGGCGTGGTCAACACTACCTCTCGCCGATTGGCGACCAACGCGCGTTGATCGATCACGCTGCAGCCATGCTGCGTGTCTGCCACCAACATGTGCACGGTCACGCCGCGCTCACCATCCAACAAGCGCTTGAGGCGGCAGGCGATGTCGTACACATAGTCGCTTTCCCAGATCCCTTGACTGCGCGCGCCAATGTCGTCACCGCCATGTCCTGGATCGATCAGCACGTGGAGTCCATTGAACGTCGATGGCGCAGGTGGTGCGGGCGCTTCGGCCAACTCTTGCGCGCCCAGCAGCGCAGCGATCCGGCGCGGATCGTTTTCGGGCAGCCAGTTGGGAGCCAAGAGGTCGAGCGGAATCCGCACGCGTTGTCCCACCGGGATGTTTCGCACATTGCGTATGCCACTGCGTGCCGCCACGCTGCGCGCGGCGTCGAGCACGTCGTCGGGCGAGAGCGCTCCGGTGAATCGCACCACGACGGCGGAATACAACGCTTCACCCTTCTGCAAGCGATATTCCGCGTAGGCACCGTGCTTGTCTTCGCCGTAACGCAGCGGACCTAAAACCGTGGGCGGCGGCAAGAAACGCGGCAACAACAAGGACCGAGGCACGCGAAGACTGCGGCCGTGCGGCAGATCGGTACCGGCAATACCATTCGCCAGGCCGATCTGTTTCCAGTTCTCGCCGTTACCGGTAAACCACAACGCAACTTGCCACAAGCCTTCACCGAACGTGCCGACGCGCGCTTTGTGTGGGTTGTGAATCCACGCGTCCTTACTGAATCGATCGGCAGGGAACATCGCGCGCAACGCAATGTAGCGATACTCGTCACGCATCAGGTCCCATGGAATGCGCACGACCGCACTGTTGGTCTCGGCGGCCGGAAGCGTCACACCAGGATTTGCCGCAATCAGTGCCTCGGCACGCGCCGGATCGCCGCCGAAGCGCTTGGCCAAATCGGTGAATTGCTCGCCCTCATCGGGCGCGACGTTCAGTTCGATCTCGCGGCCATCGAGCAACGCAATCGCCGCCCCTTCATCGATCAGCAGCAAATCACCGTCGGTGTCCGCGTCGGAATTGATCGGGACCGGCGCCGGCGGCAAGGGCTTGGCGGCCGGTGCCGGCAACACGGCCAACACGATGAGCGCGCTCAGCACAACACTCAGACGCTGCCTCATCCTGGCAACTCGGAGCGAAATCCACGGGATTCCAACGTTGCACCGGCGCGCAACAGACACTCCTCGTTGAAATGCCGCGCCACCAATTGCACGCCTACGGGCAACTCGTGGCGTTGGCGCGGTGCAGGCAGCGAGAGCGCAGGATGGCCGCTCAAGCTCGCTGGCACCGTAAACACGTCGCACTGGTACATCTGCATTGGGTCTTGGAGTTTTTCTCCCAGTCGAAACGCGGGGGCAGGTGTGGTCGGCATCAACAACAGATCGCTTCGTTGCATCAACTGATCGAACTCGGCCCTGAAGGCGGCCCGTGCTGCTTGCGCGCGAGCGTAGTAACGATCGTGGTAACCCGCACTCGAAACGAACGTGCCCAGCATGATCCGCCGCTTGACCTCGGGCCCCAGCCCTGCACCGCGCGATTGGGCGTAGGTGTCGGCCAAGGTCGAGGCGGTGGCGCGCTGCCCATAGCGAATGCCGTCGAAGCGCGCGAGGTTGGATGCTGCCTCGGCCGCGGCGAGCACGTAGTAAATCGACAGCGCTTCGTCGGCCAGCGGGAGATCGATTTCGTGCAGCTCGGCACCCGCTTGGCCCAACTGCTGCGCCGCTGCCTCGACCGCCGCGACGACGCGCGAACTCATCTCGCCGGTCTGAAGTGCGCGCCGCCAAACACCCACGTGAAGTCCGCGAACGCCGTCGTGAATCGTTTGCCGATACATGGGCACGTGTTGCGCCACGCACATGTCGTCGCGCCCGTCCTCGCCCGCAATTGCCTGCAGCGCGAGTGCCGCATCCTCGACGGTAGCGCTCAACGTGCCGATCTGGTCGAACGAGGACCCGAACGCCACCAAACCCCATCGCGACACGCGCCCGTAGGTTGGTTTCAGTCCAATCACGCCGCAGAGTGCCGCTGGTTGACGCACCGATCCACCGGTGTCGCTGCCCAACGCCAGTGGCACTTGGCCAGCCGCGACCACGGCCGCGGAGCCTCCGCTGGATCCACCGGACACGCGCTCGCTATCGTGTGGATTGAGTACCGGACCGTAGCAGGAGTTTTCGTTGGACGAGCCCATCCCAAACTCGTCGCAGTTGGTTTTAGCCACGATCACGGCGTCCGCCGCACGCAATCGCTGCACGGCTGTGGCCTGAAACGGCGAAACGTAGCCGGACATCAAGCGAGAACCGCAGGTGGTGGGAAGCTCTTCAGTGCAGATGTTGTCCTTCACGGCGACCGGAACCCCGGCGAGCGGGCCGAGTGTTTCGCCAGCGCGATGCCGTCGATCGATGTCGCGTGCGGCTCCGAGGGCTTGTGCAGAAAGGTCGTGCACGACGGCGTTCAGCGCGCGTTTGCTGCTGAGTTGCGACAACGCGGCGCTGATCACTTGCTCGGCTGTGGTGCTGCCCGCGTGAATGGCGGCAGCAATCGCTCCGGCGCTATCGCCATGACTCACGCGATCACCCGCGGAACGAGAAAATACCCGCGCTCAGAGTCTGCGGCAGGCGCGACCGCCACTGCCTGCGAGAGTGAGGGCTCGGCGCGATCGGCACGGTAGCTGCCGGATAGATCGCTCCTAACTTGCTTCGACTGAGCGACGACGGTGTCGACCCGGCCGACATGAGTCAACACGACCTCGAGTTCCTGCGTTAGCGCCGCAAGTTCGTTGGGGGTCAACGCGATGCATGCCAAGCGGGCGACGCGGCGCGTTTGATCGGAGCTGAACGTCGGCATTCGCAGATGGTAGCCAGCGCGCACGCGAAAAACTACCGAATCGTCCTCTCTCTTGGCCGCCACTAGAAGAACGGAGTGATTCGCACCACGACTTCGCGGCCTTCGTCGGCCTTCATGGCCATATCGAACGAGAATCCGGAGGCAAGTGCGAGTTCGTCGATTGTCGCCACGGGCGTCTCGGCCCCGTCGCGCAACAGCCGTGCTCCGAGCAGCAGCTTTCCAGCTTCGATCCTGCGTGAGGTCAATTCCACCGAAACACTTTCCTTGGGTGCGCCGCTGCCGTCATTGAAGCCGAGGGCGTAACGGGTGGTCGAGCCGACCAAACCACCAAGGCGATGTTGCTCCAACAAGTATTCTCCGCCGCTGTCGCGGGCCACGACCTCGACCACCAGATCGATCGGCTCCGCCCCGGGAAGAATTTGAGACAACGTCGGCACCTCCTCCCAGGAGCCACTTATGGCGGCGACCAACGACGCGCGACTGTTGGCGTCGCGCCACAACTCGGCCAAACCGGTGCGTCCTGGAGTGACGGTAAGGGTTCGAGCGGTGGTGGTCGGCCGCTGTTTTGCGGGGCGTACCTCTGCCTCGAGTCGCAACCACAAGTGATTGCCCACCCGGTCGGGGCGCGGCGACAGCACGAGCCCCACCATCATCGGTCCGTTGCTGCTCTGCAGTGGCGCCGCGAACGCAAGCTGTTCGCCGGCGCGGCCACGCAGTGTTTCGTGCGTTTCTGAAGTGCGGCCAGCGGCGTCTTGCAGCACCAAGGTCAACTCGAGCGTCACCCAAGTTTGGTGCACGATCGTGATCTTCTGTTGTGCGCGCACCGGACCAGCGCTTGTACCCAACGCGAGCGCTAGGAGAGCAAGGCCTCCGAGACGCGTCCTGGATAACGACGAAGCTGCCACCACGCGATCGACCATCCCGTCACGGCAATCAAGGCCGCGAGCCCTACGCAGGATAGGACAAGACCCAGGTCGTTGCGCCCTGGAACCATGGCCAGGCCGGCCGGAGCGAGCACTACCGACTGCATCGCAGGCACGACCAGACGTGCGGCTCCGGGTCCCCATGACGCATCTGTCTCGTCATTCAAACTCATCGGCCACGGCCAAAACACGGCGCAAACACTCCCGCTCCCCACGGCGACCAGCAGTTGAGCCACGCCGATTCCAAGCGCGAGCGAAGCGGCGAACCGGTCGTTCATCAGCGCCGCGATCGCGATCGCGAGAGCGACCACAAGCAGCAACGGAGGGATCAGCAGCATCAGTTGTGTTTCGAACAGACGCCGGCACCAGGCGTTGGGCAACAGCCCTATCGAGGCAGCCGCAGTGCCCCCCAGTCCGAGCGGGTTGGCCATCAGCGGTGCGGCGGCAGACGCCAAGAGCCACGCGCCGGTAATCGCGGCGAGCGGCGCTGCCACACCCGCGCCAACCCCGCGACGATGTGCGAAGGCCGCGAGCATGACCACGACGGCCGCGATCGATGCCGACTGCAACAACGGCGGCAAAGCGCGCGGCGCCCCCCAGACTCGACGAAATGAGGGTTGAGTGATCCAACGATTGACTCGCGCTGGATTGAAGCGCGGCAATCGCACGCCCCAAGCCGCGACCATCGTGCCAGCCGCCATCAAGCCAAGCGCGCCCGCCCAAAACAGAGCCCGCACTGAGCCGTGCCATGCATCGTTCAGGCCCTGTGCCACCAGCGAGCCTGGGCCGAAACCGTCGCCGTAGTGCAGGATCGCCTCGCTGTTTGCGCCTCTTCCGAACAGCCAATACACGGGCACTACCAACGCGATCACGCGCACCAGCGGAGCCAGCAACGTGGCAGGGCCGCGCAACCAGAGTTCTAGTGCCAGCGCCCGAGCGAGCAAGGCGGCCGCCGCGATCATCGCGGTCGCGCCGAGTGTGACCATAACTACCAGCGGTGCCGCCCGCGGTGCACCCCAACTCGCCCCAACCGTCAATGCGATGGCGTGCGACCAGACCACAACGGCCGCGGGATGAACCGCGCAGAGCGCGCAAAGTTCGGCGAGCATCCAAGACGTGCGGCGGACGGGCAGTAACGAGAGCGGCCGTGGATCGAGTCCACTGCGACCGATATCACCCAAGAGCACAGCGACAGCGGCGAGCACGATCGAGATGTCGGTCAGCGCACCAGCAGTTCCTGCGGCCAAACCAAGTTCTTCACGACCGCGCAGCCCGCGGATCAGAGCGGTCATGACGGCCGTCATGACGATCGCCGCGCCGGCCAGCATGACGAGCGGAAACAGTTGACCAAACCAGCCAGCGAGCGTGGCTGTAGCTCCGCCCGCACCCCTGCCTAACGCACGGCGCCAACGTGCGCGTGCGACGAGAAGTCGCAGTCCGAGCAGTTGCCAGACGTCGCGCGCTACAGCGAATACCACGACAACTCCGCCGCCGCGGGCGCGCGTCCAACCAAGGACAAGAAGGCAGCTTCCAAAGACCCGTGGGGACCGGCGACCTGATCGAGTGTCCCGACCGCGCGCAGCGTGCCCCGTTCCATTACCGCGACATGCGTCGCCATCGTCTCGACCAACGGCAGCACGTGCGAGGTCAAAAACACCGTCACGCCACGGGCGCGCAGCGTTGCCAACAGATCGCGAATCGTGCCGGTCGCCAGTGGATCGATCCCCTCGAATGGTTCGTCCAGCAGCAGTACGGGAGGGGCATGCAACATCGCGACCGCCAGCGCCGCCTTCTTCTTCGTACCGTGCGAAAGCCCAATCACCGGCTGATCGAGGTGCGACTCGAGTGAGAGGGCCGCCGCCAGTTCCCTGATCCGAGTCGCGGTCTGAGCGGCGGGTAAACCTCGCAGGCGGGCGACTTGCTGCAGGTTTTCCCGAGGGGTGAGCGGGTCGAACAACACCGGGAAATCGGGCACCACGCCGATCACCCGGCGGACTGCGTGCGGGTTGCGGGTCACGTCGAGGCCGGCCACCTCGACCATCCCAAGGTCTGGGGAAAGCAAGGTGCTCAGGATCCGGACGGTGGTCGACTTACCGGCCCCGTTGGACCCCAGGAGTGCAAAACAGGACCCCGCCGCCACCTCCAAATCGAGCTGGTCGACCGCCAAGACCGGGCCAAACCGGCGTGTCACCTGGCGCATCCGGATGGCGGGGAGAGTTGGGAGGGAGAGCACCCCTGCAATATCGGCCGTGGCCCCCCAATCGTCTCGCCCTAACGGTTGCGGTTTCCTGGCCGCGGCCAGAGGCCATTCGTTACACCTCTTTACAGCGGGAAACGCCATGCTTCCGTGGTAAAAGAGGTCAGCCCGGGAGTACTCGAAGGGCATCCCGGGCGGCCAGAAAGGGCGAGGAGAGCGGATGGCGAAACGCGCGACCGGTCTGGTCCTCGCGGCTTTGAGTTGGGCCGCACTACTGTCGACCAACATCTCTACCGTCGGTGCCGCCGGTCCCGACCCGTCGTTTCTCTCGACGTCGTCTGTGCGCCAAGGATTGCAAGGCACAACACGTGACGCGGCCGGTCGCTTGCTGCCCTTCGTCGAAGTCCGCGTGTTGTCGCCGATGACAACAGGAGTCACCACACTCTCGATCTCGCGAGTCTTGTCCGAACAAGCGATCAGTACCGTGCGCAGCGACGCGGTCGGCCGGTTCTTTGTTGGCGGGTTGTTGCCTGGATCGTATCGATTGCTCGCGACCAAGGGTGGCTACACCGTCGTGATCGGGCAGATCAACACATTGTTGAGCGCCAGCATCGATCTGGTGCTGCACCCCGCAGGTCCGGCAGGAGCCCCAGGCACCAGACCCGACGACACGTCATGGGTGTTGCGACTGCCGGAACGCGATCGTCTCGAACAGGAGTCCTATCGCGTTGACACGAAGTTGGCAGGCGCGCGACAGCAGCGAATCGACTTGCCGGTTCGAGTGGACATTTCGCACACGAGCATTTCGAGTAACGGCGAATCCGGCAACTCAGGCAGCGGCATCGGGATCGGCTTGTCCGCAGGCTGGCCCTTGGCCGATGGCGTCTTTCGTGCCGATGCGCGCTACCGCCAATTGGGCGGCGACGGAGATCTCGAGGACGAGAGTCACGCGATTGGAGCGCATTGGGATGGATCGCCGTACGAAGGGGTGACTCTCGCGGTCTCGCTGACGACTGAAGATTGGAATCGCCAATTCGGAGATCTCGCGAGCGACACGAGCTTCGTCAGCGATCAACGTCGCGATGGAGTGCAAGTGGCGGGCAGCGTGGTTCGTGATGGAGCGCGGCACGAATGGCGCGCCGAATTCGATCGTCTCATGTCCGACGAACCGCGCTTGCCAGGCAGTGATGAAGTGCGCTTGGCCCGCTGGGCTTCGGCTCGCTGGTCGATGGAACAGACGTTCGGCGAGCACACGCTGGCCATTCGCGCGCTGGGACGTTCAGCGGGTGGCGCCTGGCAAGAAGGCGAAGACGGACGCGCTGCGTTTGCCACCATTGCGGCTGTCGTTCCATCCGACGCCGGCTCGCTTGGATCGGTGTCGGGAGGGGCGGTCGATGTGGCCGTCGCCGATGCGTGGGCCGCCGCTCCGGGCCTTACCGTAACGGGTCGCACGCGAGCGGAATACGCCGGCGGTTTCGATGATGGCGTGCGCGCAGGTCTGAGCGGCGGGGCGGCATGGCAAGCGGCGCCTTGGCTCGATGTTCGTGCCGAAGCCGGCCTCACCGGTGGCGCGGGTTCCAGTTCGATCTGGTCGTTGCAGTGGGCGGGCGTGGCCGACCGGTGGTCGTGGTCGCTGTCACGCAGTCGCGAGTCTTCGGTCGCGCCCTGGAGTGCTCAAGGCGCGTACGAACCAGCGAGTGAGCGATGGATCACCGATCGAGCCGGAGTGATCGGCAAATGGGTTGCGTCGGTTGAGCGTGCCGGCCGTGGCCGTGCGCCCGCGCTCTCGTTGCGGATCGAGCGTTACGAAGTTGATGGGCGATTGGTCGCCAGACTCGCGCGCGATCGCGCGACCGTCCCGATCGTCGACGACGCTTCCGGTCTCGGCCGCCAGCTCCAGTTGGGCGTGTCGTTCCCAACCACCGGAACGTCGTTGGCCATTCATTGGAACGAGATCGAAGACCAACGCGGACCTGGGGATTTACTCGGTGGTGTTTCTGCCTGGCGGCAGACCACGGTGAGCGTGCGTCAACAACTGGCAGCGCTGTCTTGGCACGGCGCGTCGACGCACTTGCTGATTTCGCTGGATGACGGCCGCAGTTCCGGCAGTATCGATCCCTCAAAGCTCGACGCCGCCCGCGTCGCGCTTCTCGACCAGCGCCGCCTTTCGGGTGGTTTGGCGCTGTCGTTCTAATGCGTGGTGATGTCGTGAAACTCGCCCGCGGGATTTGCTTGACGTTGTTGCTGCTGACGCCCTTGTTGATGGCGGCATCAGCGGAGCGGGCGTGGCGTGAGGTCCGGCCGTTTACCGGGTTGATCCTGGCTCAACGTGACGACGGCGTGTTTATCGCGTCGGTCGTCCCGGGCAGTCCGGCCGAGCGCGCGGGGCTGAAGGGTGGCGAAAAACTCACCGTCCTAAAAGGCAAACCCGTTCATTCGCGCGTGGTCGCCGAAAGCAAACTCGCCGATGTGAAGCCCGGCCGCTCCGTCGGGCTCACCGTCATTGCAGATTCCGGATCTCGCACGCTGCGCCTGATCACCGATGCCGCCGTCCATTGGTATCCCGAACGAGCCCTCGCCGCAGCGGTCGGTGTGGCGTTCTATCTCGCGGCGATCGCGGTGTGGATGCGCCGGCGGACCGACAGCCTCAGCCTGGTGTACGCCTTCTGGTGTTTGGCGGGCGCCATCGTGCTGGGCGTGACGTGGTCCTCGCAGGCCAAGACGATCGACTGGATTTTGGTTTGGTTCGACCGCGGCGCGCGCGTGCTGTTGCCGGCGTTGTGGTTGCACTGGACGATGCTGCTGGGCCTTCGCCGTTCTCGCGCAGCACGCTGGGCGCCGTTGCTGTACGCACCCGTCGTGCCACTGCTGTTGGCCGAAGTGTTGTTGGTAGGTCTCAACGGAGCGCGCCGTTGGGATGGCGATGCCGCGGTCGCCGCCGTCGATCTGTTGCAGTCGAGGCTGGAGATGGGCTGGATCGCGATCGCGTTGCTGGGCGGCATTGCGATGCTGTTGCCCTTGTGGCAGCAAGCTGCCGACCCAGGCCAACGCGCGCGGGCCCGCTGGGTGCTCACCGGCGCGCTCTTGGGTGTGCTGCCGTTGACCTTCCTTTCGGCACTTCCGTTGGCGCTCTTGGGACACGAATTCCCGTTTGCTGGCTACGCACTGCCGGCGCTGGCGTTGGTTCCGTTGGCCTTCACCGGCGCGATCTTGGAATACCGCTTGATGGACCTGACATTGTTCGCCCGCCGGGCGCTCACGTTGTTGACGACGGTCGGCCTGGCGTTGGTGTTGTTCCTTGGTGTCGCAAGTTTGGTGCGTTTGGTGTTTGCCTCCGTGCTCGGTCCCGAAGGGCTGTTGCCGCTGCTCATCGCGGGGGCGGTCACCGTCGCGTTGACTCCTACATTGAAAGCGATCACACGCGACTTGGTGGGCCGCGTCTATTACCGCCGCCGTTACAGTTTCCGGCGCGCGCTCGAACACGTGGCTCGCGATCTCAACGCCGAGCGTGATTTGCCTCGCTTGGTGGAGCGACTCGAAGCGCGCGTGCGTGAAGCGCTCGATGCCGGTGAGGTGCGGCTGCTGTTCGTCGGGCCGCAGGGTGTGATGACCAGCGGGCCCACGCGGCGAGCGTTGCCGGACAGACTCCACGCGAGTCTTTACGAGCGGCTCTCGCGCGGCGATACGCTCACGCTTGCGGATATTCCGTCGGCACCGGTTTCGTTGCCAGAACTGCATGAACGCGGCGTGCAGCTCTTGGTTCCGTTGCGCGTCGAAGAAATGTTGATTGCTGTCTTGGCGGTTGGACCGCGCGTGCGCGGCACACTGCTTGATTCCGACGATCGCGACATGCTGCGCTCGGTTGCGGCTCACGCTGCCTCGGCGGTTGCAGGGGCCGCGCATCTTGCCGAGCTGCGGCATCAAATGGGATTGGTCGACAGCTTGCGGGCGCGAACCGAAGCCGTGATTGAAAGCAGTCCCATCGGCATGGCGGTGATCGATCGCGAAGGAACCGTGCGGCAGTGGAACCCGTCGCTGGAAACGCTGCTGTCGTTGCCGCGCAGTTTCGCCGATGGCCGGCCGTATACCGATGTGTTGCCGCCCGTCGTCGCGCGCTTGGTCGAAAGTGCGCTGGCATTGCCCTTCGGCGCTGCGCCGGCTCGCGCGTATCGTGTCCGGATCGCCTTGCATGGTGGCCCGCAGCGCTGGGTCAACCTGACGGCCAGTCCCTTGCATGGGCCGGGTGGTGGCGAAGGAATCGTGCTCACGCTGGACGATGTCAGCGAGCAAGTACAAATGGAAGAACGGCTGATCCAGCAGGACCGGCTCGCGTCGGTTGGGTTGCTGGCCGCCGGCGTGGCGCATGAAGTCAACACGCCGCTCACCGGAATCTCGAGTTTCGCGCAGATGCTGCTGGAAGAGACACCGGTTACCGACACGCGCCGGACGCTGCTCGAAAAAATTGTGCAGCAAGCGGGGCGCGCGTCACGAATCGCACGTGACTTGCTGCGTCTCTCACGGCCCGCCTCCAGGGATGGTGAACTCGTTCGTTCGGCCGTCGATTTACGCGAGCTGGTGGAAGAGACAATTGGCCTGCTCGCGCCGCAAGTGCGCCGCGCGAACGTCACGGTCGAACGCGATTGGAACGGCGAGGCAATGGTGGTCTGGGGCGATCGGTCGCGGTTGCAGCAGGTGGCGATGAATCTGCTCCTGAACGCTCTCGATGCAGTCCGCCCCGGTGGCAAGATCCGTGTGCATTTGGCGAGCGCCGGCGCCGGGCAAATCGTGATGGACGTGGAAGACGACGGGGCCGGAATTCCCGAAGCGGTGCGCGCCAAGATCTTCGACCCGTTCTTCACCACCAAGAAGCCAGGTGAAGGCACGGGATTGGGACTGTCGATCAGCTACGCGATCGTGCGCGAGCACGGTGGCCAATTGGTAGCCGACAGTGAACCAGGGCAGGGGACCATCATGCGCGTCTCGCTCCCCGCTGCTGCTCCGTCCATTGCCGACAGCCGCGCCTCTTGATTCGCCGATGACCGCCGCGAGCCGCGCGTCGATCCTGGTAATCGACGACGAAGAAATTATTCGTGACGTGCTGGGATCGCTCTTGGAGCGCCGTGGTGGCTACACGGTGACTTTGTGCCGCGATGGAGCGGAAGGAATCAAGGCGCTGTCGACGGCTGCCTTTGATCTGGTGCTGCTGGACTTGTTCCTGCCCGACACCGATGGGATCACGCTGCTGCGCCGGATCAAAGCCGACGACCCTCAACGCGAAGTGATCATGATGACGGCCCACGGTTCGGTTGAGACCGCGGTAGAGGCAATGCGCACCGGCGCCTTCCACTACCTCACCAAGCCGTTCCAAAACGACGAAGTGATTCTGCTTGTCGAGACCGCGCTCACGCAGCGCCGGCTGCGGCTGGAAAATGCCGGACTGCGTCGCGCCTTGGCCGATCAGCATCGCTATGGCCGGTTGCTGGGCAAGTCGCTGCCGATGCAGCGTGTCTTCAAGACCATCGAACAGGTGGCGATGGCGCGCACCACCGTGCTGATCACGGGCGAGAGCGGAACCGGCAAGGAACTCACCGCCGAGGCAATCCACACACACGGCGCGCGCACCGATGCACCGTTCGTGACCGTCAATGCCAGCAACCTGCCGGTGAACCTGCTGGAGTCACATCTATTTGGGCATGCCAAGGGAGCGTTTACCGGCGCGACGAGCGATCACACCGGGTTGTTCGAGGCCGCCGTGGGCGGAACTCTGTTCTTCGATGAGATCAGCACCATCCCGCTGGAGGTGCAGTCGAAGCTATTGCGGGTCATGCAAGAGAAGGAATTCTTGCCACTGGGGTCGGTCAAGCCGGTCAAAGTCGACGTGCGAATCGTGGCGGCGACCAATGAAGACCTGGCCCGCCTGGTCAAAGAAGGCGCGTTCCGCGAGGACCTCTATTACCGGCTGAACGTGATCGCCCTACACCTGCCTCCGCTCCGTGAGCGGCGCGAGGACATACCACTGCTCGTGGAACAGTTCGTGGGACAGTTTGCCGACGAACATGGCCGGCCGCCGCTGCGACTGACCCCCGACGCCCTGCAGCGGCTGGTGACCTATCATTGGCCGGGCAACGTCCGTCAGCTGCGTAACGCCATCGAGCGCGCGGTGTTGCTGGCCACCAGCGACGAACTCGGCCCCGACCTGCTGCCGGAAGAGATGCTCAACCCTCGCGCTTTGGAGTTCACCGCCCCCGCGTTGCCGGAAGGAATGTCTTACACACAGGCGGTCGAAGAGTATGAGCGGGCCCTGATTCGTTGGGCGCTCGAGCAAGAAGCCGGTGTGCAGCGCCGGGCCTCCGAGCGTCTCGGGGTGAAGCCCACGACCTTGAGCGAGCGCATGAAGCGCCTCGGAATGCGCCTTTGATGAGTTGACCGGATGTAAAAAGTGAGACTCGAGCGGCGTGCGGCGCGTTCTCCGCACGACTACCCGAGTAACCTTACGGCTTCCGTTGCGAAGGATCTATCTTCTCTCGCGTAACGGGCCGTTGGCACACGGGAGCCTGCGACGGAGGGAGTCAGCAGGCAATGTCGGAGAACCTGGAATTTCCTTGACCCAAGGCGCTGTTCCACGGAATATCCTCCGACTTTTTTTCTCGGTCCGGGAAGCTCTCGGGGAGGTTGTAATGCGACTCATCCGTCCGATTCTGGCGGGCCTAGTACTTGCGATCGCGGTCGTTTCGGTTCCTGCCGCATGGGCGCAAGTCGGCTCGCTCGAAGTCACTGTTTTCGAAAAAACGTCCTCCGGCAACGAGGGAATTCCCGGAGCATCGGTCGAACTCTCCGATCCGCAGAAGAAGTTCCCCACGCAGTCTCAACAGACCGACCTCGATGGCAAAGCGGTGTTCGCCAACATCGCTGCCGGCCGTGGTTACGTCCTGACGATCATTGCGACGGGCTACAACTCGGCACCCGTTGCGAATGTTCAGGTCGTCGCAGGCAGATCCACACCAATGTCCGTCGCGATGCTCCCGACCCAAAAGGTAGAGGTCGACGTCATCGCCAAAAGGCCGGTCGTCGAGGTTGCGAAAACCGAAACTACAACCAACATCGGAGCCGAGTTCTTCAACGACCTTCCGGTCTACGGCCGTGACTATCAAAATGCGTTGGTGCTCGCGCCGGGAGTCAACGACGCCGATGGTGACGGCAACGTCACCGTGCACGGCTCGCGTGAGCGCGACTTCAAGGTGACGGTCGATGGAGTCAGCAACGTCGACCCGCTCACCGGACAACGGCTCTCGGCGATCAATCCCGATGCGATCGAAGAAATCCAAGTCGTCGACACCGGGGCCGATCTTTCGATGGGCGGTGCGGTCGGTGGCTTCGCACGCTTGACCATCAAGAGCGGCGGCAACAAGTTCGAAGGCTCAGCGTCGTTGTTTGTGGTGGATGAGGCGTTCGACAACGACGGTGCTGGTGATACCGACCCGAGCCCATTCAAACGCAGAAAGCCATCGGGATACGTTTCAGGGCCAATCATCAAGGACCGCATCTGGTACTTAGCCTCGGTTGAAGTGACCGAACAGACCGAGCCAGTCAACGTGCTCGGCGGTGTGGACGCAACGGTGAAGACCAAAGGCAGCACCGAACTTGGAAAATTGACCTGGCAGGCCAACCCCAAGAACCGCCTGGCGCTGCAGTACTCGGCTGACCCGCTGACCATTGAGCCGGCCGGGGTCGACACACTCACACCTGCGGAATCGAGCGCCGACTTCGAGCGCGGCGGCCCCACCTACTCGCTTAAGTGGACGGCAACCTTGTCTCCGACGTCGTTGTGGGAAAGCACCGTTGCGTTTAGCGACGTCGACTACAAATTCGGCCCGCACGATCGCTCTGCCAAGAATCGTTGTGCCACGGGTTCTCTCGAGGGGATCGATATCAGCTCACTGAGTTGCAACGACACACAAACCGGCTTCACGTCGGGCGTGTACCCCTTGGACTATGCCGATACGCGCCAACGTCGCAGCTACGGCCTGGATGCCACCAAGTTCCTCAACGAGTGGCTGGGCGGATCGCATGATGTCAAGTACGGAATGCTGCTCGAACGTGTCAACTATGAGCGCAGCCGCGTGTCGCGCCCGCAGCTTTTCAAATCCGGACTCCCGCAGAGCTTCATTTTCCCTTCCGGCGAGCCGGGCGGAATCAACTTCGGAACGATCCCTTCGAGTCGCCTACTCTTGACGCGCTTCTTCCCAGACGATCTCAAGAACGGAGCCAAGGGAAACAACCTCGCCCTTTACTTCGTGGATACCTACCAACCCGCCTCGAACTTGAGTTTCGAGCTCGGCTTGCGATTCAACCGCGAAGAGCTGTCGGCTGATGGTTACACACCGTTCAACCCACAGAAAGAACGTATCGACTTTGAAAAGCAGGTGGTCGACTGTGTCGCTGCGGGCAACAATCCTGCTGTTTGCGTTGCGATCAACAGCGCCACCTTCACGGCGTCACCAAACGACGATCCCAACCTTTATCCGGCCTGCTCGATTGCACTCAATCGACGGCAGTGCGATTACCTGCGGTTTGCGCAGGAGGCCGGCAGGACGTTGAAGTTCCGTAACCCGGAATCGTTCACGATCGTCAACAACAATCTCTCACGAGCGCTTCGCGCGACCTGGGATCCGTGGAGCAATGGCCGCACCCAACTGGCGGCAACCTACACGCGACTCTACGGCGACGCTTTCCTGCAGATCTTCCTCAACGAACAGGGGCCGGACGCCCTGCAAACCTCCTACAGCCTCAACGATCAAGATGAATTGCTCAATACTGCCGAGACCACCGGCACGGCCTTCCAGATTTCGCAGATCGATCGAAATCTCAATTCGCAGTACAACGACGAAATCACCGCCAGTTTTCAGCGTGAGATCGCCAGCGAGACCAGCCTCCGAGTGCGGTACGTCAACCGTCACTACGAGGATCTCTATCAGGATACGGACAAAAATCACGTTCCGGTCTTCTATGACAAGCTCACGCCCGGTCAGTTGGCGCGATTCCCAAGGTGCCGCCGCATCGGGCAATTCGCCGACTGCACCGGTGCTACGGTGGTACAGACGCGTGTCGGTGGCGGTCCTGGTGGCGGAACGAGCCGTTACATCGACTCCCCTGACGGTATTCCCGACCTGCAGTTATCCAGCCCCCTATTCAACAACGTGTACCTGGTAGGCAACCTCAATAGTGCCACCTATGAGGCCTACATTTTCGAACTGGAACGGCGCTTCTATCAGAACTGGGAAGGCAACGTCTCCTACACGTGGTCCCGTTCGTTGGGTCAGGCAGAGGACTACGCACAGGCACTGGGCGACGATGCGACGAACGCCGACGACGAAAAGGGTCCGCTGTCGACCGATCAGCGTCACGTCGTCAAGCTGAACGGCCGCGTGCTAATCAACAAGTGGGGTGGATTCCGGCTGGGTGCCAACGTCACGTACCAGACCGGATTGCCTTACTCGACCACCACGACGCGCGAGGTTGTCGACTTCCCGACCGACCTCTCGGGTTCCGTGGGCGCCGGGCGTGACGAGCAGTTCGTCACACAACGTGTCACGTTCCCTACCGGCCAACGTAACGACCGTCGCGATCCTTCCAATTGGAACTTCAATGTGAACTTCCAAAAGGAGTTCAAGGTCAAAGACGCCAAGGCGACCTTCCAGGTGGGCGCATTCAACCTGCTCAACGAGAACAAGATCCGGATTCTGCGCGTCGAGCGCGTGCGTCAGTACAACGGTGAACTCGTCAGCTATCGCGACATCCCAGCAAGCTTCCGGCCGTTTGGCCGGTTCTTCGAGGTCGCGTTCAAGTTGAACTTCTAATCCAAAGCGATCTCAATTCAGGCCGGGCGGGATTCGTCCCACCCGGCCATTCGCATTCATGATCCGCTACTACAACTCACTCACCAAACAGACGGAAGAATTCAAACCACGGGTGGCTGGCCACGTCGGTTTGTACACCTGTGGACCGACCGTCCACGACTACGCGCACATCGGTAACTTCCGGACGTTCGCTTGGGAAGACTTGCTGCGCAGACATCTCGAATGGCGCGGCTTGGATGTGCTGCATGTCATGAACATTACCGACATCGAAGACAAGATCATCAAGAAGGCGCACGAAGCGGGGGTGGAGATCGGCCCGTTCACAGAAGGGTTTACGCGAGCGTTCTTCGAGGATGTCGCGACGCTCCGGCTCGAGCCTGCTCATTACTATCCGCGCGCCACACAGCACATTGCCGAAATGATCGCGATGATCCAGCAGCTCGAAGCCAAGGGGCTGACGTACTCGGCGGACGGATCGGTCTACTACCGCATCGGCTCGTTCCCTGCCTACGGACGCCTGATGGGATTCAAGCGCGAAGCGCTGCGCAGTGGTGTGCGCATCGACGCCGACGAATACGCCAAGGACGACCCAGCCGATTTCGTGCTGTGGAAAGGCCACAAACCAGGAGAGCCGGTATGGGACTCACCGTGGGGACCGGGCCGTCCGGGCTGGCACATCGAGTGCTCGGCCATGGCCATCAAGTACCTAGGGCCAACGTTCGATCTACACACCGGCGGGGTCGATAACAAGTTTCCGCATCATGAGAACGAGATTGCGCAGTCCGAGCCAGCCACCGGTTGCACCTTCGTGCACACCTGGATGCACGCCTCCCATCTGGTCGTGGAAGGCGAGAAGATGTCCAAGTCGCTCGGCAACTTCTTCACGCTGCGGGACCTGTTGGAGCGAGGGCATCAACCGCGAACGCTGCGTTACGTGTTGCTCGGCACCCATTACCGCAAGTCCCTCGATTTTTCGTTCAAGGCGCTGGAGCAGGCCAAAGGTGAACTCGCCCGGATCGACGAATTCCGCGGCCGTTTGACGGACGCGCAGGCCGGCAAGGCCGGTGACTTTGGGGCGCGCGCCGACCAAGCCCTGCTCGCGTTTGGTGAGTGCCTCGACGATGATCTCAACATCTCGGGCGCCATCGGAGAGGTCTTCAAGCTGGTGCGCGAGGGGAATGCCGCTTTCGACCGCCGCGAGCTGACACAAGGGGACGTCGAGCACATCGAACAATTCTTCCTTCAAGCCGATCGCGTGGTGGGCGCGCTGCTCCCTTGGGATGAGGTCGAAGCACAAGCGCCGCCCGAGGTGCTGGGATTGGTGCAAGATCGTCTCGCTGCGCGGGCGGCAAAGCAGTGGGCCGAGTCGGACCGGCTGCGCGACGCGATTGCCGCCCTCGGATGGGTGGTCGAAGACACACCGAAGGGACCGCGGCTCAAGCAGATCTAACCGGCGCCACGGCAACAACCGGAAACTGGGGGAGGTTGGGATGCGGCTGATTCGCCCGATGCAGGCAGGACTCGCCGCGGCGCTCGCGATGCTGGCGGTTTCGGCCGCTTGGGCGCAAACCGGCTCACTCAGCGTGAGCGTCTACGAGCGAACCGGCAGCAAGCGCGAGACCTTGCCGGGAGCGACGGTCGAACTCTCTCGCCCGCAATCGACATTCACCCCGCAGTCTTATCTGACGAGCGTCGACGGCGTCGTGCTTTTCGCAAACCTGCCTATGGGAAGCGGCTATGTCGTCTCGGTGACGGCGCCCGGCTTCAGCGCCGCGACACAGTCCAACGCCCAGGTCGTGGCCGGACGGACCACGAGACTGGTGATCGTCCTGCTCCCCTCACAAGTGGATGAAGTAACCACGGTCGGCCGGCGATCCGTGGTCGATGTCGCCAAGACCGAGAGCACCACCAGCATTAGCGCTGAGTTCTTCAACGACCTGCCGGTCTACGGGCGCGACTATCAGAATGTTCTCGTGCTCGCGCCCGGCGTCAACGACTCCGATGGCGATGGCAACGTCACCGTGCACGGCTCGCGTGAGCGCGACTTCAAGGTCACGGTCGACGGGGTGAGCAACGTCGATCCGCTCACCGGTCAGCGGCTTTCGCAGGTCAACCCCGATGCGATCGAGGAGATCCAAGTCGTCGACACGGGCGCCGATCTGTCGATGGGCGGCGCCGTCGGCGGATTCGCTCGGCTCACCATCAAGAGTGGCGGCAACGAGTTCGAGGGCTCGGCGTCACTCTATTGGGTCGACGCCACACTCAACAACGACGGTGCCGGCGATCGCGATCCAGCCCCATTTACCCGGCGAAAACCCTCGTTCTACGTTTCCGGCCCGATTGCTAAAGACCACTTGTGGTACCTCTTGGCGGTCGAAGCTGCGCAAATCAGCGAGCCGATCAATGTGATTGGCGGCGCAGACGCCGTTCAAAAATCGCGTGGCCGGACCGAGCTGGGAAAACTCACCTGGCAGGTCAACGGCAAGAACCGAGTGTCGGTGCAGTACTCCGCCGATCCGCTGACACAGGAGCCATCCGGCGTTACAACACTCATCCCTGCCGACGCCGCGGCCGACTTTCGGCAAGGCGGGCCGACATACGCAATGAGATGGACCGCAACGCTTTCTCCCACGTCAGTCTGGGAGAGCACGCTGGCCTTTGCTGATGTCGAGTACGGGTTCAAGCCACACAACCCCGAGGCTCGAAACTCGTGTGCGACAGGCGTGATCGACGGCACCGAAGTGAGCCGGTTGCGTTGTACCGACTCCGCCACGGGGTTCATTTCTGGACCCTATTCGCGGGACTACAGCGACACGCGCCAACGCCGCAGCTATGCCTTGGATGCAACCAAGTTCTTCAACCAAAAGTGGGGCGGATCGCACGACATCAAATACGGGATGCTGCTAGAGCGCACGTTCTTTCAGCGTGAGCTGGACTCGCGAACGATACTGTTCAAGGCGCCGATCTCGCTGCAAAACCTGACCGGAGGACTACTCGATAATCTGAGATTCCCGGCCAGCCGATTGCAGTTGACGCGCTACTTTCCGTCCGTTCAAACCAGCGGAGTGAACGGCAATAATCTCGCGCTGTATCTCACCGATACGTTCCAGCCCGCCAGCAGTCTGGTGTTCAGCGTTGGACTGCGTTTGAATCGCGAGGAGCTTTCTGCCGACGGCTTTTCGCCCGTCGATCCTGTCAAAGAGCGCCGGATCTTCGAAAAGGAGGTCGCCAATTGCATTGCGGCCGGAAACAACTCGGCTGTTTGTGTCGCGATCAACAGCAACTTGTTTACCGCCGACCCAGAGGACGATCCGGCCAGCGTGCCGGCCTGCTCGGTTGCCTTGAACCCGCGTCAATGCGCCTACCTCGACTTTTCCCGCCAGGCTGGACGAACACTCAAGTTCAGGAGCACCCAGCCGTACACGCTGGTCAACAACAATCTGTCGCGCACCGTTCGTGTTTCCTGGGACCCGCAGTCCGACGGCCGCACGCAACTCTCGGGCGCCTACACCCGACTGTACGGCGATGCGTTCTACGAACCGTTCGTGACGGAGCAAGGCCCACGCGCGCTGACCAACGCTTACAACGTCAACGAGGAAGGCCAAGTGCTGCCCGACGCCACGGAGACCGGCCGGGCGTTCCAAATTTCGCAAGTCGACCGCAAGCTGAACTCGCAATACCAAAACGAGATCGCGGTGGACTTCGCTCGCGAAGTCGCCAGCGAAACCAGCATTCGCGTGCGGTACGTCAATCGTCACTACAAGGATCAGTATCAAGACACCGACATCAATCACGTCCCAGTGTTCTACGATGACCTCACGCCGCGGCAGTTGTCGCGTTTCACCAAGTGCCGGCGGATCGGAGAGTTCGCCGATTGCACGGGGCAGAACTTGCTACAGGTTGCGGTTGGATCGGCGCGATTCCGTGAGCTTCCCGATGGAATCCCCGACCTGCAACTCGCCAGTCCGCTGTTCAACAACATCTACCAGATCGGAAACTTCAACTCGTCCAAATACGAGGCGTACATCGTCGAACTCCAACGCCGCTTCTACCAGAACTGGGAAGGAAACATTTCCTACGTCTGGTCGCGATCCATGGGACAAGCCGAAGACTACAGCCAAGCGTTGGGGAACGATGCGACCAACACCGACGATGAACGCGGGCCGCTTGCCACAGACCAAACACACGTCTTCAAGCTCAACGGGCGCGTGCTGATCAACAAGTGGGGTGGCTTCCGCTTGGGCGCCAACGTGCTCTACGCGAGTGGGCTGCCTTACTCGATCACGAGTCCGCGAGCGGTGATCGACTTTCCAACCGACCTCACCGGCGGCGCGGGCTTCGAGCGCAATGAAATGTTCGAGACGCAACGAAACGTCTTCCCGACCGGCGCGAGAAACGACCGTCGCAATTCTGCTGCCTGGAACTTCGATGTGAACTTCCAAAAGGAGTTCAAGTTCAAAGACGCCAAGGCGACGTTCCAGGCCAGTGTTTTCAACTTGCTCAATTCCAACGAGCTTGAAATCTCCGGCGTCCAGCGAGTGCAAGTGTTCAACGGAGCGCGTTCGGTTGCGAGTGATACGCCGTCGGCTGAGCGGGCTCTTGGACGGTTCTTCGAGGTGGCTTTCAAACTCAACTTCTAGCCGGCGGCGACTGTCCCTGCAGCCACATCGTTGCGATCGCGGGAGAGCTTGCGCTGGGCCGACGCGACAGAGCGGTGGTCCCGGCCGATCGTGACCGCATGGATGCGCGTCATCGCCGTGGCCAACTTGCCGAAACCGTGGCAACCCGTTGGCTCGTGGCGCACGGCTATCGGCTACTCGCACGAAACGTGCGATATCGCGGTGGCGAACTCGACATCGTGGCCAGCCTCGGTGCGCTCTTGGTATTCGTCGAGGTTCGAGCCCGTCGGTCCGGAAGCCGTGTCGATCCGTTGGAAACGTTCTCGCTTCGCAAGCGCCAGCGCGTGATTGCCACCGCGCAGCGCTGGCTGCAGGAACACTCGCCAACCGTACGCCGCTGCCGCTTCGACATCATTGCGGTGCGTGAGGCGCGTGACGGCGTACTCAGCATCGAGCACGTGCCGGGCGCCTTCGTCGACGAGGGGCCTGGCTGAATCGTGAACGAGTCAGCGCTTGCGCTACCAACTCCAGGTGGTAGCGATCGTCACACGATCGTTGTTGCGCCAACTGCCAAACAGCGTGTCGCGGTCGCCCCGCAAACTCTCCGCGCGCGCCGTCAGACGCAGGTCGTGCGGCAACGGCCATGACCCTTCGGCGCGCACGAGCTGCTGGTTCGAAGACGTACCGGCCATGATTTGCAGCGAGACGCGCCACGATGTCAGCGCTCCACGTTCGATGTGCACCAACAGTGCGGGCAAGAAGGCGCGATCCAAGCTGCTTTGCAAAGTGCTAGAGGAGTCGCCGGCTTTGCCGTTCAGCGCGGTATCGGCGTATCCGACGATCACGCGCCACTCACCGGGCGCCCACTCCATTTCCACCGCTCCCACCCAAGCATCGTGCCGGTAGCGATTGTCGCTGTACGCCGCTTCGACGCGCAGCGTTACCGGGCCGGCGGCGCCCCACAGCGCTGCCGCTGCCGTACGCTGCTGGATAGCCCTGGCCACCAAGCGCGGGCCTCCGATCGGATTGCCGTTGCCATCGATCGCCTGTACGAAATCGATGGACGGTGTGTCGTCGTAGCCGTCATACAGGTAGACGCTGCTTTCTACTCGATCGCCGCGCCGCTGCCAGCGTACGCCCCACGGCACGTGGTTGAGCCGTCGTGAGACCGGCTGCGACTCGGCGAGGGCAACACCGCTGGCCCAGCGATTGGGCGCTGCCGGAAGCCGTGAGAACGCTGGCGGCTCGGAGGCAAACCACTCCCACTCGGAACGCAGTGTGCGTCGTGTGATGCGCAGCGCGATCGGCTCGAGGCGGCGTTCGGTGAGCGGGTCGGTCCAGTCGTAGGGCATTGCCACATCGGCCGGGCGCACCGTGTCGGTAACACCCCAACTGATCGGCTGCCGGCCGAGTTGAACGCTCCAATCGGCGTGCCGGTAGCGCAACCAAAACTGATCCAAACGCAATAGCGGTCGTAGTGCCGTGCGATCGTCCAGTCGGAAAATCTGTGCGCCGCGTGCCGTGTCGCCGTGCGTGTCGGCCCACAGGCTGGCGTCGACTTGCCACGACCAAGCGCCCAACGCGCGATGCCATGACGTGCGCGCATCGATCCAGGCTTGGGTTTCGTCCGTTGAGTGTCGATAGCGATCGGCGCGCAGTTGCAGGCTGCCCTTCCAGTCGCTGCTCGCCCCGTCACCAGCGCGAACCACGCCGCTCGGCAGCGTACCGATCAAGACAAGCAACGCGATGGTCCGGCCTAAAGTCAACGCGGCACCTCGGGCTTGTTACCGGGCACGAACAAGCGATCGTCGATCGGATCGTTGAAGCGAATCTCGTCGATCGACAGCACTGTCAGGCCGGGTTTTTCCGTATCGGTCATTTCCCAGCGCAAGGGGGTAGGGACGCCTTGCACCGTCTTGTAGTCGAGCAGGCGAAGAATCCGTCGCGGCTTAGAGCCGGCGAAGTAGTGCGCTTCGTGAAACACCATCAGGTCTTTGCGTACCCAGTAGCGGATCTTGTCGTACTGACTCTTCTCGCTGGTCTTCGGCGTGGCGACGAGTACCCAACAGTCGAGAGTGTCTTTTGTTTCCTCACCTTCCAATTCCCAGTCGCGATCGTCGACATCTCGAAATTCCATGTCTTCGTAGCTGAAGTGCGTGCCCAGGAAACGGGTCTTCTTTTCTTGCGGTGCAATGCGGCGGTTCTTGTCGATGGCGGGCGTGTACATCCACTGCAAGTCCGGTGCGCTTTTCTTGCCGATGGTCAGTAGTGCGACCCCCTTGACCTCCGCGGGCACGGTAAACACCAACAGCGATTGCGCGGCGCTGCCCCAGCCCTTGCGCCAGACGCGCCAGCTCTTTTGTTGTGTGCTGCCTTCGGCGCCGCGGACGTCGAGCTTTCCGACGTAGGTTTGCGAGGCGCTGTACGAACGCTTGTCGACCTGATCGGCGATCTCGCGCCCACTGGGCGTGGCCGACAGTGCGACGTCCATCGTTAGGGTCATCCACAGGACAATGCATGTCATGCGCATGTTGCTACTCCGCTGCCAGCGCTTCGGCCGGAGCCAGTGACGCGGCCCGGCGAGCAGGATAAAGTGCCGCTATCACGCTGGCCAAGAACAACAGCGGCACGAACACCAACGTGAAACCCCAAGGGAACACCGGTGGTACCGTCCACCCGGTAAAGATCGACGAAAGCTTGACCGCCACGACGCGCATCTCGAGCAGTCCGAAAGCAAAACCGATCGTGCCGCCAATCGTCGCTAACAGCAACGCTTCGAGAATCACCAAGCGCGACACCTGTCGTCGTGTGGCACCCAGTGCCCGAAGCACACCAATTTCCGAGGTACGCTCCATGACCGAAATCAGCAGCGTGTTGGTAATCCCCAAGACCGCGACCACCAACGCCATGAGCAGCTGCACATAGGTGAAGCTGAAGAACTGATCGAACAGTTTTTGCACTTCGGCGCGAAACTCTGCCCCCGAAAAAATGAACATTTGGCCGGCCTTGCCGCGCAGTGCTTCGACCAGCCGCGGCCGCAGCGTTTCCAAGTCGACGCCGGGCTGCCGCATCACGACGAAGTAATCGCAACTGGTGTCGCCGAAACGCTCCAACAGCAGACGGCGATCGAACCAGACCACGCCCTGGTCGGAGGTGAAGTCCAGCACCACCAGCGCGACAGGCAGTGTCAGCGGGCCGGTAGGGGTGGGGATCGTCAAGTTGTCGCCTACGCCGACATTGAAGATCCGCGAGAAATTCGTCGAGACGCCGATTGCCTCACCGCGAATGATGCGGGCCTTGCCGCTTGCTTCGTCGCCCGCGTCGACGTCGACGTGCACGCGCTGATAGGTCTTCGCAAACGGCAACGAGACGGCCATCGGGCGGCGCCCCTGGTAGTCGAAGCGAAAGGAACGAAATTCCTCGACCCACTTCACGCCCTCGACGGCGGCCACCGGTTCGTACAACTCGAGCGGCAAACGCAGTGGTTTGGAAATGAACTGCGGCGATGCGGTGAGATAAAAATCGCCGGTAATGACGTTGGCGGCGAAGGTCGTATACGCCTTGGCGAAGCTCGCGATAAATCCGGCCATGCTCACGACGAAGCTCACCGATATGAGCAGTGCCAACACGGCGGCATTGGTGCGCCGCGGTGCCGCGTGAAGCGATTCGGTCGCTAATTGCAACTCGGTGTGGCCACGCCGGCTGAGCGGCCGCAGGCAACGAGTGCTGAAACTCACCAAGCTCGGCCCCAGCAAGACCGCGGCGCCGTGAATACCAATCAGCGCCAAGAGCAATGGGGGCACGCTGTTTCCGGCCAGCGCTGCGATCGCGGAGACGATCAGCAACCCCAGACCGATCAAGACTCGTGGGCGCGCCTCTGTTGCTGTTCCGGTCAACACCCGGCCGCGGCTGAGCGCCTCCAGCGGCGACATTCGGCTGGCGTGCCGTGCGGGCCACCACGCGCCCGCCAGTGCGCCACCCAAGCCCAACACAATCGCCGACACCAGCACGCCGGGCGCCAACCTGATTTGCGGCGGTGCACCGCTAAATCCGTAACCCGCCTCGATCACCAGGCGCATCACCGAAACCATTCCCGAAGCGAGCAATCGCCCGAGCACGATTCCTATCGCCGTGCCGGCCAGACCCAAGATCAACCCTTCGCATAAAAACAGGCGCGCGATTTGTCGCCGCGTCGCGCCCAGTGCACGCAACACGCCGAGATCATGACGCCTCCGCGCCGCGGCGACCGCGAACACGTTGTAGATCAGAAACACGGCCACCAACATCGCCTGCCATGAGCCGAGCTGCAGTGTCGCGGCAAAGGTGTCGAGCAACTGCGTCAGTTGGACGGAGCGGCCTCCGGGGGTGCCGACGTCGAAGCCGGATCCCAGCGCGACGGACAAGCGCGCGCGGCCATCGTCGAGCGGGACGGTCTCGACGAGTCGCACATCGATCCGATCGAAGCGTGCGCCGCGGCCCAGTTGATACTGTGCCGAGTAGACGTCCATCACGATCACGCTGCCGCCGTAGGCACGCCCCGGACCGGTCGGCTCAATCAAACCTCGGATCGTGAACTTCTTGTCGCCCAGCGCCGTGCGCAGTACCAGCGACGCGCCGCGTTTCAAGCCGTGTCGTGTGGCGAACTCGCGTGTGACGCAGAGTGAATCGGGCTGAGCCAAGAACACCAGCGGGTCGTCGAGCACATCGGCGTCGTCGAAGGTCCAGTTGCGCAGTTCCTTGTCGCCGAGAAAGTCGATACCCAAAAGCAACAGCGACGTGTCTTGAAACTCGGTGGCGTGGACGGTCGCCTCGATCACCGGTGACGCGGCCAACACTTCGGGCTGGTCGCGCACCAAGTCGAGCGTGGCTTCGGGCACGCCTGTTTCGCCCGCCGAAATCTCGATCTGCGCCTTGCCCGCCACCTTGTCGACGGTGTCGCGCATTCCCGCCGTTAGCGACGCGCGCGCGGTTTCGATCCCGACCCAAACCGCGACGCCGAGCGCCACGCCCAAGATCACCAGCGCGACTTGAAACCTGTGCCGTCCGAAGTAGCGGCGGGACACCGTGGTGAGTAGCGCCCACATCTCAGCGGCCGAGCAGCGGTTCGAGTGCTGCGGGGTTGTTGCCGCCAGCGTATGCGGCACGTTCCCACGACCCGTACATGGGGTTTGGCAGCACGATCCAGCGTTGCCCGAAACGCTCGGCGTTGAGTTGCAACGCCGCATCGCGCTGGGCCAGGTCTTCGGACACCAGCACAAAGTCGTTGAGGTCGTCGCCGATCAAGAGCAGCACGCGATGCGATTCAGCCACCCAGGCGCGTCGTGGCGACTTGTCGCGCGACAGCCAGCTGGGGCGCTCGCCGATTAGCAGTACAGCGTCGGGAGCGTCGCCGCCGGTGGCATCGTCGAGCACCACGCCGGCTTGCTGCAAGTTGCGGCGCGTGGCGGATTCCAGCAGCGCATCGCGATTGCTCACGAAGAACACCCGCACCTGGCGCTCGCGCGCATAGCGCAAGAAATCGATCGCGCCGGGGACTGCAGTCGCCTCGGCTCGCTCGATCCACTCGCGCCACCCCGCGAAGCGGCGACGCGGTTCGGGGCGCAATTGATCCGCGTGATACGGCGCGGTGTCGAGCACGGTGTCGTCGACATCGATCACGATCGCGGGAGGGAGTGCGCGAATGTCGCGGGCAGTGTCTTGGCCGTCCCTCGGCAAGTCAGCGCGCCACGCGGTATCGGCCAGTGCCCGATCGAGCTGCTGTCGCGCTGTGGCGAACGCTTGATACGACAAGGCGCGGCGTTCGGCGGACGTTGCCGCCCAGAGCATTGCCGACAGCGCCGGTTGTTTTAAGTCGAGTTGCGGGTCGCTGGCCGGCGGCGTGCCGCCGTTGCCGGAGCAACGCGCCGCCGCCACAGCCAGCGCAGCCGCAGCGGCCCGCCACACGCGCGCGTTCATCGCGTCGCGTCGCGTAGCAACGCCGCAGCGTCCTCCGGGGCGGTCGGGTTGATGAACAAGCCCGTGCCCCACTCGAAGCCGGCTTGCGGTGTGAGGCGCGGCAACACTTCGATGTGCCAGTGGAAGTCGTGAGGCAACGTGGTCCAAAAGCCCGCGCGTGCCACGCCTGCTTGCGTATTGGGTCCGTTGATCAGCGCCCAATTGAAGGGCGGCCCCTTCAGCACGGTGTGCAGCCGAAATAGTTCGAGTAACGCTCGAACCTGTTTTTCACCCCGTGCGACCAAGAGCTGGTCGCGCGGGGTTTTTGTTTGTCGTTTCGCC
>JANNUT010000068.1:0-34058 GCA_031395565.1 Acidobacteriota bacterium | reverse complement strand
GATGAAGCTGTCGGTACAGTCGAGCTTGCCGCGGATCGCTGCCCATGTGTGCCCCGCATCGAGCAAGAGAATCAGGCGCGCACGGCGCGCCTCGTCGGCCCGCCCTGCCTGGCTCGCCGCTCTTTGGCTGAGTTCGTGCTGTTCCACTTTGGTCAACCTGATCGTGCTTCCCATAAGCACGAGTATACTATTGTTTCAGTTGTTACAGTCCACTAGATGGATACCCCGCCAACACCTACTCGGTTTCCAATCTAAGCGCGCGCATCGCGACGATAGTCGCCGATCAGGAAAACCAGTGCAGCGGTGCGGAGCGAAACCAAGGCCTGAGAGCGTCCACCGACGTGGCTAGTGGTGAGCCAGACGCGCTCGTCGTACCACTCAAAGAGGACCGCGTCGAGCTCTGCGATTTTGGAGTAACCGAGTCGTTCGCTTGGGCAAACGCCACATTTACGTTCCGGTTTTCCTTAGAAATCGGGGATGACGGAGCGCCGCGTTCGGTTGAGGTTCTTTCGAGCATGTTTCTCAGCGATGAGCCGTTCATAGCCTGCTTCATGCGCTGGCGGCTTCCAGTCGCTAACGAGAGAGTTGTCGTTCTCATGACTTGGGAGCACGGGAAGGGATGGACGAGGGTCCGAATCGCTGGTCAGGGTATCAATCGAGTGCTGCGAATCGATCCGAGATTCCTGCGGACAAGCGCCAGGGGCATGCAGTTTCCACCCTAGACCTAGTTCATAGCCGACATTTCTGCTGCCCGACTACTGGTGGAACAACCGCACAACAACTGCTTTCCGCAGTTTCGGGATCTTGAATCTGAGAAATCCCCTGACCGAAGGGTCACGTAGGTTCGATTCCTACCCCCGCCTAGCCTTCGTCGATCGATGCGTCGTGATGCCAACTGTCCTAAGAGCCTCGGGTGCGCTTGCGACACTCCCTGGACGCCCGAACGCAGAGATCAGTTGCATCATCCCGGTGCCGGCCGTATCGTCTTACCAGTAAGATCGGCTGGAGGGTCACCGCGTGACAACCATCGCAACCACGAAACTCTCATCAAAAGGCCAGGTCGTGATTCCCGAAGACATTCGAGAAGCGCTCGGACTTGAACCTGGCGTTCAGTTCCTCGTCATGGCGGAAGGGGACGTCGTGATTCTCAAGCGAATCTCAGCTCCGGTGAGGAGCGAATTCCGCACCTTGGCCGCGAAGGCTCGCGGGCAGGCCCGTCGTGCCGGACTCAAACCAGCCGACGTTCAGAAAGCGGTGAAGGCGGTCCGCCGACGCGGATGAGGATCGTCCTGGACACCAACGTTCTTATCTCGGCATCTTTTTCTCAGGGCCACCTGCAGCGATCCTCGGCGCATGGTCGGAGGGTCAGTTGGAACTCGTGGCAAGCGCCGAAATCCTTGTCGAGTATCGGCGTGTTGGCGAACGGCTGCATCGCAAGTACCCGTCGATCGACATCGACGCGATCCTGGATCTCGTCACCTATGAAGCGTACATCGTCCTACCGCCGTCGTTGCCAGCGACGGCTTGCGACGATGCGGACGACGTCAAGTTTCTTGCGTGTGCTCTGGCTGGTGGGGCACAACATGTGGTGTCGGGTGACAAGGCCCTCCTGCGCGCATCTGGATTTCGCGGGGTCGCGGTGATCACGCCGCGTGAGTTCGTGCGTGAACACCTCCGACGGTAGGGCGACGCGTAAGACCGGACTGTCAGTCAATCTTCAGAGCTCGACGATCTCGGATCTCAGGTGTCCACCTGAGTGTCCATAACGCTCGTAAATCACGGTAGCTACCCGTAACGCTCGTACACGTAACAAGGCAACGAATCAGCAACTTGCTGATTCGTTGCCACTTAACTACTCCCATAAAATCCCCTGACCGTAAGGTCGTGTGGGTTCGATCCCTACTCCCGGCATTTCTTTTCACGCGGGCGCGACTCAGCTCGCCTTGAACACCTCGCGTCGGTGCCACGCGAGTGCGTCGAGACTCGGGCGGCAGGTTTCATGCACCGGCGGGACCAGTGGTTGAGTGTCGTACTCCTCGAGGTCGAAGCGCTGACGGGTCGCTCGCCCAACCGCGGGGCTCACGCGCACCTCTAACGAGTCCGTCACACAGAAGAACCCGCTGTCGAAAGCCCAGTGATGCCTGCGGCAGAGCGAGACACCATTTCTCGGATCGTCGGGACCGAGCCTCGCGACAGAGATGATGTGCGCTGCCTGAGCCTCGATGTAGCTGCGATCCGTTTCGCGGAGCACGAAGATGCTCTGACAGACGGCACATTGATTGCGGTATTCCTCCAGAACGATTCGCTGGAATGCTTGATCGCGCGCTGCGCGACTCGCCACGTATCGCTCACGCTTTTCACCGATCTGGATCGGAACGACCAAACCGCTGCGAATGTCGACCTCCTCGAGTTCGTCGTCACGTGGAGCCGCGGCGGCGAGGCCGTGAGCGACGGCTGTCGAGTGCCCCTCCAGCAAAAATCGCGAACCCGCCGTATCGAAGCTCACTAGCCGTGCAGGACCGAGTAGGCGGTAGCGTGCTCCGCCTCGCGCCGTCTTCGGCGCCACCGTGACGATCGCCAGGACCGGCACTCCGTCGCGCATGCAGGCCATGAGGGAGGCGTTCACTCCTTTGTCCAGCGGCCCTTTCATCGGCGCGTACTCCATGCGCCAACGCCCGTCGTCCTGGAGCGCGAACGAGTCGGGGTAGATCTCCGCCGAGGCACCAACTGCCGACTGGCTCCAGATCGTGAGGGCGTAGGGCGAGCCGGCCGGCTTGTAGATCCCCTGCGCCAGCGAATGGATGTGCTCGATACCAGCCTGCGGACAATGGGCACGCGTGTCGCGGAAGAAGTCCGCGCTTTGGTCCGTCCCGAAATAGCGCGAAAGCGCAATCAGTGCTCGGGCGCGTTGCTCGGAGGTCACGGTCAGTTCAGCTCCAGCGCGAGGATAGTCGAGACCGGACCAGAATGGCGCTCTCGTAACGCCCGAACGCGAGTCAGACGCGATTCAAAAAGTGCCTGTCCCCTTTTTGTTAATGCAGAGGGGACTCGGAGGCACCGGAGTAGCCTGTCAAAAGAAAGAACTCGCTGGGCACACGCGCGACGTTGGGCCAGGTGAACTGGCACGTGTCGTTGATCGTATCGAAGTTGGTGTCGAAACAGGTCGAGCCTGCGTCGATTGCGCTGTTCCACGGGCCGCCGGAGTCAGTGCTGCGATAAATCCTGTAGCTCGACGCGCCAGGCACCACAGACCACTGGAATGTCAGCGTGACGGTGCTGCTCGGTCCTGCGACCGCAGGCAGCAGTCGCACTCCGCCGACCCTCGCCAGTGGCACCGGCGGCGGGAACACGGTTGACGCAGGCGCAGGGAGCCCGGCACTTTCGGCGTCGAGAACGAGTGTGAGGTTTGCCGCGGGAGCGGTGAAGCTACGCGTGCCCGTCGTCGCGAACGAACCGATCAATGTGGAGGTACCTGCGACGCTATCGAACCACCACGCCTTCGCTGATGCGCCTGCGATACGAGTCATGTCGACCGTGATCGGTCCGATCGTCGCCGCCAAGAAAGCCATGATCGTCTGGCCATCGAGGGTCCGCGCCGCTGGTACGTAGCCGGCGGTGCCGAGCGTTCCAAACCCAGAGATAACAGAGCTGTGCGAGTAATCAGGCGCGAAACGCCACCAAGCGCGCGAACGCATCAACTTGCCGATGTTCAACATCTGTGTCGAGCCGGGTGCACCGAGCCCCGACGGCCCATCCCACCCTGGCGCGAACTTCCAGATTGGCCAGTTGCCGAACATGTGTCCGATAGCACCGCCAAGAAACGACCACATCGCCTGCGCTGCAATACAGGCCGGGGTTGCGCCTTCGTTTTCGTAGCGCCCTTCCAGCAGTAACACTGGCCGAGCCGGGGTGCGGTCGTATTCAGTACGGAGTTTCTCGGAGGACAGATCGCACTCGGAGTACGCAGGGTGCGTATCGATCCATGGATAGTCCACGGCCGCCTCATCGTTGCGGCGCGTATGTCCTATCCGCAATAACCCCGGGGTGATCGACTCGATGCCGTTCTTCACCGCGATCACTCGGTCGACGGCTGTGCCGTACGAAGTGACGTCGCAATCGCCACCATCGAGCCACAGCACGTTGGCGTACGCCTTGTAGCGCCTCGCAATGAACCGGCCGTAGTCGTACATCGCGGCATCGGTTTGCGACTTCATCGACTGACACCAGCCTTCGCTGCCGCACTGATATCCGAGATAGGCGGGGATAAAAATCACCAACAGGTCCCGCGCCCTTGCTTTTGCCATCAGTGTATCGACCGTTTGCCAGTAGCTCTCGTTGCGCTGACTCCAGTCGTTGGGACCGTTGGTGAATGGAGTCTGACCTTGATAGTCCGTGGTGCCGCCCACTGCCGGATCTGCATCGATCGCGCGAAAGATCAGCGTCGTGAAGCCCTTCGCGACACGATCGTCGAGATAGCGGTCCATTTCGGCCGGTGACAGATTGACCAGCAGCGCCCAGGCTGAGTCGCCGACCATTAGAAACGGCACGCCGTCATCATCGAGAAGTTGGCGGCCATCGGAAGAAAGTCGGAGCGGCCACTGAACGGCGGCGTTTGCCGCCGGCAAGATGAGAGAGGCTGCCAACACCATCGCGGCCAACGCGATGAGTCGGTATCTCAGGGTAGTCAGCCTTCTCTCTTCAGCCACTAATTGCCCCTCTCCCTCAGGAGAAAACCACGCCTCGCCGGCAACTCGGAAGTCTCGGAGGGGGTCAAACTAACAGAACCTCATTCGTCAGCCAAACAGCTGTCGTTTGCGAGAGTCGCGTGCGCAGAACCAGTTCCAGCCTGGCGGACACTGCCAGAGGAAACTGCCTACCTCGCCACGCTTTACGGGCCTGGAGCAATCGCTCGGTTGCGCCTTGCTACGGGCACGCGACGGTTGCATGTGGACGCTCGACGCCGTTGCTCGCCCAGCCGTAGGGACCCTCGCCCGCGCTCGTCCTCGCGACCACAACAAAGCCACGGTTGGCGGTGAGTGACCCGAGTGTTGCCGAGACGCCAGTGCCGAGGTCGGCCTCGCACGATGCCGTAAATCCGAGCGCGAGTGGCGTGCTGTAAAGCTTGTAGCGCTCCGGCGTGGCGCCATCGAGCGGCGCCGACCAGCTGAGGTCGTACTGCGTGCCGCGTCGCACGATTTTCAGCAGTGCGCCTGCACCGAGTGGATCGCTGGCCTCGCCCGGCAGCAGCGGGCGTGGTCCATAAGTCGGGAGGGAAGCCCCGTACTCGAAGGCGCCGAGGTCGGGTGCGCTGCCGCGCCATCCAGCATTTATGCCCGGGATCGGCACGCCAGCATCCACAGCGAGCGCGGCAGGGCGCAGCGTAAGGCGAGCCTCATCCTGCCGGTACGTGGTGCCTTCGCCGGCGGGGAACCAGGCGTTGTCGAACATCGAGTAGTCGACAATGCGCCCGTGCTGCTCGAACCCTTCGCCTGCATAAAACGCTGCCAAGTCGCGATAGCGCGCATAGCTCGCGGCCGCACCGTAGGCAGCCCGGTTCCATCTCACGAGGTTCGAGCCGGTCGAGGCGCTATAGCCGTTGTAGTCGATGGCGTTGCGCGCGTCGCCGCGGGGGGTGCCGGTCGCTACCGAGTAGCTTGCGGTCGACGGATTACCCAGCATCAGGTTGTTGCGAATCCGAGCGTTGAGCCACCCTGCATCGCACTGCCAGGCAATGTCGTGAACGGCGAATGTGTTGTGGTAAGCCTCTGTACCCACGGCTTGGTTGTGAAGCTTGAACGAGTTCGCTGCCATGTTGAACGCTGCGTTGCGCAGCACGTACGTCGGCCCTCCGTAAACAGGTTGAATGCTGATCGCCGTATGGCTGTTGGTGATTCTATTTTCCAAAATCCTGAGATTGTGAAAGCCGTAGTCAGCAGAGAGCGCGTCGTCGAAACACTCATAAAGATCGTTGTTGTTGAGATCCATATTGACCGAGGGTGGGTTTCTCCAATCCACGAGCGCATTCGTCACCTGTCCGCCGCCAGTGTCGCTGTGCGCGATGCAATCCCAGAACTTGCCAACACGGTTGTACTCGACGACATGCCCTTTTCCGTAAACGCGGATGCCGATCCCCGAGATCGATGTGCCCGGTGAACTGTAGGGATACCACTGCGTGTTCCACCCGACCATGTCGTTGTCGGCGATCCACCAACCGCGGTCCTTTCCTTTGGGAGAGTCGGCACCACCCACGCCCGCATAGACACTTTCCAACTTCACCCGGTTCACGACGAGCCCAACAGCGTCGCGCGCGTAGAACACCGTTCCTGCGTTCTTGACGGTAAACGATTCGAAACGCAGGTACTTCGTGCCGACGAGACCGAACATCTCTTGAGTGCTGCCACGTGGTGCGACCCCGTGATCGAGAATTACCGTGTCGCGGTCTTCGCCGCGAAAGACGATCGGCAGCGTTTCGCTCGTGGCGCGCGAGGAGAGAAACGAAAGATCGATCCGCGTCATCCAGGCGTACGTGCCGGCGTGGATCAGCACCACGTCTCCAGGCACCGTCGCGGTCGCCGCGCTGACGAGGTCGGTGTAGCAAGGCTGCAACTTCCCCGTCCCCGAGCATGACGTGTAGACGTGAAGCAGATGAAGGCCTGCGATCTTCACCGGCACCGCGCGGGTTGACGCGGTGATCGTCTGCGATGCGGGACCGGTGATGCCGTCCGGGTCGGCAAGCTCTAACCGGACCTCATATGACGCGCCAGGCGTCAGATCCAGGACGCTGCCCGCAAATAGGTTGCCGCTGATCCATCCGTTGATACCGGCAGGCTCGCCGTTAATTCGCAACCCGGCCGGACCCTGCTGCCAGCTTACATCTCCGAGGCGACGCCAACTCACGGTCAGTGTCGCGTCCTTGTCGTCGTCACCGTCAACAATGTAACGGAAGCCGATCGCGTGGAAGGTCGACTCATCGACAGTGAGCGTACTAGGGACCAGTGCGTTGCCAGCGAGCACCGCGCTCGTGAGGAATAGAGCGGCACTCGCGACGGCCGCAAAATGCGACGCGTGTGGTTGCGCGGCGTGGTCTCGTCGTGCGTCGGCAAACTCAGAACGCGTATGAGTCTCCTCATCCACGTCTCGAACACGTGAATCATGATCCAAGCGGATCTCGCGATGTTTCACTTGTGTGCCTCTAAGCTCGAAAACGCAGCGGGCCATCGAGCAAGCGCCTGTTTCGGCGCCGGACTGGGTGAGTAGTTGACTCAAGCAGCACGAAGCGTGCCAGCTCGCGTATTTCTAGTGAAATGGTCGAATTCAACAAATCCCTACTGCCTGCGGGCCTACGAACGCGGGGTAGTAGGCGCCTGACCTATCCCACAGGGCCCCTTGGCCCATGAGCGCACTGGCTCGATTGGCGTCCACAGCACCACTGATCGAACGTCGTCCGATCGCAGCGACTCAAGCGCAGATCTGGCAAGCGTCATTGCCGTACCTGGCTCCAGAGCGCAGAGTGCATAGGCCCACCCGGGGCGGCAGCCCTGTGTGCGAGGCGAGATGATCGACGTTCAACCTGAATAGGAAGGTGTGCATGGGAAAAAACCAAAACTCGTTTGCGAGGCGTCAACGTGAGACCGAACGGAAGCGCAAGGCGGCCGAGAAGATCGCTCGCCGGCGTCAAATCGCTGCCGATGCCAAGGCTGGCATCGTGCGCGAAGAAGAAGAGACTCCGCCTGTCGACGAGGCGGAAGAGGCGGTAGAACCGTAACGCCCGCGCGGATTCGGTCCGCGTTCGGGTAAGCAGCTCTAGTCCTCCGGCGGCTCGTTGCCTGGCGCCATCTTGACGATGCGTGGATGAAACGCAGCGAGCGGCTCGACTAAGTCGTTTTGCGCAGCCATTACCGCGTCGATGTCCTTATAGACCATCGGTGCTTCGTCCAGCCCTGCCGACAACAGCGTGACACGACCTTTTTCGAGCGCGCACTTGAGCTGCTTCAGGGTGAAACGCTGCTTGGCAGCGGTGCGGCTCATCACGCGACCGGCGCCGTGCGCGGCGGAATCGAGTGCGTCGACGCTGCCTTTGCCACGCACGACGTATGTGGGACTGGCCATCGATCCTGGGATCACGCCCAAAACGCCAACCCCTGCCGGTGTCGCGCCCTTGCGATGCACGATCAGCGACTCGCCATCGTGTTCTTCGCGCCACGCGAAGTTGTGATGGTTTTCGATGTCGAGCAGTGTCTGCGCACCCAAGCGCTCGCGAATGTAGCGGTGGATGCAGGCGTGATTGGCGGCGGCGTATTCGCCCATCAACTCCATCGCCTGCCAGTACTCCTGACCTTCGGCGCTTTGGAGACTGAGCCACGCCAAGTGCTTCAGCGCGGATGGCAGCTGCTTGTGCTGCGCCATGGCGAGCTGACTGAAATGGGCCGCAATTGTGGCGCCAGAGCCTCGGCTGCCGCTGTGACTCAGCAGCGCCAGATAACTTCCTGGCGCCAGACCCAACGTTGCCTCGCCCAATTGCACGGTGCCGAACTCGACGAAGTGATTGCCGCTGCCGCTGGTACCAAGCTGCGACCACGCCTTGTCCTTGAGTTGCTGAGTGAGCGGGATGAGCGACCAATCCTCATCCATCACGTCGTGAACACGACGCTGTTTGAAGCTGGCTCCAATCCCGAATCGTGTTTCCTCTTCAAGTAGCGCCGCGAGTTTGCCAGCACGAGTTTCAATCGCCGAGGCCGGCAAATCGAAGACCGAAAGCTTGACGCGGCAAGCAATGTCGACGCCGACGGCGTAGGGGATGACCGCATCGCGCGTGGCGAGCACACCACCGATCGGCAAGCCGTAGCCAGGGTGGGCGTCGGGCATCAAGGCCCCGCGCGCCGTGATCGGCAGGCTGCAGGCGTTGATCAACTGCGTTACCGCGGCTGGCTCCAGATCCCGGCCCCATTGCTTGTAGGGTGCGGGCTCGTCGCGCGGCACGAACGGCGCGAGGCTGTTTCGATCAGGAGAGAGTGCGCGCGCGAGTTCACCAAACAGCGCATCGTCGCGGAACAGCATGGGATTTGCGGCGAGCGCTGTGATCTGCGAGCGCATCTGGGCGACATCGAGCCCCGCGGCTCGCGCCGCCGCAATCGCTTTGAACGCGACCTTAGTGGCGTTGCCCGGCGGGATTCCCAGGTTGATCAGTTCTCGCTTCTTCATGGCGTGTCAAAAACCTCGAGGCGTTGGTGTCTGCCTGCGCGACGATCGCTGGAAGGCCGCTGCAGAAAGTGAATGCTACTGGTTGCTATCGAGCCTGTGTTTGGTCTCAGCGGCGACGCGACCAACTTCCTCGGACAGCGCCTGGACAAACACCGGGATTCTGGCTACGGCGAGAATCTTCGGCGCGTGGTCGGCATCGCGTAGGAAGCCGTTTGCCTCTTCCCAGAGCCGACCAGGTTTCGACACCCGGCACAGCTTCGTCGAGGTGCCGCTCGATCTCTCGGATGCACTCGAAGGCGTGCGCAACTTACGCGACGTTGAGCGTTGTCGTCGATCGAGCCAGCGCTGAACTTCGCGCCTGGCGTAATAAAACCCGATTCCGGAACCGAACGCGCTGAGGACGACGGCGGTCATGATTCCCACGAACTCCCCGAGCCACCAACCGATCGCACCGCCGACCGTTGCTCCGATAAACCCTGCGAGCCTTTCCATGCTGCCTCCGCGCGATTACCTGAGCCCAGGCAGCGTCCGGATCAACTTCAACGCGCTGGTGACGAGCGACGCAAACCGCTGCGGGGCCCAACCGCGCGGCACTCCAATCGGCATGAAGCGTTGTGCTGCAACGGTTTGTCCTTCGGTGAACTTGGAAATTCCTTCCCAGCCATGCCGCCGTCCCAAGCCCGAGCGCTTGAAGCCTCCCATCGGTCCTGCAACCGAGGCCCAGGCCGCGGCATACGATTCGTTGATGTTGACCGTGCCGCATTGCAACCGCGCGGCGACGGTACGCGCCGCATCGACATCGCGTGACCACACGCTGGCGTTGAGTCCATACGATGTTGCGTTGGCGCGCGCGACGGCCTCGTCGATAGTTTGAAATGACGAGACCGAGACCACCGGTCCGAAGGTCTCTTCGGCACACACAGTCATCTGCTCCGTGACACCGGTAAGAATCGTTGGTTCGAAGAAGAAGGGCAGTATGTCGGGCCGGGCGCGGCCTCCCGCGCGCACGGTAGCGCCCTTCGCCACGGCATCGGAAACATGGTCGATCGCTCGTGCCAGTTGTCGCGCCGAAATGAGTGGGCCGATGTCGCCTTGCCAGCCCACTGCGGTGCAGGGCACCAGCGCCTTCGTGCGCTCGACGAACTCGGCGAGGAATCGCTCGTAAAGGCTCTCGTGCACCATCAGGCGCTCGATCGAAATGCACAACTGACCGGCTGAAGGGAAGCAGCCGCGCACCGCGCCATCGACGGCTGCGGTCAGGTTCGCATCCGGCAGTACCAACATCGCGTTTTTGCCGCCGAGTTCGAGCGAGCAGCCGATCAGGTGGGCGGCGGCTTCGCGCGCGATCACGACACCGGTTGCGGTCGAGCCGGTGAATTGCAAGTAGTCGGCACCCGCAATGATCGATGGTCCCAATTCGGGACCATCGCCGCACAGCGCCAACATCACGTCATGTGGCAGCCCCGCCTCGATCAAACGTTCAATCGCCCACAGCAGCGTAACCGGCGTTTGCAGATCTGGTTTGGCGAGCACGGCGTTGCCTGCCAAGAGTGCCGGGAGCGCGTCGGTAATCCCCATCGACAGTGGATAGTTCCACGGCGAGATGATGGCGACGATCCCTTTGGGATGCCGCAACTCCCAGGCACGCGTGATCACCGGAAATGCACCGCGCCGCCGTTTCGGCGCCAGATAACGTGCGGCGTTGACACCGTAGTGCCGCGCCACGAGTGCCGAGTCGATCAGTTCCTCGAAGGCTTGGGCGCGTGTCTTGCCGGCTTCGAGCTGGACCAAGTCCAGCGCTTGTGCTTGCTGCCGCAGCAAGATGTCGTGAAATCGCAGCAACACCTGGGCGCGATCGGCCAACGGCGTTGCAGCCCAGTGGCGTTGCGCGTGGCGCAATCGCAGGAGTGCGGGCTCGACATCCGCCGGGGTGGCGCGCGGCACGGTCGCGATGCGCGCGCCAGTGAGCGGTGAGGTGATGCTCAACTGCGGGGCACCCGGTGCGCTGCACGCGTGGCGCAGCAAGCTCGGCAGCGCCGCATCGATCCATGACGGCAGGGGGGGATGCATCGAGTTGGAGTCTAGCGGGGGAAGCGCGAGAAATGCAGCAAAACCCTCGACTGTGTTGTGAGAGGAGCAGCCGGCCTCAGGCCGAAAGTCTTCACGCTACCAAGAGAGCGCAGCGCCGAGCCGGATGTTGCGCGGGAAGTTTACCGTGGCCGTACTGCCGAGTTCGGGACCGACGCGCGTTTCAGCTTCGGTGGCTCGCCCCTGATTGGTCGCATTGAAGATGTTGACCAACAGCGTCAACTGCGCCGAGCTACCGGCGTCGTGGGTCCACTCGGCATGAAGGTCGAGCTCGTTTCTCGACGGAAGCCTTTGCGAGCCGCGCGGTTGTGCCAGGTACGCTACCTGACCTTGCACAAACGAATGGCAGCCGCGGATGCCATCACCGAGTACACCGTTGCCGTCGTCGGTCAGCAGACAACTTGTCACCGGCGTCCAGGTGTCGCCGGTATGGAAGGTGTAGTTGGCGGAGAACTGGGTATGCCACGCCGGGACGAGCCATGTTCCCTGGAGCTTGACCTGATGGGTTTGGTCGTGGGTCATGCGGCCTTGGGAATTGACGCGTGCGTTGGGCGTTTGCAGCAGCTGACTGATGAAGTCTGAGGTGTTGGACTCGATCGGACTCGAATCGGCGCCCAAGTTGTCGACGTTGCCGCGCGCCTGTGAGTACACATACGAAGCGGAGAGTTGCCAGTTGTCTTTGAGCCGGCGCGTGAAAGACAAAATCGCGGCGCGATAAGTACGTTCCAAGCCAGGGGAGTTTTCGACCATCAACACATCGCTATCTTGGTTGAGATAGTCAAACAGCGTCACCGCTTGGCCCGTTCCCGGAATTACGCCGCGCACGGGAACGAACTGACCGTCGCGACTGACAATCTGAATGAAGTCGGTGTTGCGCCGGTAGACCAACGTGCCGCTGACCACGTTGCCGCGGCCAAGCTCTTGATCGACTCCAAGAATGTACTGATCGAGATACGGGTGACGAAGCGAAGGGGCGGCGATGAACCGCCGGCTCGAGACGGTAGCGATCGTTTGCTCGAATCCGCTGGTGTCGAAGGTCTGCGTGGTGGTTTGCGGAGCGAACGCGTCAGGGTCCAGGTACTGATAAAAGCCGCTGTAGAGTGCGTCGTAATAGCGGCCGTAGTGCGCCTTCAAGATCGATCTTCCACGTCCGTTGAGGTCCCAAGTTACGCCGAGCCGCGGCGCGAGCGGGTTGGTTTGAAACACAGTGTCACCCGCAACGCTGCCGCGATTGAGGTCCGCTCTCAGGCCTGGATTCAGCGTGACTCGCGATGTTACCCGCCATGAGTCCTGCGCGTAGAGCGACAGGCGGCGGTTTCTCGCAGCGACCTGGTAGCCGCCGCCAAAGAATCCGAGTGTATAGGTATCGACCAGGCCGGTGCTGGGGTCGATCGAGGGTCCCTCGTTGTCGGAAAAGAACACACCGCCTGGATGCGCGGCCCGATTGCGCACGCTCGACTGCTCGAGTTCCAGGCCGAACTTGAAGTTGTGTTCGCCCTTGATGAACTGCTCGACGTGTTGGCTCAGCGACGCGTTGAGTTGATTGCGGTTTCGATCGAGCACGGCAAAGAGGCTCGCGTTGTCGGACGCTTCTCCGGTCTGCGCATCCACGCGGCCTGGGATATCGAAACCGTTTTGCGGATCGAAGTGGCGACTGCCGGAATAGCCAGCCCACGACACGTCGAGGATTGCGCTCGGCGAAAGGATCGTTCGCAGCGTGATGTTGCCGACGACTTCCGGATTGTCTTCGCCCGTGGTGGCGATGAGTGGCGTGAATTCATCCGCGTTGCGTCCAATCACTTTGGTGTGATCCCACTCCAGCCAGCCCTGAAGCAGGCTATTAGGAGTTGCCTGCCACGTCAGCTTTCCAAATACGCGCGGATCGGTCTGGGTTTGAATCGGTCCACCTTCGCTGGCGAGATCCCGCACGTACTGCGCCGAGGCGAAGTACCACAGCGTGTCCTTGCGGATTGGTCCACCGACTGACACGCTGACCTCGCGATGGCTTTCGATGGTTGCCAACTCGTCGGAGTTGGTTCCGGTGAGCGACTTGTCGGTATAGAACAACTCCGCGGTTCCCGTGTGATCGTTTCCACCCGAACGCGTCACGCTGTTGAAGACAACGCCGGTGAACCCACCGTACTCGGCAGGAGCGCCGAGTCCGACGAGTTGTACTTCCTCGGTCAGGCTGTAGTTGAAGAACGACCACGGGGCGCCGCCTTCCGGATCGGAGATGTCGACGCCATCCACCTGGTAGGCGTTACCAGCTTCCTCTCCGCCGCCGTAGGCCGATTCCTGGTTGATACCTGGCGCGAAGTTGAGCGTGTGTGAAGGGTCCCGATCGGCCGGGATGTTTCTGAGGAATTCCTTCGGAAGAACGGTGCTTACGGCCGACGACATCGGGTCGATCGCCGACGGACTCGCGACGACATCGACGCTCTGCTCTCCGCCAGATGGGATCAAGCGGATCGCGACCTCCGTATTGAGCCCAATCGAGAGTCGCACACGTTCGGCGCGTGCCTCACTGTAGCCGTCTAGCGAGGCGGTCACCGAGTACTCGCCCAGCGGTAGCTCGAGAAAGCGGAACCTTCCACGCCGATCGGTCGAGGATTCTCTCGCACCCCCGATGAGCGCAGCGCTCGTGATCTCGACCTCGGCCCCCGGTAGCGGGGCGCCTGCGTTGTCGGTAACGGTCCCGATGAGCGCGCACGAGGTGCGGCTCTGTGAAACGCCATAGGGGGTGAAGGCCGCGGCAAGAACAGCGACAATGAGCGCGAACCGAGTGGCCTGGACTGACGCAAGCTCCCGACATGCACGCGATTGAGTGCGTGCGTCCTCGATCATGGTTTATCTCGGTTCGAAAAACCGTGCTTCGTCAACACGAGCTTGTCATCCACGACAATCCCAACGCCGGGCGCGAAGAGCTTGTACCCTCGGGCAAGCGGCTCTAGCGGCGAAGTCTCCTCGAGCTTGATGCAGTGCGAAAACTCACCGCTAGCGGTCTCGAGCGTTTCGTTATCGCTCACGATCTCGACCCGGTCCATGGCCACCCCTGGTGCTATTTCCTGATAAAACCGCGCGCCGACGAGTGGCCGCGCAGGAATGAACAGGCCTTCCCGCGCTCCCGCCACGCCTGCGGTCCAAGCTCCTTCATGTTTCACGACCTTGCCAGCTTTGTAAATATCGACCTCTTCACCGAAGTAGAAGACATCGTTGGCGGGGCCGCAGAGGGCGAAGAAGTTTCGGGAGATCTCGACCAGTTCGCCGTTGGCGCTTTCCCGTTCTTCGATCACGCGCGTCTCGACGCCCTTGACGGTTCGGGTCTCGTCGAGCACGGTGATCTCTAGGTGAATGCTGTCTCTGCCTTCGCGGCCTTCAAGAACTTGGCGGTAGCCCGGTTGAAGCACGAAGTACGCGCTTATGCCGTTGGACGACCAGACACACGGCGCCTCGAGAAACTCCTTGGTCCACTGCTTGGAACCACCGGAGTGTGAACCGGCAGCGGCGGTCGTGATGGCTAGAACACCAAGCAGCAACGCCGGAATGCTGGCAGAACTCGTGTCTCTGATCATGCCGAGGAGGGTGCGCCAGCGTGACGATGCTGTTGCCTGGAACACCCAGTAGAGGGGCTGCAGTCTGCGCATGGAGCGACTCCTTCTGCCAAGTGTAGGCGAATAGCCGATTGTGCGAGTTTGGCAGCGAGCAAACTCATTAAGAATCGATGAAGGCTGTGGCACCGCGGGGCCGATCGGCGTCCGCGGTGCCACCAGGGCCGGGCAAGGCTTCACTCAGTCTCGATCCTCACCAACTCCTCTCTTGCACCCGTCGCCACGTCGATTACCAGCACGTTGCCGATTCCCAGCGCGTAGTACTTGTGCTCCAGGTCTTCGGGCGAAACAGGTGATGTCTCGGCGGTTTCCACGCAGCGATTGTAGGCACCCGCAGGGACGCTGACCGACTCGTTGAGGCTAATCACCTCGGCCAGGTCCTCGGCGTCGACAAGCAGGAACTCCTGGCGATAGAAATCACCAACTGCCGGATGCGCCTTCATGACGATGCCCGGCTTCGCGCCGTTGATGCCCGCTGTCCACGAGCCTTCGACGCCGACAACCAACCCGTTCTCGATCTGCTTGGAGTTCTCGCCGAAGTACCAAACATTTCCGTCACGGTCCTGTGCAAACCAATCGAGTGTGTCCTCGAGCGGCTCACCGTTGAGCGTGACAAAGTCGTGAACCTCGACGCACGTCACGCCGAGAATCGTCTTCGTGTTGTGGGTTACGGAAAACCTGCCGCGCTCCAGGCCGGAAGCGGTTTGTCCCTCGAAGAAGTACGTCGTTCCAGGGGTGAGCGGGAAGTACGGATTGTCGATGGTGCTGACGAAGTTGACAGGATCGATCGTGGGATCGTAAGCGCCACCGCCGAGGTGCTTGCATACGTCTTGCCGGGCATCGGCCTGATCGCGGCATTCGTGCATGGCATCTTTGGCGTTGGCGGTCGCTTCTTGCGAGCAGGTTTTCCTTGCGCTGTTATCGGAGAGGTTGATGCAGTTGGCCCCCGCTAGCAGAGCATCGCTCCTCACTCCGGTCTTGCATGACTCGAGAACGGCCTGCGTGGTGGCGCGGCAAGGGTCGGGTGCCCTATCGGCAGCGCGAGCACCGCCGAGGCTGCTCGCCGCGGCGGTGAGCGTCGCGAGGGTCAGTGCCGCGATCCTGGATGTGTTGATCATGGGTGGTTCCTCCCTTGAAACGTGGACTGTGCGCCCCTCGGCGCCCGGCGCCGAGGGGCGGTCGAGGTCAGCGTCTGGGCAACCGGTCGCAGCGCGCGTCCATGTTGCATTTCGTGAGCCGAACGATTTCGCCAACGTCAGGCTTGACCTGCAGAAAGACCCCGATGCCTGGGGTGTAGTACTTCAGCTCCAGCGAGGTTGGGTCGGTCAGGCTCCGATTCTCGGTGACGAAGCAGCCGCCGCGACCACACATCAGTGCCCCTAGGTCAGCAGGCACCCATTGGTCGAGGTCTTCATCGTCTCCGTAGGTGTAATCGGCAGACTCCACTTCGCTAATATCCTCGGCGTTGCCGAGTGAAAACTCTTCGCGGTAGACCTGACCTTCGATCGGGTAGCGCGGGTACAACACGCCCGCCTTCGTGCCGTCACGGTCGACCTTGAAGCTTCCATCGATGCTCACCAGTTCGGGGAGCGCAGGGTTGTCGGCGGGGAAGGTCTCGTAATCTTTGACCTCCTCGCCGCAGTACCAGATGTTTCCGTCCTTGGCCTGCGCCAGCCAATCATCGGTCGCTTCAACGAGTTCGCCGTTTTTGTAGACGATGTCGCGCGAGACGATGCAGGTCACGTCGTCGATCAACTTGGTCTGATTCAAGACGTCGACGGTAACCGTCTCGCCTCCGCCAGCAAACTCCCAGTGATTGCCGATTTGGATCGGGAAGTAGGGGTTGAGGGCAGGGAGGGCGGTGTAATCGGTTTCGAACAACTGCTGATCGAAGTTGGGGTCGTAGCGAGCCTCGCTCGAAGCCCGGCAGAAATCCTTGCGCCCTTGAAACTGTTCTCTGCAGAGCTGCGATTTTTCGCTCTTGGCAGCAGAGGCGTCGTTGAGGCACTCGCTGCGGTCGATGTCGTTTGATTCATTCGTGCAGATCGCGACTGCCAGCCAGTACTCATCCAGCGCTTCGAATCCGCAGGCCTTGTTGAGCGAGTTCGCTGTCTGCGTGCAGAAGTTATTCGAGTCCCGCTTCTCGCCAGCGGCGGCAGTTCCGGCGGCTGATCCGGATACGGCAACGAGCGCCAGGCTTAATGTGAGCGTGCTACTGAATCGGTTCTTGTTCCTCATCTCGTGTCCTCCAAGTTGTGAGCTGTGCCCACTGGTTGAATCCGTTCGCGCCGATGTCGATGTTCTTCGTGAAATCGATGAGCTTTCCGGCGGCTTGTTTGAGCCACGAGGAATGTGCCACTGCGAGAGCGACTGAGCCTGTTAAGAAGGGATGAAGACCGCGAGGTGCCTGCACAGCTCCAACCGCGCTGCAAGGCGCGAGGACGTTAAGAATCGATGAAGGTCGCAGCGGCCAGCGCTCGCTCACCGCATGTTTCACGAGCACGCGATCTCACGCTATGCTGCCCCCACCACCGAGGCCGTATGACGATTCTGCTGGTCGAAGACAACCGACGCCTTGCTCGCTCCCTAACCAAGGGGCTTGAGGAGGAAGCGCTGCAGATCAGTCATGTCGCCAGTGGCGGTGCGGCGCTCGAACTGTTGAATCTGCAGCCGTTCGAGATCGTGATCTTGGACTTGGGCCTCCCCGATATGGACGGTCTCGACGTGATCTCATCGGTCAGAGATCGCGGTTCGGCAATCCCGATCCTCGTACTCACGGCACGAGACGCAATCGAAATGCGGGTCGAAGCACTCAATCGCGGGGCTGACGACTACCTTGTCAAACCATTCGCGTTTGCCGAATTGGTGGCCAGAATCTCGGCCCTGGCTCGCCGCGCGACCGCACCACGGTGGGTCCCATTGACCGGCGTACCAGGGTTGAAGTTGTTGCCGGGAGAGATGGATGTCTTGATCGCCGGTCAACGGGTGCGGCTCTCACCGCGCGAGCACGCGCTCTTGGAGACACTCCTGCGACGCTGTGGCGAGACCGTGTTACGCGAGGAAATCCTGCGCGACGTCTTTGGCTACAACTTCGATCCGGGGACGAACTTGATCGACGTTCACATTGCGCACATTCGCAAGAAAGTTGCTGGCGCTCCGATCGCGATCGAGACGATGCGCGGACTCGGATATCGTCTGGTTCAAACGAGCACACCCAAACCTGCCGCGGGACGGTAGCCACATGTTCATCAGGAGTGATTGATGTGGAAGCCTACGAGTCTCCGTCAACGCCTCGCCGTGTGGGTTGGTCTTTCCACGGCGGTGAGCCTTACCGTCTTTGCAGGCGTCTCGTTTTATGTCGTGTTGCTCGAAGACACAAAACCCGACGAGGATGGCGAGCCGGCCGATTCCTTCGAAGAAGCGTTCGGCGACGTCGAGCGCCAGGTCCTCACCGCCATGGCCTTTGCAGCACCGGTGGGACTTGGCCTGGCGATCGGCGGCGCCTACTGGGTAACGCGACGCATGATCAAACCGATCGATAGCGTGATTAGCGCAGCGCGCGCGATAACGCCGTCCGATCTTTCGGTGCGATTGCCGGTGCCACCTGTCGCCGACGAACTGCAAGCCTTGGTGATCGCCATGAACGATTCGTTCGCGCGCTTGGAAAACGGGTTTGCCGCACTCTCGCGCTTTACCGGGCACGCGTCGCATGAGCTGCGCACCCCGATTGCCACGCTGCGCAGCGAACTCGAGGTCGGTCTACGGCGGCAGCGCACGGCCGAGGAATGGGAAGTGATCGCCCGAAGTTCTCTGGAAGAGGTCACTCGCTTGACGGCGCTCGTCGACGGCTTGCTGCGTTACACCAGGGCCGAAGCCTCGCTGCCCGGGTCGCTTGGTTCGACCGAGCTGGCTGAGCTATTGGCCGAGGTGATCGCGTCGAGCCGGCCAAAAGAGGGCGGGCCGGAGATCGTGCTCGAGATCCCGCACGAACTCGAGCAACACGGGGTGTGGGTCGACGGCGATCGAGATGCGCTATCGAGTGTCTTCTCGAACCTACTGCGCAATGCGCAATGGTTTGCAGGCGCGCGTGGGAAGATCGCCATCAAGATCGTCGGTTCGCCGCCGGGCCGAGTAACGATCCATGTCGACGACAACGGCCCCGGCATCGCAGTGGATGAACGCGCGCTTATTTTCGAGCCGTTCACCCGCGGCAGTGTTGAGCGAGCCTCCCGTGGAGTGGCTCAAGCTCCCGAGGGCGTCGGCTTGGGCCTTTCGATCGCGCGTCAAATCGTGCGTGCTGCGGGAGGTGAGATTCAGGCGAGTGACTCCCCGCTCGGTGGCGCACGACTGAGCGTTGAACTGCGGCTGTCGAGTCGAGCGTAACCCAGGCTTTGCGCCTGCGGCGTTCTGGTCCATGCTTCCCGCGCCGAGCCGGGCTCGATCGCGGGAGGAACCGATGAAACCGTCGCGTGCGTGGCTGCTGTTGTCACTGCTGGCAATCTTCACTTTGCCGACGGGGGCGGATACGACACCCGTCCCCAATGTTCCGTTCAATCACGTTTTTCTCGTGCTGCCAGCCGAGAGTCTCGATGCGCTCGCCGGATCTGCCGAGTGGCGAACGCTGGCTCACGTCGAGCAACGCACCACGTCGGCTGACGGAGAGTCGTGGACCGGGCTGTACCTCTACCTCGACAACGGCTACCTCGAGCTGTTGCGTGATGGCGCGGCAAACATGAGCGCAGGCTCGATCGGGGTCGCACTGAGCGTGGACCGGCTATCCGAGTTGGGGGCCGTCAACGACCAGCTCAAAGCCGTTGTGCCCGGCCTGCAGCGTGCCACACGCAAGAAGCAGGAAGGCGACGCCGAGACGCCATGGTTCGACATGTTGTTCTCTGGCTCCGATGAGGCGGGCTTTGGTCTGCCCCTCTGGATCATGGCGTATCGGCCCGAGTTTTTCCGCGCCAGGGGACTCAGCGTCGAGAACGGAGCACCGCTGACGGTGCGAGACTTCGCGAAGCTCGCGCCGCAACCGCCGGAGACGCCAGCGTGCACGCGAATCCGTTCACTGCGCTTGAGCTTGCCCATCGAATCGGTGGCCAAAATCGGGAAGGTACTTGAAACGTTGGGCTGGAGCCGGAAGGGTTCGTTGACCTCTGTCGATTACATTCACGCCGAGTTCACGCTCTCCTTGCTTCGCAGCAAGCTCGTGGAAGAGCCAAAGTTCGTCGACACCACGTGGGTCTGCGCGACCGAGGGGCTCGAAGACGCGCAACCGGCACCCGGTATCCGGATCGTTACGCGGCCCGGATCGATAACGTGGATCTTTCGATAAGACAGCGCGCGCTGTTGGTGCTCGTGACCGCACTCGCCGCGGCGTGTGGCAGCGCGCACGACCCCACCAAGGCCAAGGGCGACGCAGCGCCTGTGATTGTCGTGGGACTGGACGGCGCGGATTGGCAATTCATCGATCGCCTGATTGCCGCCGGTCGAATGCCGCAACTCGCGCAGCTGATGCGAGAGGGACAGAGCGGCATTCTCGAGACGCAGCATCCGCCGCTTTCCCCGCTGGTATGGACCACGATGTTGACCGGCAAGAGCCCGTTGGATCACGGCATCCTCGACTTCACGCGCTTTCATCCGCGCACCAGGGTGCGCGAGCCGATCACCTCCGATGAACGCCGCGTCCCTGCCGTGTGGAACATGCTCAACGCGCAAGGCAAGTCGGCGGCCGTCTTCGGGATGTGGGCGACGTATCCGGCGGAGGCGATCGACGGCGTTATGGTGAGCGATCGCCTGTATTCGTTTCAGTATCGCGAGGCAGTGCCGCCCAACGGTACTGTGTTTCCTGCCAGCGAAGAGCCATCTGCCATGGCCGCGTTAGCGCGTGCCGAACGGATCACCGACTTGGCAGCGCTGCGCGATTACTTGCCGTGGGTATCGGCCGTTGACAAGGATCCGCTGGTCGGCGAACTGCGCCGAATCCTGGTCCAAACCGAAATGTATGACACGCTCGCGCGCGACGCTCTGCGCGCTCGTCGTGACGCGTTGACGCTCGTCTACTTCCAAGGCACCGACGAGATCGGTCACCTCTTCGCGAACTATGTGCCGCCACGCCCAGCATGGGTGAGTGACGCGGATTTCGCGCAATATGCAGGGGTAGCCGAGCGCTACTACTCCGAGATCGATGCGCGGCTCGGCGGCTATCGACAGCTCGCGGCGCAGCGCGGTGCGCGCCTGCTGTTGGTTTCCGACCACGGATTTCGCTGGGGCGATGATCGGCCACAGCATGCGGGAATAGCGCGCGCAGCCACGGCCGCACAATGGCATCGCGATGACGGACTCTGGTTGTTGTGGGGCGCCGGTATCACGGCTGCGCCACGCAGTTCCGCTACGGCAAGCGTCGATCAAACGTGTGCCACGCTGCTGACACTGCTCGGTCTTCCTGCGGGTGTGGGATTGGCAGGGCCGCCCTTGGCGTCGATGGCGGCGTCGTCCGCGCCGGCGATTGACTACGGTGCTGGCTACCGGCGTGCAACCGCTCTCGATGATTTCGCGGCCGCCGAACAGGTCGAGCGACTCGAGTCGCTAGGCTATGTGGGAAGCGCCGAACCCGCACACGCTAGCGCGCGCGACATCGATCAGCCGACGCGCACCGCCGGTTCTTTCAGCAACGAAGCCTTGATCTTGCGTGCGGCGGGCCGGCTCGATGAATCACAGGTGGCGCTGGAACACGCGCTCGAACGCGATCCACATCACGCCGCGTCGCTTTGGAATCTCAGCGATTTGCTGGAAACGCAAGTCAAGGACGCGAAACGCGCCGACCAACTACTGCTCGACGCACTTGCGTCGGGATTGCCGGATGGCGTCTCGCAAGTGCTGGGGCGCGCCGCGGCGGCGCGTAAAGCGGGCGATATCAGGCGCGCCATGGCGCTGCTCGACGGTGCGCTGCCGCGCGCACCGCAGGCCGCACCTCTCTATTTGTATCGGGCGCGCTTGCGCTCGGAGGCTCAGGACTGCCGGGGAGCACTTGCCGACGCAGAAGCCGCGCAGCGCTTGGCCCCGCAGGAAGCCGCCGCCTATGCACTGGCGGGCGTCTCGCGCCTTTGTCTGGGCGACGAAGCCGGCGCCCGTCGCGCGTTGGCCCGGTCGCTACAGTTGGATCCTGACCAGCCGTCAATTCGCAAAATGCTAGGTCGTTAGTCGCGGTTCTTATTTCATCACTCGGGCCGGAGTATGATCCGGCGGTTTGTGAGCGAGATGGAGGAGCGGGGATGAGACGATCGATTGGAAGGCTGGCGTGCGTCGTCGTGTGCTTGTGTCTTGGGGCTGTGGCGCTCGCTCAAACGACGGGTGGGCTAGCAGGGAAAGTAACTGAAAAGAGCGGTGCGGCCTTGCCCGGTGTGACTGTCGAGGCGTCTGGTCCGGCGCTGCAAGGCAATCGTGCAGCGGTGACCGACGAGCGCGGGATGTACCGCATTCCGCTGCTACCGCCTGGGACCTACGCAGTGAAGTTTGACTTGGAAGGGTATTCGACTGTTTCGGCAACCGGTGTGCCGATCAGTTTGGGTAAAGAGCGCACGCTCAGCGTCAGCCTGCAAGAAAACCTCAAGCAGGAGGTGACAGTAGAAGGCAGCGCCGAGGTGATCGACACCAAGTCGACCACCGCCGGACGCAGCTTCGATGAAGCTGCCATCGATACACTGCCGACACAGCGCAATTACACGTCGGTTGTCAGCACCGTGCCGGGCACCTCCAGCGATTCGAATCCGCTCAACAAGGCGCAGGAAACGATTACCGTCTATGGATCCAGCGGCGCTGAAAATTCCTACGTGATCGATGGCGTCAACACCACCAACGTCGAGTACGGCTTTCAGGGCAAGCAGCTCAACTTCGAGTTTATCGAGTCGATCGAAGTCAAGACCGGCGGCTACGAAGCCGAGTACGGCCGTGCCACCGGCGGCATCATCAACGTCATCACCAAGTCGGGAGGGAACGAGTTCTCGGGCGATGCCTTCGCTTATTACGATGGTGACTCGCTGCAGCGCAATTCCGAGAGTACCGTGTCGCAGCAGGGAACGGACGTCGGCTTCACCCGCAAGGACTACGGCGCCGATGTCGGTGGCTTTATTGTCAAGGACAAGCTGTGGTTTTTCGCGGCGTACGATCGCGTCGACAACAGCCGCGACGTTCAGTTGCCCGACCCACAAGCGGGCACGGTGGTGCAATCCAAACTCAAGCGCGATCTGGGCGCCGCCAAGTTGACCTGGCGACTCAACGACAAGCAGAACATCCAAGCCACGTTCTTCCAAGATCCCACCGACGAAACCGGCGCGCTGCTCGACGCGAGCCACAGCCTCAACGGTGTCCCGAGCAGCTATCTCGGCCTGACCAAGACAGGTGGTCACGACTATGGTCTGCGCTACGAAGGAATTTTCGGTGGCGGCTGGATCGCCACCGCGCAGATCTCGCGCCATGAGGATGAGAACTCCACACTGCCTGGCTCAGCAGCCGGGGATGCCATTCAGTACCGCGATGTGGTGACCGATTACTTCCAGACCGGCGGGATCGGGCTCGTGCAGGAAAAGCAGTTCCAGCGAGATTTCTTCGGTGGATCGTTGGCGTGGTACCACGGCAACCATGAGATCAAGGGCGGCCTCGAGTACGAGAAGCAGAGTGCCGACGTGGTCAAGCGAAACTCGGGTGGCCAGCAGGTCGATGTCTACCGGGACTCCAAGGCAGAAACGGTCTACGTGCATCGCTACTGGACCATCCCAACCGCAACCGTCGACAACGCACCGGTCGATCAACTCAACGCCTCGCCCGAGCACAAGAACACGTCGCTTTACTTGCAGGATCGTTGGCAGGCGACGCCGAAGCTCTCGCTTTCCTACGGACTGCGGTACGACCGCCAGGAAATCGTCGACGCGTCCGGCGTCACGCAAATCGATCTGAAGGACATCGCACCGCGCCTGGGCGTGGTGTGGGACCCGCAGGGCGACCAAAAGAGCCGCCTCTACGGATCGTATGGCCGCTATTACGAGCAAATCCCCATGGACCTGGTGATCCGTTCGTTCTCCTACGAGCGGCAGCCGCGCATCGTCAACTTTGACCCGGTGAGTGTTGAGCCCGATCAGGCCGCATCCGTCCAAGTCGAAATCAGTTCGGCTATCCTGGGCGGCTTCACCGAGCCCTCCGATCCCGACCTGGAGGGCCAGTACATCAACGAGTACTTGCTGGGATACGAGCGCGAGATCGCACCGCAGTGGAGTGCGGGCGTAAAGGGAATCTATCGCGACTACGGCCAGGTGATCGAAGACTTCCTCTGCGCCGACGACGGCACGTACTGCATCGGTAACCCGGGCGAGGGGATCATGAAGCGCGTCTTCACGCTCGACTACTCGCGCACGTTCGCAGCGCCCAAACCCAAGCGCGTCTACAAGGGTGTGCAGCTGGATGTAACCAAGCGTATGTCCAGCAACTGGCAGGGAATCGCTTCCTACATTTGGTCCAAGCTCGACGGCAATTTCGACGGCGAATACGCTCCGTTCACCAACATCGGCGCCGACCCCAATATTTCGGCAGCCTACGACTACTACGATTTCTTTACGGATGGCGTCAATCTCGACAAGATCACCAACGATGGCCCGCTGTCGAACGATCGCCGCCATCAGTTCAAGGTTTCGGGAACATGGATCACACCGGTGAAACTCGAAGTGGGTGCCTCGGCGTTTTACCGCAGCGGCACACCGCTCACGCGCTACGGCTACTCCGACGCTTACGGCCGTTACGAGTTTTTCTTGGACAATCGCGGCTCGGAAGGACGCAACCCGTCGAACTATGAAGTCGATGTGCACGTGGGCTATCCGTTGCAAGCGGGCCGGGCCAGGATCAACTTTCTGCTCGACATCTTCAGCTTGATCAACTCGCAGAAGGCGGTCTTGCTCGATCAGCGCTGGGGATTCCAAGAAGCGGACAATGCCGATAGCAATCCAGCCAATCCCGGCTACGGCAAGGCGGTAATTCGCACCGCACCGACTGCTGTCCGGCTGGGAGTGCGCGTCTCGTTCTAGGTTTCGTGAATCGTTCTCGCGGGGGCGGTCGATCGGCCGCCCCCCGCGCTTCGAATCCCCGGTACATCGATCACGCGCGATACAGCGTTGGTGAGTTCCACCGCGTCGGTCAAGGCGTTGAGCATCTGCCGGTGCGTGACCAACCCCAGACGACGAGCGGATTGACGCCAGCCGGGGACGAGACTGGCGAGCGCATACATCGGCAGCAGTGCCAGCGGCCAACGATGACCGGGCCCCAACACATACCACGGCCGCAGCACCGTCGTAGTCAGTCCGCTCTCGCGCAGGATCGCTTCGCTTGCCTGACGCGCCGCGACGTAGGCCTGCATGATCGGCGCTGGATGCGCCACGCTGACGTAAACGAGTCGCCGCGCGCGCGCTTGTGTTGCTGCTGCTACCGAAGCGCGCAGCGATGGCAGATCGATGCTCAGAAACTCAGCCGCTTTGGAGGGACTCGGGTGAGGGACGCCGACCAAGTGCACGAACACTGCACCACGCGGCACGAGCGAGGCATAGCTCGCCGCGTTGAGTGCGTCGCCCACCACCAGCCGGCTGCCACGCGGGATGCGTTGTTCCGAGCCGCGGCGCGCCAGCGAGTAAACCTGGTGTCCGCGCGCCGTCAGCCGCTCACCCAAGGGACGTCCCAGGTAGCCGGTGCTTCCGGCAATGAACACATCGAAGAGTAGTTTCATCGATGGAACTACGCACAAACGGGCGTGCTGGATCTTGCCAACCGCGAATACCACAGCGGTGAGCTAGAGGTAGCGCTCCATCCAACGTGCGAGCCTCTCGCCGTCGTGGCCCGCCTCCCGCCGCAACCCAGCGATCACTCCCTTGCGATCCGCCACGTCGCGGTTTTGCCCGAGCTTGACCTTGCCCTCCACGCGATCGAGCGGAATCTCGAACGCGACGATCGCCGGCACGAGCTGCTGCATGGTTTCTCGAGAGGCCTCGTCGAGTGACCAGGGCGCGGTGCGAGGCCGCTCGTAGCGCTCGACCAAGCGCTCGAGCATCGCAGCAATGGCCGATGCATCGTCGATCACGCGCGGCGTTCCGTACGCATGCACCACCACGTAGTTCCACGTCGGCACGGTGTCGCGATCGCCGTACCACGAGGGCGAGATGTAGGCGTGTGGGCCTTGAAAGACCACCACCGCCGGACGGTTGGCGGCAATCTCACGGGCGAGCGGATTGGCGCGCGCGAGATGCGCGATCAGCGTCCCGTGCGGACCGCGGTCACGATCGAGCATGAACGGCAAGTGCACACCAACCGGGGCGGCACCGTCTTGCGAGACAGCGAGCCACCCGAAGTCATGCGATTCAATGATCTCGTTCAGGACCGCAGGTTGGTCTTCGCGCGAATAGCCAGGGATATACATGTCGCAAAGGATAGCGAGTGCGCCAAGAAAAAGGGCCGCGGCAGTTGCCGCGGCCCTCGGAAAAGCGATGATGCGCGCGGGACTACGGTCCTTCTTGGCCGCAGGCGTTGACGGCGCGCACAACGTAAAACCACGTCGCGCCATCGGTAGCGGAGCCTGAATCGTCGCCTGTGATCGATGCGACCTCGAGCCGCTGCACGAACCCGCCGTTCGGTGTCGAGGAACGATAGACGCGGTAGTTGGAGGCGCCGGCTGCGGCGCTCCAGTTGAGACGGACCGTGCTTCCCACCGCTGGTTGAATCTTGAGGTTGGAAACCGCACCCGGTACCGATTGAGACGACGTGGTGGTGACGCTCTTGTAGTTGGTGTTGTTGTCGACCACGCCGCCGTTGTTGGCGCCGCTGCTGCACGACTCGTTGTTCTCGGCGCGCACCAAGTAGTAGTACGTGGCGCCGTTGACGGCCGTCGCATCGGAGTAGTTGGTGGCAGTCACGCCGAGCGCCAACCGATTGGCCGCCGTCGGCGTGAAGTTTGGAACCGTATCGCGGTAGACGGTGTACGTACCGTTGTTACCGCTGCCCCAGGCTGCCGCTTGATCCCACGACAGAGATACGCCGCCGCCGCTCGCGCACGGATCGGCGTCGAGCGCCGAGGTCAGACCGCGGAAGCTCGGGGCACCACCACAGTTGCCGCAGGACTCGCCCTGTGGATCGGTCGCTTGGCGGACGACAAGCCGATCGACGTTCCATCCCGCCTGACCGGTTTGGCTGCTGCCGCCGGTCTGGCGGAAGCGGACTTGGAAGTTGCTCTGGTTGTTGGCGTACTGCGAAAGATCGATCGTTTGGAAGCTCCAAGCCGATTCGTTGAGTGGGAAGAAGTTGCCGATATAGCTCCAGACCACATTCCACGGACCGTTGTTGGTGCGTACTTCCACGGCGGCCGTGGCGTACTGACCCGTGTTGAGCCAGCGCCGGAACTTCATCTCGACAGCGGTCTTGCCGCTGCCGTTGATGACGGGGCTGGTGGCACTTTGTGTGGTGCTGCGCTCGTAGTCGCCAAGGCGCGCGCCCAAGCCGGTGAGATCGTGCCCCAAGACCTTGCTGCCGCTGAACGCGGTGAGCGGGTCTTTCGGGCTGCTGCCTTTGCCTTGTGGTGCCGCGATCTGCCACTCACCTTCCAAGGCCCAACCCGCCGACGACTCGAAGTCGTCGCGGAAGAACCCTGGAATGCGACCGACGTTGAAGCCGAACGGTTGGCCGTTGTTGTCGAGGATCGTTTCGTTGCCGAACGAATCGCGGGAGATCACACGGAACGAGTAGCGCCCGCATTCGTTGAGTCCGTTCAGCGCGGCAGCATGCGTGCCCGAGACGGTGTTGTCGACGCTGGTGTTGCCGAGCGCTGCGGTCAGGCCCCACTCCACGCGACCCGTGGTCGGCTCGGTGGTATTCCAGCGCACGATCACGCTGGAGTCGGTGAAATCGGTAACGGTTACGGCGAAGGGTGCGGCCGCAGCGCAATCGACGAGCGCGCTGTCGATACTGAGGGCCGAGTTGCCGGCGCCATCGTTGCTGTCGTTGTACTCGGCCGAGAGTTGATCTCCGGCCACGAACACGAGCTTGCCATCGCCAGCGACGGGAACGCCGGATCCAGCCAGGATCGTGCCTTCGAACGTGCTCGAACCAGGCGTGATGGCGGTGAGGGTGACCAGTTCGGGTGTCTGCTCACTGTCGGACCAAACCTGAACCTCGAGCGGACCAGCACCCGCATTGCCATCCAAAACGCGCAGCGTGAGCGATGCGCCACAACCGAATGCCGACGCGGTGAACTCGAGGCGGCCCTTGAATGGCACGAGAGCCTTCGTTTCGCAGGTCGAAACAGGGCTTTCGCAAACCGCATTGCTGCCGACCGCCATCACTCGATACGAAACGTTCGAGGTCTCGCCGACGTCAGTGTCGAGATAGGTGAGGGCAGGAGCGGCGACATCGGCGATCGGTTGCTGACTGCGGTTGCAGCCGAAATCGCTGCGCATGATCCGGTACTTCGCGGCACCGGGGCTGGCGCTCCAGTTCAAACGCAGGCCTCCCGCCGTGTCGATCGAAACGGTTAGCGCCGGTTGAGCCAAAGCCGGGCAGCTGGTGGAGTTGAGGTTGCTTGCATCGGTTGCGTTGCCGCACGCGATGTTGTGTCGCTTGAACGCATTGAAAATCGCCGCCGCGTGCGGCGTGCCGTTGCTGAGGTTGCCGTCATCGTCGTCGGCAACGCGCAGCTTGTGGAACCAACTCAAGGTCCCGCAGCCGTCCGAGCTAGGAAGCGCGCAGTTATAGGCGTTGCCGCCCGAACCCTTGCGCGATTGGAACCACAAGCGGTCCGCCAGCTGCCACGAGGACGCGGGGTCGAGCCCAGATGCCGGCAGGTCGCGAACCGCCAAGTCCCACAGCGCTTCGCCCGAGACGAAACTCTCGCAGTGCGTCTCCTTGCCGCAGGGCCCGCTACCGCCGCTGCAGCGATTGGTCAGGAAGTCCTGCGGTGTGGCCGGGGTATTGGCCTGGCGCTTGGCGAAATCGAGGTCGCGAATTCCAGTGCACGACAAGCAGGTGTCACCGTAGTTACCGCAGGTGCCGGACTCATAGAAGCCCGGGCCGACGCACGAAATGCGCGCGTCATAGACAGCGATCACGTCGGCATACGACTCGGATGAATTGTCGTAACCGCCGCCGTCGTTTTGGTCCATCCCATGGCCCCACTCGTGGACCAGCACGCCTTGCAGTTCTGCCGTGTTCCGGCAACCGCCGCCGGCGCGGTACATGTTGAGTTGTCCGCCCCACGACGCATTGCAGGTGTTGTTGACGTTGACGTTGACCTGCACCGGCGTGCGAACCCAGTTGTTGTCGGTCAGCCAGTAGCGGGCACGCTCGGCGTTGCGATTGACCTGATAGAAAGCCGAACGGGCGCCGCGCGTATTTCCCGCCGAGGCGCCGGCAGGAATCTCGCAGTTGGTGCCCGGTCCGGTTTGCAGGTTGATGTCTTGACCGCACAGCGCGGTTTCACTGACGGCGCCGCAACTGTTGCTGATCCGCACGTACGGACCGTCGAGTCGCGTGGTCGCCGCACCACCGGGTGAGTTGCACGTGAACAGACCCGCGCTGCTGGTGGTTTGGATCGTGCCGTCGATGTTGAAATCGGCGAACGGGAGCGGCACGTTCGGCTGCTCGGTTCCCTCGAAGCCAATACCGTCGGAGGAGATTGGAAACACGCCCCCTTTGACTCGCTCATAGCGGGTTTCATCGCTGAGCGAGAGCACCTTGCCGAAGGCCGCATCGACATCGGCAACCCAGCGCGACTCTTCGCCAAGCACGCTGACACGTAAGCGCCACACGAGGGCGTGCGCGATTCCAGCGCCGCGGGTCCCGGTCCATTCGCCCGCGCGCAGTCGTCGCGGATCGGTGGGGACCAAGATCAGTTCCGGCGAACCGGTCTCGGTGAGTGACCCAGGCTCAGCTTGCAGATAGGCAAACAGGATCTCGCGCGCCGCCGCTGCATCGAACCGCGGAACGGCACTCCCCGTGACACGCGCCCACCGGTCGACTCCGAAGGCGACCAGGTTGCCGTGAACGACGTGGAAATCGAAGCGAGCGCCGTCGACCGGGACACCATCGATCGCCTGTCTGAATGTCACCAGCCAGAGACTGTCGCTCGCCTTGCCGGAGGCTTGGGGGTCGAGCACCAACTGATTGGACCAATCGCCCAACAACAGCTTGTTGTCGTTGAGAAAGGCGCGAGCCTTTTGCTCCAACTGCGCCACGATTTCTTTGTCGCCGCCGGCAGCGCCGCCGGGACTGTCCGTGAGCCACACGAGTCCGGCACCCTGCGCCAGCGTCGGAAGTCCCGAGCGCTGATCGATGGCCACGCTCCAACCCTTGTGCTGGGCCGAGAACGCGTCCCAGCCGAGGCGCAGCGGATCGTTGGGCGGCAACTCCGTGGCCGGGATGGCGCGGATGGCGAGCACCGCTCCGGGCGACTCGATCGCCAAATCGTCGAAGCGATTTTTTTCTAGCCTGGGCTGCACCGCGAACGCAGAAGCAGCCAGGCCGGCCAGAACGCCGGCAAACAGAACTTTCTTGAGGTGCATCGAGCGTTTCTCCCTTTTCCCCTCACGGAACCGGGCTCAGGGCAAAACCCCGAGCAACCGAGCCATATACGAGGTGCAATTGGGTAAACGCAACGTTTCGATCGTGTAAATGGCAGATTCGTTTCCGCAGACAGGGGACGGAGCGGCGATCCGCGGCGCACGGACACGAAACCGCGCGCCACGGCGTTGACCTGCGCTAGGCCTTGGCGCGCTTGGCGACGCGGTCGGTCCAGGCACGCGACAGCTCCTCGCGGAAGTCCGGATGGGCGATGGCTGTGAGCGCCTCAGCGCGTTCACGCAACGACCGTCCGAACAGTTTTGCGACGCCGAATTCAGTGACGACGTAGTGAACGTCGGCGCGTGTGGTGACCACACCGGAGCCGAGCGCCAAGGTCGGAACGATGCGCGACAGCGCCCCCCCCTTGGCGGTGGCAGGCAGGGCAATGATCGGCACGCCTCCGATGGAACGGGCGGCGCCGCGGATGAAATCGAGTTGGCCGCCGAAGCCGGAGTAGATGGACGTGCCGATCGAATCGGCGCAGACCTGCCCGGTGATGTCGACCGAGAGCGCCGAGTTGATCGCGACCAGCTTGTCGTTTTTCGCGATCACGAACGGGTCGTTGACGTAGTCGGAGGGATGCGATTCGATCAGCGCGTTGTTGTCGAGAAACGCGTACAAGTCGGGCGAGCCGAGCGCGAACGTAATCACGACCTTGCCAGGATGCAACGTCTTGCGCGTCCCTGTAATGATCCCGGACTCGATCGCGCGCATCGCGCCGTCGCTCACCATTTCGGTGTGAATGCCGAGATCGCGAAGTCCGTCCAGATTGGCCAAGACGGCGTCGGGGATACCGCCAATACCCAACTGCAGTGTGGCGCCATCCGGAATCAGCGTGCGCACATTTTGACCGATTCGACTCTCGATATCGGAAATGGTGTGCGATTCGAGCGACACCAACGGCTCCTCATGTTCGACCACGTGATGCACACGCCCGATGTGAATGAAGGCATCGCCCAGCACGCGCGGCATTTTGGGATTGACCTGCGCGATCACAACCTTGGCACTCTCGCAGGCTGCCCGGGTGGCGATGGTCTCGACACCGAAGCTCATGAACCCGTGCTCGTCGGGCGGTGAAACCATGATCATCGCCACATCGAGCGGGATATGTCGCTCGCGATACAGGCGTGGCACTTGGTGCAGCATGACCGGGATGTACTCGGAGCGCCCTTCGTTGACGGCGACGCGGTCCGCGCTGCCGATAAACAGTGACTTGTGCCGAAAGGCTCGCTCGGTTCCAGGAGCACCCAACGGATAGTCACCCAACAACAGCAGGTGCACGACGGTCACGTCGGACAATTCGTTTTGCCGCATCGCAAGCGCGCGGATCAGCGCACGTGGCATAGCGCTATTGCCACTGTGATAGACGGTGTCGCCGCTCTTGATAGCGCTGACCGCCTCCTCGGGGGTGCATCGTTTGGCGCGATAGTCGTCAGACCAACTCACCGCCGTCTCCACTGTCTCCGGCGCCGGAGCGCCGATTCAAACCCAAGAGTTCATCGAGCGTTGCAGGTGGTACACCCATCGCTTGTGCGACATGGGCGTGGACCACCTGACCACGGTACATATACACGCCACGACGGAGTCCGACATCGGCGCGCAGCGCTCCGTCGATTCCGCCTTCAGCCATCCATGTCAAGAACGGGAGGCCCGAGAGGGTCAGTGCGCGCGATGCGGTACGCGAGACATTCGCCGTCATATTGGGAACACAGTAGTGGGTTACGCCATGGTTCGTGAACGTCGGCGCGCCGAGCGTGGTGGGCCGGCTGGTTTCGACGCAGCCGCCCTGATCGATCGCGAGGTCGATGATCACGCTGCCTTGCTTCATGGCTTTGACCATCGATTCGGTCACGACGAACGGAGCCCGGCTGCCGGGAATGAACACGGCGCCGATCAGTGCGTCGGCAATCCGCGTGAACTTGGCGAGATTGCGCGTCGACGCGACCGCCGTAACCAGATGCGGCCCGCAAACAGCGACAGCATCGCGCAGTTTGTCCATATCGCTATCGAGCACGATCACATGTGCCCCAAGCGCAAGCGCCGTTTGCGCTGCTGTGCGCCCCACGGTTCCAGCGCCGAGGACCACCACGGTTGCGGGCGCGATTCCAGGGATGCCGCCCAAAACCAAACCGCGTCCGCCTTCTTCGTGTTGCAGCAGCGTGCCCGCAACCTGAATCGCCATCTTGCCCGCGAGTTCCGAGATCGCGACGAGCATGGGCCGCCGACCGTGACGATCCTCGACGATCTCGTAACCCACGAGCGTCGCTCGTCGCGCCGCAAGTGCCGCGAGCACATCACGCGGCGACACCGATAGGTGCAGAAAGCCGCAGATCGTGGCGCCCTCGCGCAGCATCGCGACCTCGTTGAGGGCCAGGGCGCCGACCCGGCAGATCAGCTCGCTGCGGCCAAAGACCTCATCGTGATGGAACACGATCTTTCCGCCCGCCGCCTCGTAGTCGGTATCGCGCAGGTGAGCGTCATCGCCGGCGCCGGCTTCGAGCACGACCTCGTGTCCGAGCGCCGTCAACCGTTGTACGCCAAATGGGGTGAGTCCAACGCGGTGCTCATGCCGAGCCCGTTCCTTGGGGACGCCGATCTTCATCGTGTCGTCTTTCCTTTCGCGCACAGATCGCTTCCGCGCGCCCACGGATTCTGGCACGCGACGATGCTTCTCGTCAGGAGCCGGCCAGGATCGAACGCTTCTCCACCGGTCACCACGGGCAAAGATTGCCATCCGGAGAGGCGTCGCCCACTTGACGTTTGTTTCGGTATATTCCTCGGGCGGCGCCAGATTGGGTCGCCCCTACCTAACGAGACACAGATGATCAGTACGAGCGATTTCAAGAAAAACATCCGGATCCTGGTCGACGGCAAGCCGTTTGCCGTCATCGAGCACACCACGCAATCGGCCACGGCCCGCGGCTCGCAGACGTTGGTCAAAGCCAAACTGCGCAACGTGATCGACGGGCAATTTGTCGAAAAGACGTTTAAGTCGGGCGAGATGTTCGAGGAACCCGATCTCAGTTTCCGAGTCGCCGAGTTCTTGTATAGCGACGGCAGCGACTTGCACTTTATGGACAAGGAATCGTTCGATCAGTTCTCGCTGCGCAGCGAGGACCTGGTCGACTTGCTGCCTTGGATGATCGACGGACTCGAGGTTCGAGCGATTCAGTTCGAGGGCAAGATCGCCAGCATCGAACTGCCCAAGGTAATGGTGGTCGAGGTCACGGAAACAGAACCCACCGTCCGCGGCAACACCGCCTCAGGCAAGGTCACCAAGCGCGCCGTCGTTGCCGCCGGTGCCGAAGTGCAGGTGCCGCTGTTCGTGGAGCAGGGCGAGCAGATCGAGGTCGATCCCTACGAGTCGCGATTTCTTCGCCGGGCCTAGAAGCGGTCTCACAACCTCTTTTCGGCTGCACCCAGTCTTCGCGGGCTGCGGCATCGCGGTCGTTGCTTTGTGTGCTCGATGTGGCCTCCGGCCACACCTCCGCGCCCAAAGCACCGGCCGCTTCGCCTCGCTCCGCG
>JANNUT010000067.1:0-6305 GCA_031395565.1 Acidobacteriota bacterium | reverse complement strand
AAAGGACCATGCACCTCTCTTCGCGAGTCCGGCACGCATGCGCGTGCACCATTCTGCTTGGCGCAGCAGCGTGCGCCAGCAATTCCGATGGAAACCCGCCGACGTCGGTGGTCACGCCGAGTACGGATCCCGTGGCGGTGGTCACTCCGATCACCAGTGTCTCCGCCGCAATACGCGCGACACCAGCTTCGTAGGACTCGGCACCGTCGCCAAGGTCGAACAGATCCATCGCTTTGGAAATGAACAGATAAGAGTTGGGATCGTAGGCATCGGCGAACCGATCACCTTGATAGCTGAGATACGACTCGATTTGAAAGTCGATCCCCAAGTCGGTTGAAGTCGGCCTCGTCCTCTCGCGCGCGAACCGACCATCCCACTCTTTGCCAGAACGATAGGTGATGGTTCCGATCTGCCGCGCGAGATGCAGTCCTTCGCGTGGGCCTGGACCGTCGTAGTACTCGCCACCCTGCCACGCTGGATCGCGCATGACAGCCTCGCGCTGCACGTGACGAAACGCGATCGAGAGCGGGTAGCTTCGTCCGGGCGCTGAGATCGCCACGACACACTGTGTCCGATCGGGAAATTGCGCGGCGAAGGCCAGCGCCTGCATTCCCCCCAGCGACGATCCGACCACAGCGCGCAGCCGCTTAACTCCTAGCTCGTCGAGCACGAGTGCTTGGGTCAGCGCGAAATCCCAGACCGTAACGACCGGAAACCGCATCGCGTAAGGCCGCCCCGTTCGAGGATCGAGGCTGGCAGGGCCGGTCGAACCAAAGCACCCTCCAAGCATGTTGCAACAGACCACAAACCACCGATTGGTGTCGATGGCCGCACCCGGTCCGATCATCCCTTCCCACCAGCCGGGCGCCGGGTTCTCATGGTGACTGCGGGCATGTGAGGACGCCGATAGCCCGGTGCACAACAAGACCGCGTTGTCTTTGGCCTCGGAGAGCGTGCCCCAGGTTTCATAAGCGATTCGAAACGCCGGCAACTCGCCGCCGAGGTGCAATTTTAGCGGCGAGTCACTCGTGAAACTCCGGGCACCGGGCGGAGCCGGTGGCTGCGTTGAGGTGCGAGTCACGGACGCAGCAGCAGGATGTCTAGAAGCGCCAGAGGAAGTCGACGGACGGCACGACCTCACCGCGGGCACCGGTCAGAAGTGCCGACGGCTGGTCGGGGCTCAGACGCCGATAGGTCAGCGCGAAGCGGACCGACCACCGGTCGCTCTTCCCCAGCCAGAGCCCGCCACCGGCCTCATACCAGAGGTTTAGATCGGTGCCGTCGGGACGGCCTCCGACCGACGGACCCGGGTTGGCCCAGTCGAGCGTCCCTTTACCGACGGCTCCGGTGAGGAAGAGTCGAATTCCTTCGTCCCCCTTGAAGAGGTAGTCGACACTGACTCCATAGAGCTTGATGTCGACGTCGGCCTTCCGTTTCAGGTCGTCCTCGGTGGTCAACATCTCATAGACGCCGCTGGCCCAAAGATTTTCCTTGATTCGAAATCCAACACGCGCGTGATAGCCGAGCGCTTGCTGGACATCGAATTGTTGTGAGACCAACGGATACTGAACGCCGCCCCCGAGCTGCACGTGGCGAACCGCCTGTGCATTGGCCGGCAGCGCGGCCCCTGACAACACGGCTGCAACGACGAAGGCGGCCGAGCAAAGTACTCGCTTCATTGTCCCAATCTCCCGCCCTGTCGGGCCCGGATGGAAAGGCGCGCGGATTCTCCCCGAAGCGGCCCGAGCGGGCAAGGTCAGACCTCGAGTTGGTGCAGGCGGGTCAACTCGGAGCTCAAGAATTCGAAGGCTTCTTCGACGGAGTCAACGGTTTTCATCAGATTCAGATCGGAAGGGCTTATGACCCCCCAATCGACGAGTTTGTTCCAGTTGATGATCGAGTCCCAAAATTCTCGACCGAACAACACGATCGGCCGGGGCCGTGAGGCTTTTCCGGTCTGGACCAGCGTCAACACCTCGAACAACTCGTCGAAGGTGCCGAAGCCCCCCGGAAAGACGACCAGCGCCCGCGCGCGGTTGACGAACCAAAATTTGCGCATGAAAAAGTAGTGAAACTCGAAGGCCACCTCCCGGGACACGAACTGATTGACACCGGGCTCTTGGGGTAACGAGATACCCAGCCCGACCGTCAGTCCTTTCGCTCGAGAAGCTCCCTTGTTCGCCGCTTCCATGATCCCCGGGCCACCACCCGTGCAGACCAGGAACCGGCGTCTCGATTTGGACAAGCCCTTGGACCACATCGTCATTCGATACGCCAATTCTTCGGCAGCTCGATACGATCGTGCGAGCAGGGGGAATGTCTCGTCCTCTTCTTTCGCGCGCGCTGAACCGAAAAAGACGATCGTGTCGTCGACGTTGTATCGCTCGAAACGAGCCTCCGGTTCGAGATACTCGGAGAGAATGCGTACACTTCGCGCTTCGCGGCTCGACAGAAACTCGACGTTGCGATAGGCCTTTACGGGTGGACGATGACGCTGACTCACGTGTTTCTCCTCGGCGTGCAGCGGCAACGCTAAGGGTTAGTGCGTGCTAGGGCAACTGGCCAGGGGAGCGGTCGCGGTGAATGAGCCTTTGATTCCAGAGTGGATCGATCGACCCGAGGCGTTGCAAGCGATCGTCGATCAGCTGAGTGATTCAAGTCGAATTGCCGTCGACACCGAAGCCGACGGATTTCACGCCTATCGCCCTAAGCTATGCCTGATCCAAGTTGCCTGGGAACGGCAAGACCAGTCTCCCGGCGTGGCCTTGATCGACGCGCAAGCGCTCAGAGGCGCGCTCACACCGTTTACCAATCTCTTGGCGGCTTCCTCGATCGAAAAGATCATCCACGGAGCCGACTACGACATTCGACTGTTGTGGCGTGATGCCGGTACCCGCGTAGAAGCATTGTTCGACACACAGATTGCGGCTCGTGCCGTCGGCCAGACGCGAACGGGTCTGGCCGCTTTGGCGGAAGAATACGCAGGTGTACGCCTAGACAAGAGTCAACAGACGATCGACTGGTCCTCGCGACCCTTGCCCGTGCGAGCCCTAGACTACGCGGCACTCGATGTTGTTTGTCTGTTCCCGGTGCGTGACGCACTCGGACTACGCGTTCACCAACTGGGCCGCCAACGCTGGGTGAGCGAAATGTGCGTACGACAACAGGCCGAGCGGAGCCTGGAAGAGCCACGCGCGGAGGTGTCCTATTTGCTCGAGAAGGTCACGGACGCGCGCGGGCTCGATCCGCGCACACGAGCGGTGCTGGGTGCCCTCTTAGAATGGCGGGAAACAGAAGCCTCTCGCCGCAATCGCCCTGCCTTCAAAATCTGCGATTCCGCGCTGTTGCTCAAACTCGCACGCGCTGCCGTGGAGGGAACACCCAATCCACTGTCACTGCTCTCGGAGCGAATTGCCGATCGCTATGGCGGCGTGCTCGCGCGGCGTCTGGAGGCCGGGCTTGCGGCGCCGGAACTGCCGCGGGTGCCTCGCCAAGCCACGCGATTTCCAAGCGGGGACGAAAAACGGCGACTCAGTGCTCTCAAGGCCGTTCGCGATCGGGTCGCCCGCGAGTTGGGGGTCGAGACGGGCCTGATCGCCCCAAGCGCGACATTGGAATGGATCGCCCGCGAACAACCGCGAAGTGCGGCGGCATTGGCCGAGCCTGGCCTGCTCGGATGGCAAATCGATGTGATCGGTGAGCGGCTGATCGAGGCGCTCACAGCTCAGGCGAGCGGAGCACAAACCCTGGCGGTATCTTCTCTGCCAGATGCCGCCGAACCACAGCCGGCGGAAACCAAGGAGCCCGACGAATGACTCCAAGATGGCTGGTCTCGCTATGCATCGCACTCTGCGCCGGTGGGTCGGCGCTCGCAGCCGCCAAGGCAGTGTTTCCCGAGAAGATCTACGAGGCTGGCGACGTGCAACTTGGCAACATCATTACGCATGAGTTCGTGATCAAGAATGAGGGGGACGTTCCATTCAAGATCACCGAAGTCAGGCCTTCGTGTCATTGCACGGTCCCCGAATACCCGCCCGAGGTTGGGGCCGGCAAGAGCGGGAAAATCCTCATCAAGATCGACACCAAGGGACTTCCCACAGAGCCGCTGAGCAAGAACGTTACGGTAGCGACGGATGCGCCGGGCGGAGAACGCACGGTGCTGGCGGTCAACTTCAACCTCTCTACCCCCCTGGAATTCGTCCCGAATGCGTTGGTCTACATCTATCAGAAGACAGGTGAGTCGAAGGAACAGCAGGTCCTCGCACGGCCTCACATTGCGGGGATGAAAATCCTCTCGGCAACCTCTAACAATCCCAACATCCTCGTGACCCTGTCGCCGGTGAAGGCCGAGGCCGCGCAGGCTAATGCGCCCGCTCTGCGTTCGTTGTTGTTACCGCGCGAAGGGGACGCTTGGATCTTGATTCGAGTCTCCGACAGGGCTCCCGCTGGCACCCTCAAGGCCGATGTGGTGGTCCGCACCTCAGACTCGAAGAACCCCGAGGGGACTATTTCGGTCCGAGCCAAGGTCGAGGATCCCGCAGCCGCTAATTAAACGGGTCGCCTGCCACAGGGAGGGGGGGGCGCTCACCGGTCGCCTTCGATCTCCGCGCGCGTCCGCGAACGCTTGCCCTGCATCCGCCCAGGGCCAATGTTCGTTCGTGGAGGACCCTTGCTGAGGGAGTCGTCCGCGGCCAGCCCGGCCGCACAGGTGATTGCCTATCTGCTCCTGGGCGACCCGATCCCCGACGCGGATCGGGCCGCACTTTACGAGCGCGCCCAGCGACTGCTGCCGCTCGTTGCTGAGAGCGGGCCGTGGGAGGCGCTGCGCGAGGTGGTCTTTTCGGCGCGTCGCGATGCGCTCAACGCCACCACCGGCAACGACGTTCGCCGCGCGGCACTGACGCTGCTCGCGTCGCTTGGAGCACCTGAAATTCCGGAGCGCCTCGTTCGCAGCGCCCATCATTTGGGGCAGCTGACGGCAGACCACGACACCTTGTTGCAGACGGCGGGTGCTCAAGCGCTCTGGGCGATTGGCCGTCATCTCAAGCTGGAACCGCAATCGGCGATCGCACCGGCGTTGATAACACTCTCCCATGGTCTGGGAGCGGACGCGTGGCATCGGGTTCTCGCCGACTGTTCCTCGCGCACTACCGACGAGCTCCTGCCGCTGCTGCCGCTGATCGCCGGACTGCCGGTGGCCTTGGCTCGGCCAAGTGCGAGAGCGCTGACGGAACATCCGGATCCGCACGTTCGCCATCGCGCGTCGGCGTTCCTCTACAGTCTTACTCCCTACGACCCGCCGACCCGCCAGTTGCTCGAGTCCCGATTGCTGAGCGCTGACCCGACCGACGCTCAGATCGCACGGGCGGCGGTTCTGCTGCTGGAGCCACCCGACTTGACGTTGCTGACACTCGCGTTGTCCGACACGGCCGGGTCGCCGCTGCAAGAGTCGTTACGACGACAACTCGAGGACAAACGGCGAGCCGCCGGGGCGACGGCACCATGAGTGCGCAACTTCGCGGGATCGCACGCCAACTCGCGGCTAGTCTGGCGCTGGCCTATCAGGCCAAGCGTCTGTATCCAGAACAGCATCCGGAACGTAAGAAGCGGGCAGCCCAATTGCACGCGGCCTGGACCGAAGCGGAGCGATCTTGCCCGACAGTGCGCGTCGACTTCCGCGAGGCTCGGCTGCACATGGGCGAACAACTCTCGATCTCGATCGACATGGATATCTGCCGCGAACTGCTCGCTGCGGCTCGCGATGCTCAGCTACACGAATACACGTTGCATGGTCCGGATGCTGTCAAAGAAGCACTGGACATGTTGAATCGCTTGGCGCGCAAGAGTCGGACCGGTACGGCAAAAAAGGAAGCGAGCGCTGATGAGCCGGCACCCGCGGTCAACGCAGCGGAACCTCCTGCGGTCGTACATCACGACGATCAAGTCGACATGCTGCGCGTCTTGTGGGACGGCATTGCCTTGCATCGCCGGTTGGACCGCGAGCTGATCGGTGAACTGGCGAGAGCCGTTGCCCGCACTCCTGGCGACGGCCTGATCGAACCGGTGCAGTTGCGTGCCGCACAGGATCCTGCGCTGCAATTGTTCGAGCACACGTTGAACGTGGCACAACTCGTTTACGTGGCAGCGCGAACGTTTGCTCCCGGTGCACAGACCGCGCAGCAACTGATCGAGGCGGCGCTGCTTGCCGACATTGGAATGCTTTCGGTTCCAACCTCGTTGGTGACTCGCAGTGAACGCTTGGAGCCGCCTGAGTTTCGCTTGCTGCGTCACCACCCGTCGTTGGG
>JANNUT010000066.1:0-6179 GCA_031395565.1 Acidobacteriota bacterium | reverse complement strand
TGCGGATGAAACGTCAGCGTCCGAGTCCAGGTATGAAGCACGCCGAGCAGTCCGAGCTTGGCGCCGAGATGCTTCGGGTCGGCCGCCAGCCTTTGCAGTGCGCCGGCCGCGGCTGTGAACAGCAGATCGTAGATCAGCTTCGGATGCGCACGCGCCAGCGGGCGAAGCTGTGCCGGCAGCGTGAAGGTGACGAGGAAGTAGCCGCAGGGCAAGAGCCGCGTCTGCCAGGCTTCGAGCCAGTCAGCCGTTTGCTCGCGATGACACTTGGGGCAATGTCGATTGCGACAGGAGTGATAGCTGTAGCGCTCTGCCTCGCAGCGATCGCAGCGAAACAGCTTCCCGCCCAGGACGGCGGTGCGGCAATGGAGGATCTGATCAACGACCGCACGCTGTGCACGCGGTCGTGATGTCATCCACGCCGCATCGGCCTGGCGGAATAGATCCGCCAGCTCGAGCACGACGAGGCTTAAAGCCCGTGCATCAAGCGATTGACGGGCTCACTGGCGGCGTGATGCACCTGCTCGGTGAGATGCGTGTACAGCGCAGTGGTCTTAGGGCTGGTGTGGCCCAAGTACTCTTGAATCAAACGCAGCGAGACGCGGTCCTCGAGCAAGTGTGTCGCGTAGGAATGCCGCAGCGTGTGCACGTGTGCCGGCTTGCCGATGCCGCTGCGTTTGAGTGCGCGCTTGAAAGCCGACTGCAAGCAACTGCGATCCAAGGGCAGCAGCTTGGGTGTGTCAGCCTTCGGGATACCGCGTCGCGGTGGTGATTGAAACACCCACTGCGTCGATCGATGCGTGAGCCAGAGTGCCCTTAGCTTCGTCAGCAACTCGAGCGGCAATGGCACGAATCGATCGGATCCGGCTTTGCCATGGATTTGCAGCACCATCCTAGCGCTGTCGATGTCTTGGACCTGCAAGCGTGCACCCTCCATCAAGCGCAGCCCGCAGGCGTAGATCGTAGTCAAACACAGGCGATAAACCGGGATCCGCACGCAGGCCAAGATGCAGCAGACTTCCTGGTGGCTGAGAACCACGGGAAGCTTGCGCTGCCTCGGTGGGCGAACCAGCTCGAAGGTGCTCCAAGTCCGGCCCAGCGTGCGCTCGAAACAGAACTTGATGCCGCACAGCGCGATCGTGTGAGTGGCGCGCGCAACTTTCTTGACGTTGACCATGTGCAGGAAGTACTCGCGCAGCTGCTCCTCGCTGAGCTTGTCGGGCGATTGGCCGAAGTGCTTGGCCAACTGCGAGACGGCGTGCAGATAGGCCTCTTGAGTCCTTGCGGCGAAACCATGAAGCTGCATATCCTCCAACATGCGTTGCCGAAGCGGCGTCATGACGATTCCTTTCCGGGCGGGTGCGAGCCGCCCGGTGCAGGATCCGTCAGAACTGGCTCACGCGAGTGAGGTCGGGCTCATGATGAGGACGCCGCTTCTTCTATCCGCCCTAAGGCGGATTGAGTTCAACAACCGCGTGAACCTGTCGGTTCGGCCCATCACCGGCCGTGGGCATGGCGCACGGCCGGCGCTAGTCCGACCCGCAGGTTACGCGGCGCGTTGATATGACTTGGGATGTCAATCGAAACGCGACTGTTTCCTACATCTGCGTTTCCTCCGGTTGAAGCAGAGACGAGCAAGAGGCGGGGCCAGTAATCGCGACGGTTGATCCTGCTGATATCCGTGGGTTGGTTACCACCTTACTTGTTTCCGTCGGACGCCTGCCTCGCTTCTGGGCACGAGGGTTGGCCGAAGCTGCCTCTCAACGCGTTCGAGGGTTGCGTCAAACCGGGGCCGCGCCTCTCGCTCCTCCCTGTTGCTGCGTTCCCTTCACCTCCTCACGCTGCAATCGGAACTTGTTTCGCAATCGCCCACATGAACGCCAGCATCTCGCGCGCGATCACGGTGACCACGACGTTGGGGTACTGGCCGCCACTGATCAGTCGTCGATATCGTTTGCAGAGTCTCAACTGCGACTTCCACGCGATCGCTTGGATCGGCTTTGGAAGTGAGCCGACCCGCTTCTGAATCTGCTCGGAGACTTTGGCCGGATAGCGATAGGCCCAGGCCCCTTCCGTCAGCACACGCCGCACGCGTGAATTGCCGGTCTTGATCCGATCGCCAGACTTCTTGGGAATCAACGACGGTGCGATCACACGGTGCTCGAAGTTCTTGCTCGTCGTGTAGCGATAGAGCACGTACCCGCACGGCCCAGCCTCACCAGCTTGTCGATGTCGCACTGACGCGTGCCGATCTGGCCGAGGAACACCACCTCACCGCTGCGATCGCTCGCGGCGTAGGCCACCGCAATCTGATCTTTGTGAACGTCCAAACCGACGAACATCGTGGTAGTTTTCTGCATGGCCGACCTCCGGGATTCACTGCTGGCCAACGATCCAGCATACGGCTCTGCTCTCGATGAGACTAACCCGCGACTAGTACGGGGGTCAGCCTGCATCTTTTCCCGAAGTCATCTTGGCTAGGCGCCACAGGAGACGTTGTGCAAAAAGTTCTGCATATTGTCGGAGGCATCCTCGGTGCAATCGTGCTTGGCGCTATTGGGAGCGGCCTTTGGGAGCGAGTCCTCTCGCCGTCCCTGTCGTGGTTATCGAATCTTGTAACTGGAGTCTCGGCAAGTCTAAGCGCGACATACCGCGATTCTATTTACGAGCGAGCGGCGGTCGGCACAAGCGATTTATACGTAGTCAAAATCACATGTGTTCTATTCATATTTGTCGGGTCTGCAGTCGTGTTGCCTTTCTTGTATCAGAGGCTGACGCCGAGCTCACTTTCGCCTCGCTTGCAGTGGCTCACTCCCCGTATCTGGCAGGCCAACAAACTCGGAATGGCACTGGCCCTAATTGTCACGGGAATGTTTCTTCTCGCTTCGGTGGACGGCGCGTCGAAGATCAGAAGCCCAGCACTCAGATCTCTGGAAATCCTCAGGCCGAAAATCGGAGATCAACGGTACTATGAACTGCGCGCGCAGTTCTTCGCTGTGGAAACAAAGGCCGACTACCTTAACTTCGAGGGCGCTACACGGAAGCTGGCGTCGGAACAGTCCGTGAAGATTCCTCTTGCAGAGATCTCGCCAGGTGGCGCCTAACAAATCACTGCGCCCGACCTGCTACAGCGGGCTTCGCCCACTTCCGCATGCGGGTGAACTCAAACGTTGATCTGACTTCGGATGTCATTCGAAGCGCGACTATTTCCTACACGTGCGTTTCCTCCGGTTGAAGCAGAGACGAGCAAGAGGCGGGGCCAGCAATCGCGACGGTTGATCCTGCTGATATCCGTGGATTGGTTACCACCTTACTTGTTTCCTTCGGACGCCTGTCTCGCTTCTGGGCACGAGGGTTGGCCGAAGCTGCCTCTTAACGTGTTCGAGGGTTCCGTCACACCGGGGCCGCGCCTCTCGCTCATCCCCGCTGCTCCGTTTCCTTCACGTCCTCACGCTGCAATCGGAACTTGTTTCGCAATCGCCCACATTAACGCCAGCATCTCGCGCGCGATCGCGGTGACCACGACGTTGGGGTGCTTGCTGCCACTGATCAGTCGTCGATATCGTTTGCAGAGTCTCAACGGCGCCTTCCACGCAATCGCTTGGATCGGCTTTGGAAGTGAGTCGACCCGCTTCTGAATCTGCTCGGAGACTTTGGCCGGATCGCGATAGGCCCAGGCCCCTTCTGTCAGCACACGCGGCACGCGTGAATTGCCGGTCTTGGTGATCACGTGGATCGAGGTGAGATCACCGGATCGCGCTAAGCGCGCGAGCTCGGTCGCATCGCGCCGGTCGGTCTTGATCCGATCCCCGGACTTCTTGGGAATCAACGACGGTGCGATCACACGGCACTCGAAGTTCTTGCCCGTCAGGTAGCGATAGCGCACGTACCCGCACGGACCGGCCTCGTAGACGAAGACCAACGTCGAGGCCTTGGACTGCAGCCTCCGCACCAGCTTGTCGATGTCGCACTGACGCGTGCCGATCTGGCCGAGGAACACCACCTCACCGCCGTGATCGCTCGCGGCGTAGGCCACCGCAATCTGATCTTTGTGAACGTCCAAACCGGCGAACATCGTGGTAGCTTTTTGCATGGCCGACCTCCGGGATTCACTGCTGGCCACCGGTCCAGCATGCGGCGCTGCTCTCGATGAGACTAACCCGCGACTAGTACGGGGGTCGGCCTGCATCTTTTCCCGAAGTCATCTTGTCTATGCCGAGCACGAAGATCTATGACGACCCATCCTCTTAGCAGGTCCCTGTGCCGCCCGCAGACGGGTATGCGCGTCCATGCAGGTAGGCGCGACTACGTGCTTCAGGGCGCCCTCGGAGATGGAGCTGTTGGCCTTGTTCGGAAGGCGCGAGATGTCGTCTCAGGCGCGCAGGTCGCCATCAAGTTCCTTGCTCCCGATCCAAAGTACATTGACCCGACCGTTTTCGAGGACGTCGCCGATCGCTTTCGACGCGAGGGACTCCGGGGAACAGGCCTGCACAACGAGCACCTGGTGCGCATCATTGCGCACGAGGACAACGTCGATGGTTCAGCGGTGGTGAAGCGTGCGGTCCGCAACCCGTTTCTCGTAATGGAGCTGGTGCCTGGCCGTACCCTCGAATCCCTCATCCGGCACTTGGATTCCAAGTCGCCGACGCACATCACTCGTCAGACGCTTGCCATCGCTGCCGCACTCGCGCGCGCGTTACAGCACCTCCACGAGCGAAAACTCGTGCACCGCGACGTAAAACCCGCCAACGTCTTCCTCTCGACCACTCGGGCCGGAGCAACCCCGTCCATCATTAAGCTGGGGGATTTCGGAGTTACCAAGTGGGGAGATTTTCTCGCGGCGACCACAACGGGAACTCTGACCGTAACCTCTCAGCAAGGCCTCGGCACGCTGAAGTACATGTCCCCTGAGCAGGCAACCCGGCCGAAGGAAGTGACTGTAAAGTCGGACATGTTCTCCCTAGGCATCACGCTGTTTGAGCTCTTCACCGGCCGCATCCTACTGAGTCCGCATCACGTTTACGAAATCGTCAATACTCGCCACATGCGCGGCACTGGAGTGGGGGGGCGACTCCTCTCACTCGGTTTGCCGGCAGGTCCGGGCGACGTTGCCGTATTCGAACCGATTCTCGAGATGTTTCTAGCCGCTAGCGGGCGACCGACTTCGAAGCAGATTGCGGGACGCTTTGAATTCCTAGCCGAGCGGTTAAGTCCACCGACGGCATAACAACTTAAGGCTTTTTGTCGCGCGCAGCCGCGATAAGGAGCCGAGTTGAGCTCAATCCATGGTCGTCGTCAGCGTGAATGCTTTGGGTTTTCAATCGCGACGGGACTGCGCCAGTAGGGTTTCTAATCGTGTCGACGCGCGCGAAGTGCTGATCGGCGATCGAACGAGCCTCGATATCGCCTCTCGCTCGTTGGTCTAAGTCCGGTTTGGTGCCGCACAGCACTCGACGCCGCGTGCGCGGTCCGCAGCGCTGCCATTACGTCGCAACCGGAAGCGACGCAGGTGGCATGTTTCGCGAGGGAGAAGCGCGCGCGATCGATCATGCGGGAGGACCTCGCCAGCGCGCGATGATCATCACGACGCGAAGCGTACCGTGCTTGCAGGACGGACATCGATCCTCGCAATCGGTGAGCGCAGGAGCAGGAGCGCTCGTTGCTGACTGATCGTCACGTTTCAGTGGCAATGATATCGGCGGCGGCGCTTCCGCGCCGTTAGAAACCAAGCCGCGCACTGTGTCGCGCAGCCCGTTCGCGCGCAAGCCAAACAACCCATAGCCCCTGACTGTGGTGAACCGCCGGTGGCCTGGCATCAGCGGGCCACCGCTGGATCCGCAGCAAGGAGCGATTTCTATTTCCGGTCCGGGCACTCTCTCGTGTGTTTCGTGCCAAGTACTTGGAACTGTTGCAACGCAAGCTTGCCGTGGGGTACGAGGCGCTGCTCGCAGATCTACGGCGCGTGGAGTGGGTCGTTTACGCCAAGCGTCCATTTGCTGGCCCAGAGCAAGTGCTCGATTACTTCGGTCGTTACACCCATCGCATCGCCATCTCCAATCATCGACTGGTCTGCCATCAGAACGGACTCGTGACGTTTCGCTGGAAGGACTATGCCGACAACAATCGCGCGAAGCTGATGGCACTTGGCGAGCAGGAGTCTCTTCGTCGCTTTCTGCAGCACG
>JANNUT010000065.1:0-6167 GCA_031395565.1 Acidobacteriota bacterium | reverse complement strand
AGGAATCTGCTCCTGCAATTGAGTTTCGAGTCGCTTCAGCCGCTGATCGTGATCATCAACCGCGCGCAGCAACTCTTGAAACACAACTTGCTGAGCGGCGGTCGAGCAAACGACGCGCGCGAGATAGCGCAGTTGCGCTTCATTCCAGCTGGCCTTGCCGGTGTAATTCAATCCATGTCGCAACAGAAACGACTTCAGCCGCCTTTTGGCGCCTTTGAGATCCGAGAGCGTCGCCTCGCGCGCCCGCGCTCGACGGCATCGCGCCGATCGGTCTTCACGCGATCACCGGCTCTCTTGGGAATCAACGAGGGCGCCACCACCAGGCACTCGAGCTGCTTGCTGGCGAAGTAGCGGTAGAGCCCGTAGCCGCACGGCCCCGCCTCGTAGGTAAACACCAACCTCGAGGCCTTGGACTGCAGCCGTCGCACGAGTTTGTCGATGTCGCTGTGGCGCGGGCCGATCTGTCCCGCAAACACGACTTCGGATCCTCGCTCGTCCTCAGTGTAAGCCACAGAAATCGAGTCTTTGTGAACATCCAGGCCGATGAACAAAGTGGTAGTTTTACTCATGCAGGACCCAAGGATGGCATTGCTGGCCAATGGCTCAGCGTGCGGCTCTGACGTTGTTGAGGCTAACCCGCGATTGGGCCGAAGGTCGGCCTCCAGCTTATCCAGAGGTCATGCTGTCTAGACCGCTGAAGGAATCCGCAATGGACGAGAAACAAGCCGCCTTACTGCTTGTGTTTGTCGCATACGTGGCGAGCATCCCGCTCTTCGGCCTAGCCTACTTCTTGTTATACCGACGTAGACAGACGCACTTCGTCTTTGCAGGGGACATCCATGTATCCCGCCTCGCGGACGAAAAGCAGCAGGTCGAGGATCGGATCTGCTGGCTGCGGCGGCTCCTGGACTATTTTGAGCGCTTTGCCAGCGACCGCCGCCAGGGTACCGCGCGAGAAGAACGCTCAAAGGAGAGAGCGGTGCTTTACCTCTCTGACGGCCGCGTTTTGGTGCTAGAGAAACACGTACAGCACGCAGCGCCCCATGGCGCTGAATCCGAACTCGCACCGGTCGTTCGCATGCAGCGGGCCGATGGAACCGCGGAACAGGAGGGTCGCATCGTCGGTCACGGCTTTCTGTCGGACTTTGCCGATTGGGCTGAGTATGTCTTGGCGGCGATTGAGCCGCTCAAGAAGGACTTGCAGGGCGCAGAAGCAAGGCAGATTGCATTAGAGTCGCCGCGCCCCACACTATGGCGGTATCTCGACTTCATTTATTTCAGCACGATAACGCAGTCCACTGTCGGCTATGGCGATATCCTCCCTAACAGTACTGCTGCGCGCTCGATCGTGATGGCGCAGATTGTAGTGGCATATGCGCTCTTGGTGGTGGTGCTGAATCTCGTCTTGAGTGCCAAGTGAGTATCAACGCTTTACCAGATGACGGCGAGCGCGGTCTGAGCAGTCGGGAACATAGGTAACAGTACCGTCCAGGTACATGGGTAACACTATTCGCTGGCTACAGAAATCGAATCTTTGTGAACATCCAGGCCGATGAACAAAGTGGTAGTTTTGCTCATGGAGGACCCAAGGATGGCATTGCTGGCCAATGGCGCAGCGTGCGGCTCTGACGTTGTTGAGGCTAACCCGCGATTGGGCCGAAGGTCGGCCTCCAGCTCATCCAGAAGTCATGCTGCCTAGGCAGCGCTCTACCATCCGATGAACAGCACGCAAGCGAAGACAAAAAAGCGAACGGAAGGCTGCCTTTACTGGCTCGGCCTTCTCTTTGGTGCCTCCGCCCTAGGCACGACCATCCAATGGTATCTGTACTCCTCCGGGGAGACCGGCAAACAGATCGGCTACGACACCGCGGTGCCCGTTGTCGTAGCGGCAGTCGGAGGTTGGCTATCCTGGCGCTTCTATCGAAGCAAGACCGCACGAGCACTGCAGAGGCTCGTCGGCACTTATGTCGGCTTCGCGATTGTCATGGCTGGCGTCCACTACGCCATCTATCTTACTCGCCCAACCTACTATTCCTTTGCGAGCGGAGTCGTACCGGCCCGCTCGCTTGATAGGGCAGAGCAGGCCTATCAGAAGGCTCGCGAGCACTTCAGAGCTCTTGGCCTGTTGTTGAAACTGGAGTCGGCGCTTGCGATGTCCGGCCCCCCGGGGTCCGTTCTTGACGAGTGGATATTTGCTGACGGGTTTCGGGTCGCGCATCTGAGGCGCACCACGCAGCCTCCCGGCGTTCCGGCATACTCGCCAGATGAGTGCGCCATCACCCTGAGGTGGCAGCGCGACGAGATTACCGTAAGCGGTCCAGTGTTCGGGGCCCTGGGTGTAGAACTCTGTGCCATGCTTAGCCATCAGCGGTCGCACGCCTTCGCTCTCTATCTTGCTGATTTGGCGAGAGTCATTAGTCTTGAGCGGAAAAGCCTGGCCGCTTCGATAGACGAGCTCGCACACCCCGAATCGGAGCGAGCGTTCAATCAGCTCGATTTCGTCTATTTTAGTTTTGTCACTACCTCGACATTGGGATATGGCGATATCGTGCCAAATCATACTTCGGTTAGGGTCCTTGTCGTACTTCAACTCGTCTTTGGGGTGTTCGTGTTCGTGTGGTTAGCGCCAGCTCGCGAGAGCGAGCCCCCGCGTGTGAGCGGTCGGAAACATAGGTAACAGAATCGTCCAGGCACATGGGGAACACTATTTGTTGGCTCGATGGTGCCGTTGCGTTCCACCGAAGGTATCTCCGATGCGCGTGGTTTTCTCGTGGAGGCGGCCGAGCTTCAGCGGCCCGAAGTGGACGGCCCACAGTTCGTGATTGATCTGTTTCAGGCCGATGAACAAAGTGGTAGTTTTCCTAATGGCAGACCCAAGGATGGCATCGCAGGTCATTGGCTCGGCGCGCGGCTCTGACCTTGTTCAGCCTAGCCCGCGACTAGGCCGGAGGTCGGCTTACCGCTCATCCAGAAGTCCTGCTGTCTAGGCGACTCCGGCATGCCAAGCTACAAGACCTTGAAGAGCGTGGTTACGAGTTTTGCGGAGTCGTTCACGAGTTCGATGAACTACAGCGGAGACGACTATGTCATGGGCCACATCGTGCTCGCGGCATGGTCGACGGGTTCGACTCGCCTTCGCGTCGACCTCGTGAACGGGGCAACCGACAACTCGCCGCTCTTGGTGCCCGAAGTCCGCGAGTCTGTGGCGCGGTACGTGGAATGGTTCCCGGACCTGATTCGCCGATCGAACTCATCCGTTGACTTCGTCGCGACGGCAGAACTAGCCTCGATGTTGCAAAAACTAGGCTGCCATTCTCAGGTAATTGACGATCGCGGTGAAGCGGTTCCTGACTGCCGGGATCGCTCCGACATCCAGGTTGACCTTGCCCGCTGGTCGGAGCAGTTGCCCGGCGCGGTTGAGTAACTCATAGCGCAGCGTGTGGATCGATTGAAAGCGGAAGAGTGTGGAGCGCTTGGCGGTGCGCTGCCGGATCTGCGCGCCGCTGGCAATCTGGAATCCACGACAGAGGTTGAATGCGATCACACTCATCGCTTGCCATGCACTGTTGCCGCCGTAGGTCATCGACGGGAGGCTGTCGAAGGCAAAGCCGTTCTTGAGTTCGGCATACACCTTCTCGTGGGTTCCGCGACCGCACATGAAATACCACAGTGTCTGGCCTTTGATCCGCTTGTTGGTCACGATTGCCGAGTATTCGAAGTGCCCGTTGCTCGGGTCGAACAGGTCGAGTTGGTAATTCTTCGGCGAACGATGCGCGACTTGCTTACGGTAGATCACGACGCGCGCTTGGCGCCCCCAACTCTCCAACGGCAGGTTGACTTCAAAGCAGCTGACAGATTCGTCGACTCGCTGCCAGCGAGTTCTGGCCTGGATCCGTTGCTTCAAACCCACCCAGTTCCAAAACGGCACCTTGATCGCGTACTCGGCTCGCTCTCGATCCAACAGATCAAGCACATCTTGGCGGAAAAAGGCCCCATCCATGCGAAACTCGAGGGCGTACCCCGGACCGAGCGTTCGCTCGATCTGCGCCAACACGCTGCGTAGGAAAGGCACGCCAGCTTTCCCGTCATGGACATTCCCGGGCCGGTTCTTCACGCGCAGGATCTGACCGCTCTGGGCTTCGTATGCCGTGATCAGATAGTAGCTGGGTACTTTGCGATGGTGCGGATTGAATCCTCGCTGGGCCCACTGCACCTGCTGACCCGTCGACACGACCGAGCCATCGATGTCAATCGTCAGCCGCCGCAAGCCAAGCTGATCGATCGTTTCAGCGACCAGTTGCTCATTGACACCAGCCAGTGACTCCACGTCGCGCTGCTTGAGACTGGCCAGCCATCGGCTGACGGTGCTGCGCGAGGGAATCAGATCAAGCCCCGAGAATCGCTGCACGATCGGATCATGCCGCAAGTAGTCCAGGTGTCGGACGCGGCGACCACCTCCCAGCAGCAAGGCCACGATCAGCAACACCAGTCGCGTTGACGAAAAATCGCTCACTGGAGCGCTGGACTCGAAGCGTTCACGAAGTCGCGACGCCAGACCCACTCGTGTCGCGTACTCCCGGATCAACTCCAAACCAGCAAACGAGGTGAGTCCGGTCGACTCGAATCGGTAAGTCACTAGAGCATTGACACGCTGACGAATCGCTGCTTTCCTTAAGCGCATTTTCAGTGGCCTTTCGGTGGTGGAATGTTGATGTTCGGCAAACGCAATAAACCACGCCGAAAGGCCACAAATCAATCGAAATCTACGCGAGATCGTCGCTCGTTTTCTGCAACATCAAGGCTAGTTATCACGGTGGATCCGACAACTCGGCGACGCAGGGGCGGTGCGGGGTTCCCCGAGTCGCCCTTCACCTGCACCGTGCGCATTACTGACGACTGCGGGAGTGCATATGTTCATGAAGTCAAGGGCTGGTGGTATCCCGAGAGCGTGGCTTTTGTACAGAAGGCGCAGCTGTGGTGGAAGTTTTGGTTGAGCGGTCGGGAGTAGAGGTAACAGAATCGTCCAGGCAAGTGGGTAACATCATTTGCTGGCTCGATGGTGCCTTTGTAGTTTACCGAGGGCGTCTTCCACGCCCATCGCCCCATCGTGGAGCCAGTAGTGTTTCAACGGCCCGCAGTAGACGTGCCACAGTTCGTGATCGATCTCTTCCAAGCCGACCAATCATCGGCGTCGGGTCATCCAGCATAGGGCTACGCAGGCCGTGACCGATGGCTATCGACAAATTGTGCTGGTGAGGGGTATGGTTTCGCGTCGCTCTGCAGCATAACCAGTCGGAGAAAATGGCTGAGAAACATGCGGGCGGCGGGGGGAAGTCCATGTGGATGTGGCGCTTCCAAAATCGAACGATCAAGACGACGGTCTTCTCCGGACCGCCGAGTTCAAGTTACGCCGACACGGAAGGCGGCGGCAAGGAAAGCCATCAAGAATGACTGGTGCCGAGATAGAAGAACTGTTCGAACGCCTCGGGCGGCTGGTTTCGGCGACGAAGGAGCACCGTGGCGACGGCGCCGCGTGGAACTACACGTTCCCGAATGGCGAGACGCATCGTTATGTCATCCGAGGGTTGAAGTCCCACGCGGCCGCCGAGGACAGTGCGTTCAACCTGTTGATCTGGATCTGGAACGCGAAAGATTATCTGAAGAAGCGAGGTGCGCTCCTCGGAATAGACGGGCGGATGGTTGAGGAGGCCGTAAACGACGATGCCGATCTTGCTGTGTGTGCCGACTTGGCGAATCTTCTCAAGCACGGTGGGTTGGATCGGCGGAGCAGATCCGGGCTCAATCCCCGATTAGGCAAGGTATCGTTTCGGGCGCCACAAACAGCGCTCGCCTCGTTGACATTCCGTTCATTTGAGGTTGCAATCGACATCAGTGACCCGAGTCAGGTCGAGTTTCGTTTGCCCGTGCTCGACGAGACCGGGGAAGAGATTGGGGATGCGTTCCGGTATGCCACCAGCGCGATCCAGTCGTTGGAGTACCTTCGTGATGAGATCGAGGGAGCGGCATAACAAGTTAAGGCTTTTTGTCGCGCGCAGCCGCGATAAAGGGCCGAGTTGAGCTCAATCCATGATCGTCGTCAGCGTGACTGCTTGGGTTTTCAATCGCGATGGGACTGCGCCGGTAGGGTTTCTAAACGTGTCGACGCG
>JANNUT010000064.1:0-26234 GCA_031395565.1 Acidobacteriota bacterium | reverse complement strand
CGCCCATCGCACGCGCCATGCCGACCGATCCGTCGGTCGACCCCGAATCCACGTAAACGACTCGCCCTGCGATTCCAGACAAGGAGTTGAGGCACATCCGAAATCGTTCGCCTTCGTTTCTCCCGATGGCCACTACTCCTACGTCCGCAGGCGCACAATGAATCGACATACCCGTCCCATGTACCGAGGGAAAATTCGCGCGGGAACCAAGAAGGCCTCGGTTGGCAGCGGCGACAGCTCAGCATGAGAGAATATCAAAGGAAATCCAGCATCGTCAGCTTTACTCAATTTCACAATCCTCGATGGGTATACGCGTCGTCCCACATTGCGCGGAACTCAGCCGCGCGGTACATGCGTTCAACCTGCGCATGCGCGCCGGCGGCTCGCCCTGGGGTTTCTTCGTCGAGCCAGTGCCTTTCTGGATACCGCAGCGACCCGGACAAAAGGTCTGGCGCGAGTACTACGTCGCCGCGGATGAGCACAATGAAGTTCACGGCGGTTTCGCCCTGAAGCCACAGGACTGGTGGGTGCGAGGGCGCACACATGTGGTCACCGATTGGCAAGGCCCGTTCTCCGAAGGCAGCGTCAATGCCAAGTATGCGACGCTGGCGCTTCGCCTGGTGCGCGAGATGCTCGGCAGGCGTCCGTTGCTCTACAGCTGGGGACACGGCGGAGATGAACAGCCCCTCGTGCAGATGCTGCAGAGAATGGGCTGGCTGATGCACAACACGCCCTTCTGCCTGCGCGTGCTGAAGCCCGCCAGGTTCCTGCGCCTTAATGCCTATCTGCGCACTACGACGCTGCGGCGATTGGCCCAGGACATGCTGGCGTACAGCGGTGCCGGCATTCTCGGTTTCCACGCCTTGCATGCCTTGCTGCGACTCAAGATCCGGCGCCGCTTCCGCGCTGTCGCGTCGGAATTCTTGGAGTTCGGCGCTTGGACCGACGAGTTGTGGGAACGCTGCAAGGACCGTTACACGGCGATTGCGGTACGCGACGCGGAGTCCATGAATGCACTCGCCCCCGCGACCGGCTGGCCGGCCGTTGTGAGGCTGAAGGTCGAAAAGGACGGCCAGGTCATCGGGTGGGCCCTGGTGATGGACACTCGAATGCAGGGCGACGCACGCTTCGGCGACATGCGTGTCGGATCCATCGTGGACTGCTTCGCGGATCCCGCAGACGCGGGTGAAATCGTGGCGTGCGCGACGGCATTCCTTCGCCGGCGCGGCGTCGACATCATCGCCTCGAACCAGTCTCACCCGGCCTGGGTTGGCGGGTTCGCCGAGCACGGCTACCTGGTGCTACCCAATCGCCGCCTTTTCGCGGCATCGCCGGCTCTGCAGCAACTGTTAGAACCGTTCGCCGAGACTTCCCAAGGCCTGCACCTGACAAACTTTGACGGGCACGGACCAGCTGGACTCTGACGGAATCGCGCGGCACTTGTCGCTGCAGCAGCCACCGCCTACAATCATTGCCCAACTCGTTGACGCAACGAATGTCTTGCTGCGGACCCAGTTCCCGCGGCATCGCGGTGGAGATCGCCATGCAGACCCAAACCCCCGAGAAGATTGCCGACCGGTTGAGCCGGGGGTCGAAGAAGCTGTTCTACGACGTGCACACCAGGTTCTCGTGGCCGGAGACGCTCGACGCCTCCGTCTGGACGATGAGCCCGGAGTACGTCTCGCTCTACGGCACCGCGATCTGGCGGAAGATGTCGGACGCGGATCAACGCAAGCTGGCCTTTCACGAATGCGCCGGCTTCTTCAGCATGATCCTGCATGGCGAGCGGCCGCTGCTCGAGGGCATGAGCCACCGGCTTTACACGCTGGAAAAGAACCTGACCATCACCGAATACATGCACCACTTCCTGGACGAAGAGAACAAGCACATGATCATGTTCTCCTCGTTCCTGCGTCGCTACCACGGCAAGGTGTATCCGGAGAAGAAGGTCCCGCATGAGCGCGCGTACGCGAAGGGCGAGGAGGATATCGTCTTCTTTGCCAAGGTACTGGTGGTCGAAGAGTTGAGCGACGTCTACAACGTCGCGATGGCCGCGGACAAGCGGCTCGCGCCGATCGTCCGGGAGATCAATCACGTGCACCATGTCGATGAGGCGCGCCACATCCACTTCGGGCGTGCCTACCTCAAGCAGCTCTGGGACCGCTACGCGCCTTTGTGGGCCGAGGACCGGCGCCAGTCGTTCCGCACGTGGCTCGTCGAATACATCAACGCCTGCTGGCGCGATTTCTACAGTCCCTACGTTTACCGCGACGCGGGCCTGAAAGATCCTTACTCGGTGCGCGAGCTGGCGCTCTCCTCCCCCGTGTGCCGCGCGCATCGCCAGCGCTGCTCGGAGAAGTACATCGACAACCTGGTGGACAGCGGGATCCTGCTCGAGGCGCCGGTCCTGCAATGACGGAAATCGAGATTCGCGAGCAGCTCCGCGCTTGGATCGTCAATCGCGCCAAGGAAAAGCCGCAGGCCCTGCACGATGACGTGCCGATCCTGGGAAGCGGGCTATTGACCTCGCTCGACGTGGTCGAGCTGATCCTTTACATCGAGAAGCTGCGCGGCGGCGAGGAAGTGGCCACCGAGTCTCTGGAGCCCGTCGCCTTCCGCGACGTCAATTCGATCTACCAGGCGTTCTTCGCGCCCGCCGGAAGCGCCGCCTAGGCGCGGCTGAAGACGAGCTCGAAGCACGCCCTGCGGTCGGCCTTGCCGTTCGGCGTGCGAGGCAATTCCGCCGCGACGACAAGCTTGTGCGGGATCATGTAAGCTGGCAATTCGCGCTGTGCGCGCGCCATGACCTGGTCCTTGCTCGCTCCCGGGGCAAGGCACACCAGCGCCCCGATGCACTTTTCCTCGGCCACCGGGCTGTCGTTGAATACCACGACCACCTCGGTCACCATTTCACTGCGCAGCAGCGCCGCTTCGATCTCGCCCAGCTCGATGCGATTGCCCATGTACTTGATCTGCTGATCGCGGCGGCCGATGAACAGGAAGGAGCCGTCCGGGGCAATGCGCGCCAGGTCGCCCGTGCGGTAGAGCGGGTCGTGGAAAAGCCCATGGCGCGGATTCTGGATGAAGGCCGCGCGCGTGCGCTCCGGGTCGTTGAGGTAGCCGTAGGCCACGGACTTGCCCCGCACGACGATCTCTCCCGTGGCTCCCGGTTCCTTCGACAGCGTGCCATCCTCGAGTCGGAGGAATACTTCCATGTTGCGGCGGGCCTTGCCAATCGGAATCGCGTCGATCCCGGGGCCCGGCGGCTCGGCGATCACATGGAAAGTACAATCCACCGTGATCTCAGTAGGGCCGTACATGTTGGTGAACTGGATGTGTGGGTAGAGTCGCATCCACTCGCGCACCACGTCGGTCGGCAGCACTTCGCCCGCAGCGATCACATGGCGCAGTTTCGGAAAGCCGCCCGTGGCGAGCCGTCCGGACTTCAGCAGAATCGTCATCACGCTCGGCACGCAGAACAACACGCTGATCTCGCGCCGCGTGAGCCATGGGATCAGGGTGCTCAGGATCACGTTCAATTCGTCGTGAACCAGGTGCAGCGTGGCGCCCGTCTTGAACGCCGTGTAGAGATCGAAAGTGGAATTGTCAAAGTAGAGCGGCGCATGGTTCGCGATCACATCGCGGTCGGTGAGCGTGTATGTCTCGACGCACCAGTCGATGTAGTCGATGATCATCTGGTGGCTGATCATCACGCCCTTGGGCTTGCCCGTGGACCCGGAGGTGAACAGCACGTAGGCCACGTCGATGGAAAGATTCTCGTACGCGATCTGGTCACGCGAGGCGTCGGGATCGTCATCGATGTTGATCAGCTTCAGTCCGGGCACATCGCCGCACAGCTCCCGAAAGCGCGCTTCGCTCGCGCGGTCCACGATCATGATCCGCGCCTCGGTCGCGACGAGAATCTCCCTGAGGCGATGTCCGGGGGATGCGGCGTCGAGCGGCACATAAGCGCAATCGGCCTTCAACACTGAGAGGATCGCCTTGATCGAATTGACGCTCTTCGACATGAAGAACGGCACGAAGGCGCCGCGCCGCAGCCCGGCCTGCTTGAGGCGCCTGGCATGCGCGTTGGTGAGCCCGTCGAGTTCGGAGTAAGAAATGACCTCATCCCTGCAGCCCACGGCGGGCTTCTGCGGGAATCGAGCTGCGGAATTGCTGAAATACTGCTGAACCAGCGTAAGCATGGCGCTTCGTCGGGTATCCTCGTTCTACGGGGATCGTTCCATAAGCGGCGCCCAAGCGTCAAGCAGCTGGGTGCCGCCCATCTTGGAGAGGACGGAGTTCCTGAGCGCAAGCGCGCGCGCGTCGAGCAGGCGATTCACCGCCATTCGCTGCAGCGACTGGAGCTGCGCATGCGCCACCCTGGGCGCGCGCCTCGCCTCGAACTCCCGCAACGCCACCGCGAGGCTCGCCTGCCCGCCCAGCAGGTCTCCCAGCACGAGAGCGTCCTCGAGCGCCATCGCGCCGCCTTGCGCGAGCGTCGGCGCACAGGCATGCGCGGCGTCGCCGATCAGCACGCAGCGGCCCGCATGCCAGGGGCGCTGCTCGACGTGCCAGTAGCGGGTGGCGATCAGCGGAGTCGGCTCCCCCAATTCGGCCAGGATCTCGGCCGCGAAGCCGCCGAAGGCGGCGAACGCGTTGCGCATGCGGGCGAGGTCATTCCCGCCCTCGACGCCTGCCTCGACCACCGGGCCCGCGCCGCAGTAGACAATGTCAGCCGGCAACGGGTGCAGCAGCATTGTGCCGCCATTGCCGAGCATGTACTGCGGAGCCTCAAGACCGCGCGGGCGCTGTGCAAGGAAACGCCAGCCGCAGAGACCAGCGATCGGCTTGACCGGCGGACCGTCGAACAGCAGCTTGCGCAACTGCGAATGCACGCCGTCCGCGCCGACGACCAGATCGAAGCGGTGGCGCGCGCCGCTGCTGAACTCCACCTCGATTCCGTCCTCGCGTTCGTCGAGCGACCCTAGCGTGGTGCTCCAGAGTGGCACGACCGGCCGCGCGGCATCCAGTAGGATCTGCTGCAAGGTGTCGCGCTGTACGCTGAGGAACGCGGGCCAGCCGGGTCGGGCCGACAGCTTGATCTCGAACAGTCCGCGTTGCCGCTCATCCGTGAAGCGGATCGCATTCACGCGCCTGCTGCCCTCGCGCAAGGGGAGCGCGAGGCCAAGATCGTCGAGCGCTCGCACCGCATTCCCGGTCAGCAGAATGCCCGCGCCCCGCGCCTCCCCACGCGGCCTGCGCTCCAGGATCTCGGCCTTGACGCCAAGCGAGCCAAGCCTGCGCGCCAGCGCAAGCCCCCCGATCCCCGCGCCCACGATCAAGACCCGCTCAACGCAGGGCATGCATGACGAACGATTGAAAAACCACCTCGTGCTATTCTCTGGCGACCCGCAGCGAAGAGCAAGCGCAAGCCATGACGGAGTCTCTACATCGCTGGCGAATCAAGAAGGCCGCCCGCAAGACAGTAGTGCTGGGCAGCCTCGTTTCCGGATCGATTGCCCTGCGTCGCCTGGCGGCGCACCCGAAGATTCGCGTGATCACCTACCATCGGTTCGGGCTTGCGGAGCGCGACCCCTATTGCGTGCGTCCGGATGACTTCGAAGAACAGATGCGCTGGCTGGCCGCGCAGCGCCTGGCCGTCTCACTGGACCATGTCTTGCAGTTTGTGCGGGGCGAACGCGACCTCGCCGACGGTTCTGTGCTGGTCACCATGGATGACGGATTCAGCAGCATGGTTTCGGTCGCTGCGCCCGTCTTACGCCGGTACGGAATCCCGGCAGTCGCCTTCGTCACGACCGGCGCGATCGGCAACGCGGATGCCGGTAGGGACACTGGCGAGCCGTTTATGGACTGGGGGCAGCTTGCCGAGCTGTGCGCGAGTGGAGTAACGATCGGCTCGCACGGTCATACGCACCGCTCGATGGCAAAACTCGATCCCGACGAAGTGCGCGAAGAGGGGCGTCGCTCGAAGAAGCTGATCGAGGCACGGCTCGGCAGGGGCGTAGCGACGTTTGCCTATCCATACGGCATGCGCGGCGACGAAAGCCCCGCCACCGCGGGAGTACTCGCCGAGTCTGGCTACACGAGCATCTTCATCTCACAGCACGGCACTTTGCAGCCGGGAGCGAACCTGCTGCGGCTGCCGCGCATCAAGATCGAGGCAGGCGAACCTCTCTGGATGTACAAGCTGCTCTGTCGGGGCGGCATGGACGCGTGGAGCCTTGTCGACAGACTACTGTAATCGCGGGGCGCGCTGATGTCAGGCGGATCAGCGCGCCAGCTCGAGCACCCGTTTCGCGAACTGCACGTCAAACTTCTCCCGTAAGTGACCGTCCGGCACGAATGAAGACGCTTCGTTCGCCGGTGCGATCTCATGGGTGCTCACAAACGGCACATTGTTCTCGACAAGGGTCCGCGAGACCGCGCGAAACAGGTCATCTCCATAGCCCCGATCGTGGAACAAGATCACGACCGGGATGGCTCCGTCGGCGCGCGCTTCAGCGGCGAACTGCGCCAGGATGGCCCGCGCGACGGCAAGGATGCCATCCGTATCCCGGAAGCCCTCGGCAGTGCGATACCTGTCGGTGAGGATGTCCTGATGCCGCTGGCCGAATCCCCGTTTGGCGGCGCGCAGCGTCGCCGACAGATCTGACGGGCCTCCGTCGAAAAGGATCGAAGAGTAAGAGAGATCGTGTGCGCGCAGCTGGTCGACAAACCGCCGCCATTGCGCCGGCTCTTTCAGCGCCTGCCGCAGTTCCGCGAGCGACTGAATCACGGGCTGGATAGGCTTCACCTGATCGCGGTCGAGGATCCATCGCGGATAGGTGTACGGGGCCGGAACCTCGAATGCCCAGCCCATCGTCGTCATGGACGTCAACGCGCGCAGGCCTGACGCGACCACACCGAGCACCACGACGTTCGCCTGGTGCTGGCCGCGATCCCGCCGGAAGAGCTCATACGAGTGACCGAGCGGCGCGCCCGGTCCGCCGCGCTTGCGCAGCGTCACCGTTTTGTCCTGCGCCGCAATCGCGTCCGCAACGCGGTGGCTCATCGATTGGCCGTAGACGGCGAACAGACGGCCGCCAGGTAGCGCCGGTTTCGACGGCTGGTTGTGAGGTTCCGTGAACCATCCCGACGTGGCAATCGGACCCGACGTATCGTCCGTTTCCCGGACAAGGTAACGGATCTTGCCCTCGATCGAGCGGCCGTAGTCGAAGTAGCGCTGCAGCCTCGACGGCTCCTGGCGCGGGTCCGGGGGCATCGCGAGGAAAACATTGATGCTGAAGTCCATCAGCGCCAGCATGCCGATGGTCGCGGCGACAACCAGCAGCGTCTGCCGGAGGCCGCTCAGGCCCGGCTCAAAATTGGAAATAGATGAACTGCTTGGAGACATTGGAGGTTCCCAAGACGATGAGCAGGATCATCGCGGCGTAGATTACGGCTTTAAAGGGAGCCGGCCACTTGCGCACGATTTCAAGTTCGTTCTTCGCATACTCGCAAACTTCCATCAACAAAAGCAGTGGCATGCCCAGCAGGGCACTCGTAGTCGGCGTAAGCGCGCTGTAGGAAAGATTTCCGATATCGCCGAAGTACGCGCCGAGCATCGTGATAGCACGTTCCCAGGTCCCCGACCTAAACAGAATCGATGATACGAGATGGATGTAAAAGAAACCCAAGATGAGCGGTAGCCGCTTGAAGAAGTACGCAAAACCCGGCATACCACGCTTTGGGGCAAATTTCTTGCCGAGATACATGTGATCCAGCACGATAAGCGCTCCCTCCAGAGCACCCCAGGCTACGAATGTCCATGCCGCCCCGTGCCAGAGCCCCCCAATCGCCATCGTTAGGAAAAGATTGCGATACATCTCAAGGCCCTTGCGGCGATTGGCACCGAGGCTGTAGTAGACATAGTCGCGCAGCCAGGTCGTAAAACTGAGGTGCCACCGCTGGAAGAACTCGGCCGGAGTCGCAGCGAGCAACGGCAGGCGAAAGTTCAACATTATTGGGATTCCCATGAGCCGCGAGGACCCGCGTGCGACGTCCGAGTAGCCCGAAAAGTCGCAATACAATTGAACACCAAACAACGCCGATGCGCAGACGACTTCGGCCCAGGACGGTGTTCCGGCGGAATTGAAGACCGAGTCAACAACTGGACCAACGCCATCGGCTATTGCCACCTTCTTGAATAGGCCCAGCAGGATCAGATAGGCGCCACAGGACAAATCATCAAGTTTGACTTGTCGCGGCAATTGGAGTCGTGGAATCAAGTTGCTGGCGCGTTCGATCGGGCCGGCGACGAGTTGCGGGAAGTAGCTGACGAACAGTGCGAAGTCGGTGTACCGGCCGGTCGCAGGTACTTCTCGCCGATATATGTCGATCGTGTAGCTGAGCGACTGGAAAGTATAGAAGGAGATCCCGACCGGGAGAATGAGGTTCAGCCGGAAAGGCTCGGGATCGAAGCCGACCGAGCGGACAAGCGCCTCGGCGCTCGCGACAAAGAAGTCGAAGTACTTGAAGAAGCCGAGCAGGCCGAGATTGCCGACAAAGCTGATCGTCATCCCGACCCGCCGGCGCGTATCGTCCCGCAGCTTGTCGGCCAGGGGAAGCACCAGGTTGATCAGCGCCACAACGATGAGCGTGCCCAGGAATACCCGCCAGCCGAAATCGCCTTCAGCGAACAGGCGATCGACATCGATGTAGACGAAAGGAGGGGCCGCGGAGAATCCGATTGAGGCCCAGTCCAACACGAGGAACAAGAACGCGCCGGCGATCAGGTGGATCGACGGAGCCAGTCGCTCCGCCCTGGACAGTCTGCCCCGCTCAATCACCAGTCCGGCGATGAAGTCGAACGTCGTCGAACAAATCATCAGGAACAGGAAGCGTGTGTCCCACCAGCCGTAAAACAGATAGCTTGCTGCCAGCAGCATCCAGTTCTGCCAGCGGTGGCTCAGGCAGTAGTACAGCACCAGAACGGCGGGCAGGAACGCGGCAAAGACTAGCGAATTAAAAAGCACGTTCCCGAATTCTCTTGGGGTGAAAGATGTTGACGAGCCCGCCCCAGCCGCAAACAGCCGACTTGCCTCGCGCGCACGCGAGGCTTGCAGGCGAGCAGCTAGGCGATTCGCATACCGCTAGATCGGCCCATCGCACGCAGTCATCACGGCGGCAAGCACTTCAACGTAGATGCGAATCTGCCGGTGTAGCGGTCGGGTTTTACCGGCGGCAACGGCACTGCCGTGGGATCGCCCGGAGCGTCCCAGGCAGGGGGCGCCTGCCATGCAAAATACTTGTTGCCGCTGAGATAGTCGCGGCCAGGGCCATGAATGGCCTGAAACTGCCGTTGCACCACCTCGGTGATAGAGCCGAAGAACGTGTTCGAGGTCAGCCTGGAGTAAATGGCATGCTGCCCATCAAAGCTCGAAGAAATGCACGAGGAATGCGCGTACACCCGGTTGCATACCGCCCATACGCCCGTGGAGTAGGACAGGGGGCTCCTTCCGCTCATGTCGACCGCGGCGAAAATGCGCGCCTCGCGGGGATCCACGAAGGTATTGTTGGCCACCCAGGCATACTGCTGTTTCCCCGGCTCCGGATGCACCCGCACGCGGTGGTAGCGGGTTCCTTCGATCCTGTTGTCGTACACCACGATGCGGTCGCCGACGCTGCGGATCCCCCAGCCCTCCGCCCAGCCATTCACCTCACCCGGCCGCGCGGCGGACAAGATGCGGTTGCCCGCAAAAACTATGTCATTGCCGCCGCCGAGAAAGGCGGCGCCCACGCCGTGTCCTCGGACATTGACCACGGCAACGCGCTCGGCGTTAGGCCAGGAGAGTTGCAGAAGCAGGCCCCCGCCTTGCCCGTCATTGCCGTTGAGATCCACGCCGTCGATGATGAGGTCCGTCGCCGGGTTCGAATAAAAGACGATGTGGCCGATCAAACCACCCGAATGCTGCCCGGGCGTGGTGCCGCGGATCCGCACGCGGCGCGTGGTGGAACTCGGGTTGTAGCTGCCGATCATGAGCCCAGCCACCGTACGCCCGCGCGGCACCACGATCTCCAGATCCGCCACGTTTCCGAACACCATGGTGGGGCCGATGTAGTCCGCGTCGACCACGATGCTAGTTCCGGGAATCAGCGCCTCGGAGGCCAGTCGGGAAGCGCTGGTGACGTGAACAGTGCGCCGCGTCACGGGCGGGGCTGGCGCAGCGATGGGCGCTCGAGGCCCCCACGGCCCGTCAGCGGTATGGAACGGTATCCGCGCCAGGTCGAGTGCAGGGTACCAGCGGTAAGGTTCAGCCACCGGAGCGCCGGGTGCCGGACACGCGCCTGCCTTCGCATCCTCCGGGGCGGCATGGGCCCTGCCCGACGAGGCGAGCAGCGCCGTCGCGAACAATGCCGACGCAAGGACGCCCATGCCGGGCCCGCACTTCACCCAGCGACGCAGGCTAAGCAGCGGGTTCATCCATTGCCACTCTTACGATCACCTGATTGCCTTGCCATCCAGTGAGGGTACGGATGCGAATATGATAGACATTTCACGAGAAGATTGTCAGAGATTGCAACGAACCGCCGCATGTCTCTAACGGATGCCGGAGACGCCGATTTTCGCGACCAGCACGGCCGCGAGCCCGCATGCGCCCACGACATAGGAGCGCCAGTCGAGCAGCGCAGCGACTACCGGATCGTGGTGCAATTCTCCTCGCGCAGCCAGAAACCACATCCTTGCGATCCAGTAGATCAGGAGCGGGCAGATGAACCAGAGCATCTGCGGGAATCGATACATCTGACTGACTGCCGGACTGCTGATGTAAAGGGCAAAGACCAGCACCGACACGAGGCCACAGGACACCCCGATGACCCTGACGGTCTCCAGATCATGCGGCATATAGCCCCGTGCGGAAACCCGCGCACTGTCCGCGCTGGCTTGCAATTCAATGACCCTCTTGAGGAATGCCAGGCTGAGAAATATGAACAAGGAGAATATCGACAGCCAATCCGAAACCACCACCCCGATCGCCGCGCCGCCCGCGAGGATCCTCAGAGTGTAAAGAACCGCGAGTGTGAGCACATCCACGAGCAGCCGGCGCTTCAAATCGAGCGAATAACAGAGCGTCAGCGCGGCATAGACGACGAGGTAGGCCACGAATGCGGACGGCAGGAACGCACTCGAAAGCAAGAATCCGAGCGACCCGAGCGCGGCAGCGAGGATCAGCCCTGACCGAATCCTCAGGTGGCCACTCGCCAAGGGTCGAAAGCGCTTTTGCGCGTGCTGCCGGTCGGACTGCAGGTCAACCAGGTCGTTGACCAGATAGGTTGCGGAAGCCACGAGCCCGAATCCCAGAAACGCAATGGCGATGCTCGTCCAAGCGTGGAGGTCCGTCACTCTGTGCGCCGCAAGCAAAGGCACTGCCAGAAGAATATTCTTTGCCCATTGGTGAAGGCGCAGCGCGCGCGCGATGAGCGCCATGGTCGTCTGTTCTCCCGAAAATACCCGCGACACGTTTCCAGCCGCGGACGCCTTCCTCATCAGCGTCCGCGACGGATCGACCAGCAACGCCTCTCGCGCCGCCGAGAGTACGGGGAGGTCCTTGCGACTGTCTCCGACGTAGTCGAAACCGCGCTTGCCGAAGGCGGCTTCCAGCGCAGCAAGTTTGTGCGCGCCGGACAGATTCACGCCATTCTCGGTTGCGAAGAACCTGCTAAACACGTCCAAGTAGTCCGCGACCTGTTGCGCCACGACGCGATGCGTCGCTGTCGCCAGGACGATCTCCCGCCCCTTCGCGTGCTCGAGTCTCACGAACTCTAACACGTCGTCGCGGTAGGGCAGCGATGCAGGGTCGACCAATACCGCCTCGGCCAACACCGACTTGAACGAAGCTTTGCCGTGCAGGAGCAAGGCCGTAAGCGCTCTCATCGCAACCACTGGGCTGCGCCAGAGTTGAACCGCGGATTCCCACAGGATATCCGTGCGAATCAGCGTCCCGTCAAGATCGACGCATAGAGGGACGTCGCGCTGGCCCGAAAGGGCGTTCTTCATGCCCGATGCTACGGCTCGAGCACGTACAGGTCGCCGTCGCGCTTCCAGCGACCGGCGGGAGGCGTGCACTGCGGCTGGTCCCGGTCCCGGGGAATAAGCACCACGCGGCGGTCCTTGGCGGCCGCGTCGCGGATGATCGTTGCGGCGTCCGGGGCTTCCCACCAGATCATCTCGGGCTTCCCGCGGCCATCGAGCATCGCGGTGTGCATGACGGCGTAGCTCGCCATCCAGTCCTCCAGCACGATGAGTCCATCGGGGCCGGCCAGGCGCAGCACATGGCGGCTCATCTTCTCGGCCGAACGCTCTGCGACCGACCACGGGATGATCAGGTAGACGTAGTCGTCGCGGTAGGGCTTGTTGCGCACGAAGTGCTGCAGCACATCGAAGTGGCGCGCGACGGTCATGGCCGCCGCATAGGTAACCGGCGTCATCGCGAGCAAAACCAAGGCCGTGGCCGGCAGCCAGCGCCTGGACGCTTGCCAGCGCAGCACGGCCGCGGCGCCGATGCCGCCAAAGATCACGAGCAGCACGTACAAGGGAAGGAAGAAGTTGTACTGCTCCTCGATGTCGTAGCGCAGCGCGAAGACGCTCTGGATGGCCAGGATGGCGATGAGCGAGGAGCGGACCAGGGCCGGCACACCCATGGCCCGCGAGCGCAGCAGCCCATAGCACGCGGCGGGCAGCAGCAGGTTCGGGAAGTTCATCAGCGGATACCCGACGTCGATCAGCAACACCCGCAGCGACAGTCCGCCGACCAGGACCTGGTCGGCCCACATCTTGCCGAACAGTGCCGATCGCACTGTCCCTGCCAGGTCGCCGCTTGCGATCAGCTCCGCGATCACCAGGGCGCCGTAGGGCATCACGCCCGCGAGCCAGGCGCCGGCGGCGATGAACCCGTCCGCAACCCTGATGCGTCGTTGCGACACCTCGTATGCCACCACAGCCAGCAGCACGGGCATGGCCAGCCCAGATTGCAGGTCGTTTGCGCCGCCCAAACCGTTGAGCAAGCAGGCGAGCCACAGGGCCCACTTGCCGCCGCCCTGCGCGTACACCACGAGGCACCAGCACGTGCCCGCCAGCAGTGCGGCGCCCACCGTGTACACCTCGGTGAGGGTCGACATCCGCCAGAACGTGTTGGCCAGGGCCAGCGAGCCGGCGGCAAACAGCGCGGCCGGGAGCTTGCGGGTGAGGGCCAGCACGCAGCCATAGACGTTGGCCACGGCCAGCGCGCCGGCCAACCCGCTCACCAGCGTCATCGCGATCGGCTGCGGCCCACCGATCAGGACCGCGATCCGACCGAGCCAGTGGTGCAGCGGATGGCTCAGGGCAAGTCCGAGGTGGTGGACCACCTCCCCGTTGGCGATCCGGACCATGAGGTGCGTCGAGTCTCCCCAGTGCACGCCGCGGTTCGCGGTCGCCGCGTACAGCGCAAAGGTAACGGCAAAAACCGCAAGCCAGCCCATGCGCGCCGACATGCCCCGCGCGGAATCGTCAGGACTCGGGTTGTTCGATGCAGCGTGCATGCGTGGAACCCATCATTTCTTCGGAAACTGGCGACGCACGGACGCGGCGACCTCGTGCGCGATCACTGCATAGCCGGCCGCTTGGGGATGCCCATCGGAATCCGTCGGATAGAGCTGGGCGTGCCTGTCGATGTGCGACTCCAATGCGGAGGTGACATCCACAAACGCTATGCCCTGCGCTGCGAGAAATCGCGCCAGCTTGGCGTTCGCGCTGGCCTCCGCCGCGCATAATTTGAAAAACGCCTCAGGCGTCCCGTCGCGGGATTTCCCAACATAGCGACAGTAGGCGCGCTCCTTGGTTGGAAGCAGCACGGTCAGAAGGTGGAAGCCTTGCCGGTCAGCTTCCGCCTTCAGCTCGACAAAGGCTTTCTGCGTGATCTGCATTCCCTCGCGAACGGATTGTATGCCCAGATCAACGGCGGCCAGCCTCAGGCGCGACGTGAAAATGGTCCGTACAGCTGGATTGGCGGCGTCATGCCAGAGCATCCGCACGTCGGGTTCTACCCGTTGAGCCATGCTGTCTTGCTCCATCGATTGCAGACGCGGAAGAACCGTGACTCGCAGCATCGAGTACAGCACGCTGTTGCGTGACAGCCAGTCTCGCAGCCATTGCAACCACTTTTTCGGTTCGGCTTGACCGGCCCTATCCAAGTCCGTTTCCTCCAACCCTGCGTCGATCGACACACGCCAGCCATGCCAGTGAGGCCGACCACGCGCAATGTAGAACGCGTCCATCATGTCGTTGCCGTAGTAGAAGCCGACGACGACGACGCGTGGCTTCAGCGCTTTCACGCTGGTTCTCGCAAGATGCAGATACTGGAGCGGCCCGTATCCGCCGAGGCCCATGTTGTAGACCTGCTCTCCGAGGAGCTCGCCGAGTTGTTGGGGCCAGCTTCCGTCGCGGGTGGCGCCGACGCCATAGGTCATGGAATCTCCAATGGCGACAATGTCCGCGCGCACCGGAACAGCGCGGTTGCGAAAGCCCAACGCATCGTGCCCGGTCGTCAACGGCTGGATGCGGTGGTTAAGTACCGGGTCCTCAATCAAGGTGGCGTGCAGGAATTCAGCGGGATCTACAACGAACCTTGCGAAGACTTCAGACAACAGCACTCCCGCCACCGTCGACAAGGCAATTAACCCGGCCGGCACGAAACTGAGGAGCCTGTTGTAAGCCATGTTGCGATTGGTCATGCTTGCGCCGTTAGGCTGCAGATGGTTCCGTCGGTAGCCCCCAAAGCAATGTCAATGGCGCCCGGCCACGCGGCGCCTTGCTGGAAGCATGAAACATATTAGCTCACCGGGGCGATACGCCTAATCGTAGGACTGTAAGAATTGCACCTGGATCGCCGAGGGGGAAAAATAGGGAATGCGCGTTGCGTTCGTACTGTCTCACGCCGGAATGGCCGGGGCATCCGGGTCCATGCCATTTACGAAGGCAAGCTGCGCAAACGCGGGCATGAGGTTGCAGTGGCGTCGATACCGCGTCCCGCTCCAAGTGTACTGGCGAAGCTTAAGTGAGAAGTTGAGGCCGGTGGTCGACGACGATGTGCCGGATGCAGATGTTGTCCTAGCGAAAGAATTTGCAAAGGATCGTGATATCGAGACCGCTGGCGGCCCTGGCCGCGACTGCTTGGGCGACAATCATGTGCATTGCGTCCCCGACAGCGTGGACACGAAGCATACCCTCGCGCTGGCGACTGCTGGGGGCCTTGTCTTCCCAGCAAATTTGCCGATGCTCCCCTGTTCCGCACATACATTCCCGACCGCCGATTGCCGATGTCCACATCGAACGCATTAAACCTGAAGGACCGCGTGCTTCGAGCCGGCGGCTGGAGCATTGCGGGCTATGTCCTCAGCCAAGTGATCCGGCTGGGCAGCAGCCTCCTGATGACCCGGCTGCTGGTTCCCGAGATGTTTGGCGTGATGGCCATCGCGACCACCGTCATAGCCGGCCTGGCAATGTTTTCCGACTTCGGCCTTCGCCAGAACATCGTGCAGAGCATGCGCGGCAACGATGCGGACTTCCTCAACACCGCCTGGACCATGCAGATCATCCGGGGCCTGCTGATATGCCTCGTTGCGCTGGGAGGGAGTCTCCTGCTTGCACTTGTCAGTCGCATCGGCCTGGTACCGGGCGGCAGCGCCTATGCGGAGCCCGACCTGCCTTGGGTGATCGCCGTGTTGTCGGCGAGCGCAGTGATCGCGGGATTCGAGTCGACCAAGCTTGCGCAGGTGACCCGGGTTCTCTCGCTTGGCCGCGCAACCCAGATCGAACTGGTCGCCCAGGTCGTCGGGCTGCTGTGCATGATCGCCTGGGCTGCTCTCGACCGATCGATCTGGGCACTAGTCGGCGGTAGCATATTCGCCACCTTGGTGCGGGTGGTCCTCAGCCATGCCTGGCTGCCCGGCGTCGCCAATCGCTGGCGATGGGACCATGCGGCGGCGCGCGAAATTCTCGTTTTCGGAAAATGGATCTTCGCATCTTCTATTCTCGGCTTTCTCGTGAACAGCGGCGATCGCCTGCTGCTCGGAGGGATGCTCGACACGGCCATGCTCGGTATTTATGCCATCGCGGCGCTCGTCTTTGGCTCGGCCGAGCAGGTGCTTTCCAAGATGATCGGCGACGTCTCGTTTCCGGCTCTGAGCGAGACCGCGCGCGAGCGGCGAGCCGAACTGAAGGCGAACTACTACCGGTTTCACGTCGTGCTTGCCTCGGCCGCGTACTTCTGTGCCGGAATCCTGGCGGTTTCCGGGCAGCCTTTGATCGACCTGATCTACGATTCGCGCTTTGCCCGGGCCGGGTGGATGCTCGAGATCCTTGCGCTGGGACTCCTGAGCATGCCGTTCCGCGTCGCAGGCCTCTGCCTGGTGGCGCTCGGGATGCCACGGCTCCTTTCCAACATCATTGCAGTGCGGTTGATCGTCATGTTCGTTGCGATGCCCGTCGGTTTCCACTTTTTCGGCTTGCAAGGCGCGTTGTGGGGACTCGTCCTGAGTCATTTCGCATACGCGCTGGCAACCGTCGCGTACAAAGTGGAATTCTCATTGTTCGATCTTCGCAAGGAACTGCTTCTGCTCCTCGTCATCCTGGCGGGTATGGCGGTCGCAAGCCTGTTAAACCTGGCAATTGCAAGGTATTGACCGTGCCCCCGCATGGCGTACCTATCAGTGTCCGGTGCGGGAAGGCATCCCGATGACCAAGCTTGAGCTGTTCACGAGTTACGAGCAGGAAATCGATTTGCTGCAAGCCTGCGTCAGGAGCCTGTTTGATGGCAAATCGGAACTGAGCATCCTGGAAGCCGGCTGCGGTCCGGGCTGGCCCCTGAAGCTGGACGGGATCAAGTACCGGCTGACCGGCGTCGATCTGGATCGGGACGCACTCGCTCGCAGGACGAGCGTGGCGAAGGATCTGGACGAGGCGATCGTGGCGGACCTGCGGCAGATCGACTTCGGCGACCGCAAGTTCGATGTTATCTACAACGCATTCGTCCTGGAGCACATCGAGGATGCGGCCGCCGTGCTGGAGAATTTCGCCCGTTGGCTAAAGTCCGGCGGGCTGCTCATCCTGCTGCTGCCCGATCGCGACTCCGTGTTCGGCTTCATCACGCGGCTGACGCCATTCTGGTTTCATGTCTTCTACCACAGGTACGTTTTGCGACGAGAGAATGCAGGGTTGCCTGGCTTTGGTCCCTACCCGACCTACCATCACCAAATCGTCAGCCGGACAGGTATTCGAGGGTTCTGCAAGACGCATGGCTTCAAGGTGAGCGAAGAACGTGGCTCGTGCACCTACGATCTGGAGAAGAACAAGAGGGCGCGATTCGTGCGAACGGTAGCAATCGGGGTGAGCGCGCTTTCCCTGGGTAGATTGCCTTGGACGCACAACAATTTGACCTACGTCCTGAGGAAGGAATAGGCCCCTAGCGGGAGAAAGCTGTGCGTCTTGCGCCAGCCGTCGCGGTCGCTGACGCCCGCTCGATGTGACCAGTCGCCGTGGAGGCCGTTTCCTGCGTCAGCATGCGCGCGTATGCGATCCCGAGCCCGGCCAGCGGCCAGTAGATTGTCGGTACGACCAGGACGGGGCTGACTGTGCCAATCATGAACATCGTTCCAAACAGCGTGGCGATCAACGCCTGGCCGAGAATGTAGCGCTCGTCGTCTCTGTCGGCCAGATTTCGCATGCCCTTGCGGATGCCGATGCCCGCGACAAGAAAGATTCCGACGAAGAGCGACAGACCGATCCCGCCGCTTCCGAGACCCACGATCACGTAGGTATTGACGATATCGATGATTCCGTCGCTCCCTCTAAGCGCCTGCATTTCGGGTGTGGCAATGAAATCGTAGTTTCCAAGCAGGGGGTTCTCGAGGAACAACCGCACAGATACTTCCGCCAGCACCTGCCGGGCGGCGACGTTCTCTGCCTGGATCGTTCCGACGAAAGGCAGATAGTCGATGACTGCGTTGCCTGCGGGAGTTGACAACAAAACAGGGAGGGCCATCAGCGCGAGCAAGGCAAGTTTTGCGATCCGCAGTGTGGGAGCAGTGCTGGTCAGGATGACCACGAGAACAATCACAGCCGCTCCCACCCAGGGACCTCGCGACAACGGCGCCACAAGGCCCGCGGCCAGCAACAACAATCCGAGGCCCCAGATAGCCCGGTTGGGCACTACCTTTCTGAGGTAAATGTAGAACCCGAATGCGACGGCAATGGCGTACCCTGCGGCAATCGGGTGCCCGATAGGCCCCGAAGCGCGCAGGTTCCCCGCCCTTGAAAGGTAGTTATTCCAACCCCATGGCGCTCCCAGAGTCTGCGGCAATGGCTGATAGAGCAACCAGAAGCGTGCGAACTCGAAAAAGAGTATTGGACTGAGCACCAGAGCCGCCATTGCAAACGACATCAACGCGTCACGGAAATCCCGGAGATTCTTCAAGGAGCGACTGGCTACGTAGTACGGTAGAAAAACGTCGATGAACGCGTAGAACACGCCTTTCCGCAGAGTCGTGGTGAATGGGGCGTACTCCAGCGACTGCAGGAATGCGAGAACAAGGTAACCTGCCAACAGCTTGTCCGCGAGCGTGCGGCCGAAGTGTTCCGTGCCAGGCCGCTTGCGCAGGGACAGGTATGCCGGCAGCAGCACTGTCAATGCCAACAGGCGTGCGTGGTCAATCACGAACAGATAGTTGAACACGCCCAAAGCGGGCATCTCGGCCTCGATGCCCGGCATCGCAAACAGGACAAAGAAGTACATGGCGAGCCTGTTGTGCTCGCCGCGCACCGCAAATAACAGCAATACCGTCGCGACGGCAAGATAGAGCCAAAAGTTGTGCGCAAGAAACGCCGTGAGCGTGAGCGCAATCCAAAGATTTCGCCTGCGTTCGAAATCCCTGCTTGCGCAGGCCATTGCGCAGGCGGGCGCCTTCGCCACAGCAAACACCACGGCCGCGAGTGCGAGAATGACGACTAGAGCTTTAAGATGCTCAGGCATGCGCGCGCAGGGTAGACCAGCCACCCTTCTCCAGCAGAATCCCGGCCAGCATCGGCACCAGTGCACCGACCTCGAGCAGGGCGAACAGCGACGAGAAGCCCGCAATCGGCGCCGGGGTGCCAGACGGCGATGCGTCCAGCCTTCTCCGGGTCGAGTACCGCGGCCATGCGGCTTGCGTCAGTAGCTGTTGAGTACGGCGCCGACGATGGTGGCGCGGGTCTGGGCTACCGAGTCGGAAACCCCTTGCACTTGCCACTTGCGGGCAGTGTTCTTCCGCGCCACGATCAGCGCGGCTCCGGTGCGTACCGCGATGATCTGCGCGTCGGCGGTTTCAGAGGCAGGCGGAGTATCGAGAAGAATCACGTCCAATTGTGGCGCCAGCTGCTGCAGTAACTGCGTAAAGTGGGGCCGCGACAGCAGTTCCAGCGGATTGGGCGGCTGGGCGCCGGCCGGGAGCACCGAGAGGTTGGGCAGCAAAGGGATGCGTTGCACCGCCTCCGGCCCGGCCCGGCCGGCAAGAACCGCGGACAGGCCTACGCGATTCTCGACCCCGAACAGGCGGTGCTGGCTCGGGTGGCGCATGTCGGCGTCGACCAGCAGCGTGCGCTCTCCCAACTGCGAGAACACCACTGCGAGGTTTGCGGCGACGAAACTGCGGCCTTCCTTCCTCTCCCCGCTCACGATGGCGAGCGCCTTATGCACGGGCCCAGTGTCGAACCAGCGCAGCACGAGTTGGCTGCGCAGGGAGCGCAGCGCCTCGATCTGCGGGGTGAACGGAGCGTAGGCCGCCATCACCTCTTCGCTCACCGCGCTCTGGCCGCGCAGCAAGTAAGGATAATCGAACTGGCGCGAGAGAGCAAAATCGATGTCCGGCTGGCTGAGCAAGCCCAGGCGCAGCGCGGCATCACCGAAACGCAAATTCTTCTCGCGCTGCAGGCGCAGGATACGTTCCGCGTCCTCGATCTTCAGGCGGCCAGCATCGACCAGCATTGCGCCGATCGAGCGCCCGTCCCGTGCAGCGGGGGCATTCGCGACCGAAGAAGACATGCCGTCGATCTCTGCCAAAGCCGGCGCTTACTTCACCGGCAAGGCCGGCACTCGGCCGGGAAGAGATAGTCTGCGCACCCGGCTGCCGCGCTCGATGACCGCGAGCACCGGTATCTGCAACATCTCCGCCAGGTCATCCGCCGTGCGGATGCGCCGATCGAACGTCTCCAGCCCGAACACGCAGGCGCCAGCCAGGAAGACGCCGAGGGCAATGGCCAGCAACAGCATCGTGTCCGGCGACTTCGGAAACGAAAGTTCCAGCGGCTCGTTCGCCGGGCTGAGCACGGAGACGTTGGTTCGCGTCGCCTGGCTCTCGAGAATGGTCTGATTGAGTCGGTTGGTGACGCCCTCGTAGGCCCTCTTCGCCGTCTCCACGTCGCGCAGCAGGACGGCAATTTCGTCGCGCTCCCTTCTCAGGTTGAGGATTTTCCTTTTCTGCGCCTCGATCGCAGTAATGAGCTCGGCTTCCTTGTTCCTGCCCACGGCGCTGGTGGCGGTGTATCCGCTCGCCACGTTGCTGGACTCGACCGTGAGCCTGTTCTTCAGCTCGGCAAGTTCCGATTCCATGCGCAGGTACTGCGGGTGCCTGGAGCCGAGGTTGCCCGCGGACTCCTTGAGCTTGGCCTCGAGCTGGTTGATGCTGGTGCGCAGTCCGGCGACAACCGAATCCAGGCGCACTTCCGGCAGCGGTTCGGCGTTCAAACCGCTTGAGCGCTGCTTGATCTGAGCCTCCCGGGTCTCGCTTTGCGCCGAACCCAGCCGCCCGGAAAGTTCATTGAGCCTTGCGAGCTCATTGTCCATGGATTCTTCGGTGACGACGATGCCCTTCTTGCGCTGGAACTCGGAGAGCCGCGACTGAGCCCTCTCCACCTGCTCGCGGAGCACCGCTGCCTGCTCGGCGAACCACTTCGAATACTGTCGCGCAGGCTCCACCTTCAATTCAATGGAGGATTCGATGTAGGCGTTCGCGAACGCATTGGCTATGGCGGCCGCCCTGCCCGGATCGCTCGCACTGTACCCGATGACGACGATATTGCTGTCGCGGGAAGGGGTGGCGCTAAGCCTCCGCTGCAGCAGGTCCGCGACCCAGTCCTCCAACCTGCCTCTGCCATGCGTGGCGTCGAACCAGCGTTCTTTCACTGCAGGGCCCTCGTCCAACTTCAAGGCCTTGACAACCTTGCGCGCCACCAGGTCGCTCTTGATGATCTCCACCTGCGTGCTCATGTTGCCGGGCACCATCGACGATGGAAGCAGCACGCCCGCGACAGGATCGGGAGAGCGGAAGTCCACCATGACGGAAGTTTCCGCGGTGTAGCGCTTAGGCAGCCGCTCGCTTACGAGCACTACTGCCGCAGCTGTCAGAAGAAAGACGGCAATCGCGACCGCGTAGCGGGCCTTGAGAGCGAGCAGGAACTGGCTTGGACTCATTGGGCGATCCCCTACTAGAACAGGCTTTCCTGGACGTACAGCACGTCGCCCGGGCGCACCAGGTCGCCCAGATCCGGGCTGGACGCGCCGACCTGGCCATTGGCACCTCGACGAAATATGCGAAGACCCCGCTCGGTACCCCGCGCGGACAGTCCTCCGCCTTGCGCGAGCGCCTGGCGCACCGTCATGCCGCGCTCGACGCGGTAGGAGCCGGCTCGCTGCACCTGGCCATAGATGTAAAACATCGGCTGGCTGTGAACATAAATGACGTCCCCGGCGGCGACGATCACGTCCTCCTCCAGCTTCTTGTCGAGGAACATGCCAGGAACATCGATCTCCTTGCGAATCGGCTTGCCCGCACGAGAACCCGTCAGTATCACCACGTCCGCGCCGGTCGCGGAGATGCCGCCGGCAATGGCCAGGATTTCGGACAGACGGGTTTCGGCCGTCTCCAGCGGGAAGCGCCCCGCTCTGCTCACCGCACCGAGAACGGAAACCTGATTACCGCGAATCTGCAGCAGGCTGATGTTGACCTGCGGCTGCCTGATAAAATTTCCGTCCCGCAATGCCCGGGCGACGGCCTGCTCGGCGGCCGGAATCGTCATGCCGCCAACCGCCACCGTGCCCACCAACGGATAGCTGATGGTCCCGTTTTCAGTCACCCGAGTCTCCATCGTCAGATCCGGGTTCTGGTAGACGGTGATGCGGATATTGTCGCCGGAGCCGAGCTGGTACTCGGCTTGCCTCTCCTGCGCAGCCGCGCCTCCAGCGCACGCCACGAGGAACGACACCAGTGCGGCGGATAACCATTGCCGGTCGCAATTCATTACGAGATTTCCATGCCCCAGCCAACTCATTGCATCGTCGCGCTGGACGTTACCGCATTGCCGGCGAATTCTCCCAGATACTTGATCTTCGCCGCATCCCTGACTTGCTTCATTTCCTTGACCAGCGCTTCATTGACGCGCCGGTTGAACAGGAATTGCTGGATGCGCGGCGCAGCGGTCGCCTCGTCCACCGGCGCCGGCTTGGCCGCCACCACGCGAATGACCTGGATTTTCCCGGCACCGCGCTCGAAAAGCTGCATCTCGCCCTCCTTCATCGCCTGCAACCGCGGCAGCGTTTCCAGCGGAATCTGTTCCGCGGTGCGCACGCCGCGGCTTTCGGCGAACTTGCGATCTCTCGTTCTGAGCCATGCCGCGATGTCCTGCAGCGAGCGCGAACGCGAAACCTGCTCCTTCAGCCCCGCGATCGCGTCGTCCGCGCCAGCGACGTCGATCTCCTCCAGCACGAACACGCGTCGCTGCGCAAACAGCTCGGGGTGCTCCGCATAGTATTTGCTCGTCTCGGCCGGCGTCGGCTTCAGCTGGACCCGCGCGATCTGCTCCGCAAATGCACGCGCGAGGATTTCCGCCCGCGCAGCTTCCAATGACTGCAGCACTTCCGGGGAGTGGTCGAGCTTTTTGCGCAGCGCCTGCTGCACGGCAAGCTGCTGGTCGACAAGGCGGTCCAGAATCTGGCGCTTGACCTGCGGCGCCGATTCCGCCGTTACGTCGGGTGTCCTGGTCAGAATGGCGTTGATCTGGTGCAGCGTGATCTCGTCGGAATTCACCTGCACAGCAACCTGCGTTGCTTTCGACTTGGGTTCATTCCTGTCGCAGCCCCCCAAGGCAGCGAGAACAAGCGCCAAGCATGCGAGGGACACGTATCGAAAAGGCGGAGAGCAATACACGGCAATTGGCCAAAAAAGAATGCGAATTTTCAATCAGACATGTAAGGCGCCGTAGTCTAAACTACGTGCACTCCGTCTCCAATAGCCCCTTGCCTAGCAATTGCCCCCCCAACGGCCCCTGAAGCGGCAATTGGCGTAAGGAATTGTCAGCCGGGGCAATCCAAGTTACTCAGTAGCTAAGTGGAGCGTCCAATCCGCCAACAGCCGCACTGACATTGGACGCGGTGACGGTCGAGGAGCGCTTTCCGACGTGGTTTTTGTCGCTGATCCCGCCGGGACCGCGCCGCCTACACGGAAAACGAGGGCAGTCTCTTTTGACACATCACCTCGCCTCAGCAAGCCGCCGGCGGAACCGGCATTCACTTCATAAAAGGATTCGATCCTCCTCTAAGCAATACAACTGCATTTGCCTTCGATTTCGCCCCTTACCGCCCTTCGGCAAGCATGCATCAGCGCCGCCTCGAACTTCTTGGCGCTCTCCTCCCAAGAGCTGGGCGTCGCGGTCCCATGAGCGTTCGCGGACACTTGTCTCCAATCGGCATCTGGGAGCGACAGTACCCAATCGAGACCAAGTGCCAGCCCAGCGACATCATCAACATCCACCAACACACCGTTCCTGCCAGTTTTCACCGCGTCCGCAGGCCACCCCGTGCGCGTCGCAACCACAGGGGTCCTGCATGCCATTGCTTCCATTGCCGGCAGGTTGAATCCCTCACTCTGGCTGGCAGTGATCCAGACGTCACATTTCGCGTAAAGATTCCTGATTTGATCCTGTGGGGGTGAGAATGAGAATTCGGTGCCCGCTGGAAGTGACAGCGCTTGGCTGGGGCGCTCAGTGCCAAATGAAACCAAGCGGAGATTGGGAATGCGCCTTCGGGCAATTCCGATCGCTGCAAGCGACTTGTCCATGCCCTTGCCGGTGGAAGTTGAGAACAGCAAGCCTACGGTGGGAATCGATTGCTTGCCACGAACGGCGGCGAAAAACTGTTTCTGATCGACGCCATTTAGGACCACGTCCACTGCATCGTCAGCATACTGGGTGCTCATGATCCGCTTGAGCCACTCTGATACCACGATCTTGTGCATTGGCAATCTGTAGACCGCGTGACAGCGCTCGACCGGAAGGAACGGAAACACTTCATGGCCCTGGACAAAATGGACCTTCGCACCCTTGTTCGGACTAAATGCGTGAATCCATTCTGCCGTCTCCCACCAGGTGGCAATGACGATGTCTGCGTCCGGAACGTCGTCGTCGGTCATCGGGCGCCATCGATCCAGGATGTGATGATCGATCGCTGTTCCATCGAAGTGCGATCGCGGAGGCGGCGGATCGCTCGGCCAACCGTTCCCCAAAGCAAGAGACTTGATCTTTCGATGAATCGGCACGGCTCGCCGCGGCCGCGATACGACTCGGACGACATGACCCATGCGCGCCAACAATTCAGCGTAGATGACAATGACCTTGGTGCCACCGCCCATGTTGACGGTAGGCGAAACAAACGTGATTCGCACTCAGAAGAACTTCTTCAGCTGACGCGTGACGATCGGCGGCAGTAGATCTCCGGCGATGCGCCGAACTCGCTGCAGTCGAGTTGGCTTGAAGTCGTCCAGTGTGCGCGCCTTGAACAGGGTTGAATGGGAGTCAGATACCTCCTCCGCGGGCCTGCCATTGCTGAAGTAGTAGAGCGCAAGCGATTTGCGGGTCATTCCATCCGGGCACCGCAGCGGTTCTGGGTGACCATGAAAAGTGAAGTCGGTAGTCCCGAACACCATCAAACGATTGAAAACCGGCAGAATCCTTGTCTCGCACCGAGTCACGCCGCGATTCCACAGTTCCAGATGACCGCCGTATTCCTCGCGCCAATCCCGGTTCAGGTAAAGCAGCAGGTTGAGGCGCCGATCCAGACCAAAGCGCGGGTGCTTGTTGAAGTCGGCGTGGACACCGAGCTTGCCCCCGCGCTCAATCTGATGCAATCCGCCGCCGTCAAAGCACGGGTCGGGGATCAGATCGGCGATTCCCGTCACCTCGCTCAGAAACTCCAGAAAGGTAATCGAATTCAGGTGGTACAGGAGAAGCCGGGTGGTCGGCCCGAACGACGACTCGGCAGCCGATGCCAGCTTGATCTCCTTTTCGTTGTCGAAGCGCTGCCACCTGATCTCGCCTGGTCTCGGAAACTCGGACAGCACGGTATCAAGCAAATCCGGGTCGAAGAAATCATCGAACACAATGTACGGGAATGGCTGCGCGTTTGCATATGCCAATGCTGACGAAGCTGCGCAGTCCGCCATGCGACCAAGCGGCAGAAAAGATCCTAGTGATAGCGAACTAATCGGAGCCTGCTTCATGTTAACTCCCCCGAAAGCATGGTGATTGTATTGGGGGCGGAGTGCCGCCAATCTCGCCTCGCCTCAGTCATTGTTTGCTCCCATTGTCCGCCCCGCTGCTCCCGGTTGGTGCGCTTGCCGGCCCGTGCGCGCCGGTTACGACCTACCTGGCTGGAGAGCATCGCAGGAACACCAATATCATTGCAATATTCGGAATCCGCGTCACAATATTTAACACCAGCCGGGCGCATCCCATTCGGGGTGCGTATGCAAGAATCACAACAACAACAATGGGCACGGCGATCGAGCAGCATGACGCCCGCGTGAAGTAACTTGATTGGGCGCCTAGGGGGAGGCAAGAATGGTGTTGGCAGTTAAGCCGCAGGACGCGGTTGGGGGCGCTACCGGTCTCGACGAAAACGAGAGCAGACGGCTGCTGCGCATCGTCTCGCAAACAAGAACCATCAAGCGGCATGTCGAACTCTTCCAGATGATGCAGGGCGAGATCCAGTTCTTCCTGCCGCACCAGATCCTGATGTCCGCCTGGGGCGATCTCCGCGGCGGGCATCTGAAGTTCGATGTGACTTCGGCCCTCCCGGGGATGCGCACTGCCCAGCTAGACAACTTGCATG
>JANNUT010000063.1:0-196080 GCA_031395565.1 Acidobacteriota bacterium | reverse complement strand
GAAGACCGCTGGATTCCCGTGTCGAATGTCGACCACAAAATTCTCGGCGACCCGAACGTGTTGGGAGCGTCCCGCGTCAGGGACATCAAGCCCGATCGCCTCGGGCGCATCTGGTTTGTGACTTGGACTGCTTTGCTCAGCATGGATCCCGCGGTCGGACCGAGCTCGATCGTTCGATATGACCTCGATGGCCCTGGCACCGTCGGCGGTGGTCGCGATGTCGACATGGCGCCCGATGGGACGGTATGGATCGCAGCCGACGGCACGCTTGTTCAGCTCGATCCTGCGTCGCCTCGCAGGCCGAAGCAGTGGGAAGGCGGTTTCGAGCACATTGCCGTTCAGCCCAAACCATCCGGCGGCTACTTCGTGTGGGCGACGCTCGACCTATCTTCTGGAACTTCGTCCCCCGTGTGGCGCTACGACAGCGCCACTCGAATCTGGGAGCCGCAGCCGGCGACCGGCGAGGTTGGGGAAGTGGCGTCGCTTCCAGGCACAGACGTCGTCGATGATGCGGGGAACATGTGGGCGTTTCACAGCGACCGGCAGCCGGACCCAACCTATTCGCTGGGGTACAAGCGGCCGGACGGGTCTTGGGTCGATGTGGCCGCGCCCAACGAGGGAGGCGCGAGCTACGTCCACCGCATTAGGGCATTCGGTCAGTCCAACGCCCTGATGGCGGATGCCTCCGGACGCGTCTGGCGTTTTGACGGCAGTTCTTGGGAGGACTTGGGTATTGGCGGAGCCTCGAACGCGAGGCAGGGAATCGCTGGACTGGATATCGACCTGAAAACCGGAACCGTCTGGGCCTCCGGCGACGGTGGGGCGGCGCGCCGAGACCCAAAGACAGGGGCTTGGCAGCGGTACCGAATCACCAACTGCTCGCAAGGCGATAACTTCGTGCTCGATCTTTCGCTCACGCCTAGCGGCGAGTTGTGGACCACGGCCAACATCGGTACGGGTGTCGGCGGCTTCCAGCATTTCAACGGAATCAACTGGCGCGGCTTCAATCAATTCAACTACGACCTGCCCGGATCGGGACCGTTCCCATTCCCATCGGACTCGACTCAAGCCATTACCTACCGACGGTCCAACGGCCACGTCGCGATCGCGATGCCGGGCGGCGGTGTGCAGGAGTGGACCGGCAGCGAGTACGTTGATCTGGGGTTGTACAACTGGTACCCAACGCGGCTGCTCGAGGATTCGATGGGGCACCTTTGGGCGGGCAGTGAAGACACCATGATCGGTGTCTACGCCGACGGTGAGTGGAAGACATTCGATTTATCGCTGTTCGCGGGAGGTCCTGCGATCGACCCCGATCGGCCAGGCTGGGTATGGCTCTCGGGAATCGACGGCGCGGTGTTGACTGACGGAACGACCGTCGAGAAGCTCCAGCTGCCTGAGGCCGGTCGCGGCTCGGCTCCGATTGGCAACAACAAGGCGTGGGTCGGCGGAACGGGGTTGTATCGCGTCGACATGGCGACGCAGTCCTTCGAGCACTTCGACTCGGAAATCTTCCCGATCATCTACACTCGACCGTACTTCGTTTCTCCGGACGGGCTTTTGTGGTTCGGGTGCGATCAAGGGCTGTGCTGGCTCGACACCACAACCACACCGCTGAACCGCGGCGGCGTCTTCCGCGCTCCGGAAGGCGGAGTACCGCAGTGGGGTGGGTTGCCCTGGTGGCCGACACGGGCCGAACTAAAAGTCCAACCGGGCTTTTACGAGATCTGGATGACCACACCGAGCCGCGGGATTACGGTGCTCAAGATCGCGCCGCTTCGGTAGGTCGTTCGTTCGACCAGACGGATAACTGAGTTAGTAGCTAACGTGCGGGGTGCAGCCAAATCGCTTTGGTGCCGAAGGCTGAACCCCACACAATCAGTCCCGTCATCCATGCGATTCCAGCAACTCCTAGCATCGTGACGTAGTACGCAGGAAAAAACGATGCGGTGCCGCGCACCAACATTGCAACGATCAACAGCACGGCGCTGGCCACCAGTGCCTTGGAGCGGCGTTCAACGATCAGTGAGAAGTTGCCGTGCGAAAGCGTGATTCGTGTGGCGATCACCAATATCAACACGCCAAACCCACCGATGAACAACGCGTGCAGCAGTTCCAACCGGTATTGCGGCACCAATGCGGCAGCGCACGGTGAAAGCACCATCATCCATAACGCGAAACGCAACACCACGACCAGCACGCTGCCCGGCTGAGGCCGGCGCCACAACGGCATCGTGGTCAACAACGCCAAGCACGCAGCGGCAGCTCTTAGCACTAGTCCGGCGCGCGCTGAGCCGAAGTATTCCAACGGAAACGAGGCGGCGAGCGTGAGCGCCAAAGCGCACAGCCAAACGCGATGCCGGTCGAAGCCTCGCGCTTGCGGCAGGCCGAGCGGCGTGACCTTCGTGTCGCTGGTGTAGCCCAAAATCATCGGTCCGAGCTTGCCGCCAATGCCGAGCGCCAACATCAGCATCATTCCTTCGGAGAGCGCTCGACGCGCGGCAATCTCCCAGCCCCACGGCAACGGCGCGAAGTCGTTCCAGACGTAGGTCAACGCGGCGATCCAACCGATCATGACGCCGGCCGCTACAAAGATGAATTCGTCGGGCGGCGTTGATCTGCGGCGTTGGAAGCGGCGGCTCATGAACAAAAGCAGCGCGCTGATGGTTGCGAAGAACGCGACGTGCCCCAACTGGCGCCGTTCGAATCCACTCGCCAAGACATTCACGCTGTACAGCCCCGCGATCGTCCATAGTTCCATCGAGCTGGCTGAGGACGACATCGTGAATCGCGGCCAGGCTGTCAGCAAAAAGCCCAACACAAACGCAAACAGAAAACCCTGCAACTGCAGTTCCGCATGCCAGGTACCGTGCACGGCGCTAAACCAACCCAACGCAAACGCGGGCCAGAAGCCGACGGCAACGACGCCGACAACAACTCCGAGCGGGAAGAACAGCCGGTAGGGTGCCAGCGCGGTGGCTGCCGGTTTGGCTTTGTAAGCCTCGAGTTTGATCATGAGGACGGCATCATCGCATGAGCCTGGCAGGTGGAACCGTTGCTGGATAACGAACGGCCCGAGCGGATTGCATCCCGCTCGGGCCGTTGATCAATGCAACGCGATCTTTACGGACACGGTGAGTAGTTCGGCCGCTCCAATCCTGCGCTGGTCCTACCTAGCGAGCCCTCACCCGTTTCGTTCTCCGCAGTGACTAAGTAGTAGTGCGTGTCGCCTGCCGGCGGCACCGCAGTGTCACTCAATTCGGTGCCTGCTTGATCGACCATCAGGCAGCGGCCGTAGTCGTCGGCCAGGCCATCGCCGTCGCGATCGACCATCGGTCCGCCGATGCGTCGGTAGGCGTTGTAGACCGCCGCGCAGCTCTCTCCGTTCCAAGTCAGCCGTGTCGCCGAGGCCCAACTGAGCGTAAGCCCGTCACCAGGCAACTCGCCCTCGCAGACAAACGGCATCGAGCCCTCGGTGATCGACCGTAGTGCGACCGACGTGGTCGCTTCGAGGGTGCCGTCCTCGTCGATATCGGTTTGGAACTCGAGGTCGTCGAATCTCAGGGCATCGAGTTCTTGATAGCGAACCGTCACAGGTACATCGGCCGATTCACCCGGATCGAGCGTGATGCTGGCACGAACGGGCTGTCCAGGTGGGAGTCCATTGAGGCTAATGCTGGGCTCGCCGGTTTGACTGACCAACCACTGATAGTCGAGCGTGCGGCGCTGTTCGCTGGAGTTGCTCACCTTGACGCTGACGGAAGCTTCCGTGCCGAACACCACACGTTTCACACCTGCCAAATGAGGATTGGCCATGTTGATGCACCACAAGTTGAGTTTTCGTAAGCGGCCTTTGCAGTCCCAACAGTCGCCCGTGCTGTCGCCGACAAACGTCATCTGATAGCACGAGGTCTGTGGCGGCACGAAGCCCGGCGGTTGAGTAATAGTGACGTTGAAGGTGGTGCACTGCCCCGGCGTAAGCACCGCGGTGACTCCGCTCAGCGACAGATACGTGGTGGGGCCGGGCGCTGTGCAGCCCACACCGGTGGGGAGGGGTGCCATCGACCAGTGGAATGTATCGGGCACGCTGCCCCAATTGCAGATCGTAAACGGCACAGTCTTCTGCGATTGATTCAGACACAGTGAGTTGGTGGCGGGCGTGCTGCAGGTGGGGTGCTTGCACTTGCCAACATTGAAGATGTTGAAGACCTCGGTAGCCGTCAGAACGCGACGGAACACTTCCACTTCGTCGATACCGCCGCGGAAGAAGCCACCGCCGTTATCGCTCCGGCGGCCGATGCGTAGCGGTTTGCCATTGATGAGCGTGCCGGCTCTGCCGGTGGGGTTCTGGGTCGAGACGAGCGCGCCATCGACATAGAAGCGTAAGCCTGTAATCGAGTCGCGATCGACGGTGACGGTGACGTGTCGCCACAGATTGTTGTTGACGGTGACGCCGGAGTCGTAGTTGGTGATAGCCCCCGCGTTGGCCAGTTGCAAGAACAGCCGCCCGCTGGAAGTGAAGAACGAGTATCCCTGCACTGGTCCCGACGATTCCTGTCGCTTATCGACGATGACCTGGGTCTGCGCCGAGGTGGTGCGAATCCAGGCATCGATCGAGAAATCGCCTACGCCGGCTCCGGTCGCTGCCGGGAAGTCGAGCGAGGCGATGTTGACGTTAGCTTCGACATAGTCGTCGATCCCATCGAAGTTGATCGCGCCTTGTCGTGCGCCCGGAGGTGTGGCTCCGCATGCGGTTGCACCCACAGGCGCCCCGAAGATTTCATCGGATTGGCTGCGCACGATTCCGGGGGTGTAGTTGCAAAGACCCGAAACACCCACGACTACATCGAGCGGCCACCACTCCACCATACCGCTCGGCGGAGCGATGCAGTTGGCGGGTCCGCTCGGCTTGCAGATGTAGTTGCCGAAGTCGAGGCTTCCGACACTTCCACCTGGGGGCAACACCACGCTATACGAACCGCTCGGCGGGGTGATCACTACCTGGCCGGGTTGAAGCACTTCACTGACTTGATACGACATGGGCGGTTCGGGATTGAACAAGAAGTCGCCCAGCGCGCCGGTCGATTGTGTCGAGACGTTGCTGAACGGATCGGTCAGCTTGATCGTCTGGCCCGCAATGAATGGCTCGATCCCGTCCTTGATGCCGTTGCGGTTTTTGTCCTCATACTTCTTGCCAAAAATCCGTCCGCACTTCTGCGGATTGACGTGCACTTGATAGCACGATTGGTTGTTGCTGGCGTTGGAGTCGGTGCCAGTCAGGCTAATCAGCGTTGCGCAATTGACGATATCGAAGCAACTGTCGACCACGGCATACAACGTGAGCGTCGTCGACTGACTCGGCCCGAGATTTGGTATGAAAATGTTCCCGGTGAACGGGTTGTAGCTTCCAAACGGCGAGATGGTGTGACTCTGGTATTGCAATCCAGGCGGCAGCAAGTCGTTGACGACGATGTTGCTGGCGCTGCACCCGCCGATATTCGTGATGGTAATGGTGAACGAAATCGTTGCGCCCGGTGAAACCAATCCCGTGGGTCCGAGCTTTCTTACCGAGATGTCGCCGGAGTTGTCGATGATCCCATCACAATTGTCGTCGATACCGTTGCAGACTTCGGTTGCGCCCGGGTTGACGGCAGCGTTGTTGTCGTTGCAGTCGCCACCGCAGGTCGTGTAGCCGTCGCCGTCGACGTCGAAGCCTTCGTCGATCGAGCCATCGCAGTCGTCGTCGAGGCCATTGCAGATCTCGACAAAGCCCTCGTCGACCAAGCCATCGCAATCGTCGTCCAGGCCGTTACAAATCTCGATACCGATCGGCGTGGGCGGCAGCGTACCGGTGTTGTGCAAGTCGTGTTGGAATTCGGGCCAAACGTTGTTGGTGGCCACGAACCCGGTCCCAAGCAACCAGCGATAGACCTGACCGCCGCCGAGCACCACCATGTCGGTCAAGCCGTCGTTGTCGATGTCACCAATTGCCACGGTGGAACGGAGCGGGTCGGAATACCAACTGACGTTATTGAGCACATAGCGCGGGAAGTTGGTGGCGTTGAACGGCCCGGTGCCTTCAATGCCGTAGATCGGCATCGGTGTGTTGGGTGTGGTGTAGCCCAGCTCTGCCGGCTTGAGTACCTCGGACTTGCCGTCACCGTCGATATCGGCGACGACCGCGTTACCCTGCAAGCCGTTCTCGCCTGCCATGATCACGAACAGGTTTTGGCCAGAGGTGTTCTTGGCCCACAGCAACGTCCCGGTGTCTTCACCGGCCCATGTGACGACCGAGTTTCCGCCGCCGGTGGCCACCTCGAGCTTGCACTCGTTGTCTTCGAGTGGCACCGGTGCACCTGTCGAACGTGAAACGCAGCAAAACGGCCAACTCGTGGGCGACAGTGCGCCGTTGATTTCGAACGACAGCTTGTTGATGAAAATCTCGAATGTTCCGTCGCGATCGAGATCCGCTACGACCGGGTCGGTGCTGAGGAAACCCTCTTGACCGCTGAAAGTGTTGTCGACAGGCCATCCCGGCAGATTCGTGCCGGTCTCAGTAACCACGTAGACGCGGCCGAGCGCCGCCTGATTACGATACGTCTCGACGATGATCTCGTCGTCACCGTTCTGATTGATGTCAGCCACCGCCAACGATGCGTACGACGCACCGACCAGCGGGAACGAGTTTTCGAGCGCTCCGGTCAATGCATCGAGCACGAAGACCCATGTCTGACGATCTGGCAGTGGCTGGTAGTACGAGAAGTAGACGCTGAAGATCACTTCTTCGAAGCCATCGTTGTCGACATCGCCAATCGCGATCGAGGATGGAACGCCGTTGTTGTAGCCCGGAGGCCCACCTACCGGAACAGTGACCGGATACGACCACAGCAGCGTCTTGTCGTGGCGATAGGCCTTGATGATGGGAGCACCGTTGTTCGGATAACTCGAGTCGAAGTAGTACGCCTGAAACTCGGCCACAACGACTTCGAGATCGATGCCGCCATCGATGTTCGTCACCGCTGGATTGGTGCGGCCGAGGCCCGGGAAGTTGGTCCACCCCGCGCGCACCGCACCGTTGGAATTGAAGACCGAGGCGCCCACCACGATTTCTTTGTCTCCAAGCCCGTCGAGGTTGGCGATTTTCGGCGACTTGAATGAGGGCAGGTGATTGATCGGCACAGGCCAGCCGGGTGCCATCAACTTGTCGACCACCACGCAGACATCGTCGGTCGGCTGATACGCGCCATAGAACGCCTGCAACCGCAACGTCACCAACCCATCAGGCACGAGGCTGACGTTCCACGGCCCGAGCGTTGCTGGCGTGCCGCTGTTGCCGACCCCCGTGACGCTGTTGTGGAACACGGTGAATGCACCGCTCACCGGACAGCCCGGCGCCCATGAGAGTTGGTAATTGGAAAAGCCTGTGTAGGACGGTGCGCGACCTTGCACACTGTACGTGCCGCCAGTGAGTACTTGCATCTCGATCGGGTTGGAAATGTAGATGTTGTCGACGAATACCAGGTTGCGATCTTCGCTGACCACGCTGTTACTGGCGGTCGTCTTTACCCGAACCACATAGGTGCCATCTTGGAAGAGTGTCGTGTCGAGTGTACCGAGTGGACCGGCGTAGACCTGGCCGCTGCCGGTAGCGAACGTAGTCCACGATCCGGGCACTTGGCCGGCGCCAATCTCGAGCGTGCGGCTGGCAAAACCCGGGAGCGCTGTCGACTGCGCGCTGTAGCCGGTGATCGGATAGCTGGTCGGCGACAACGCGCCGGGAACTGTGGTGCCGTTGGCCGGTGTCAGAACATTTGCGTGTGGCGGGGCGATCGCGGGCAAGGCCACGGCGTTGGCGGCGTTGATTCGCCCGTGTCCAGAATCGGTCTCGATGCCGATCGCCATGACATCGTTGGCGCTACGCCGAATCGCTTGACGAATTTCTTCGTTGGTCCAGGCCGGATGCAATTGAATAAGTAGCGCAGCCAATCCAGCTACATGTGGTGCGGCCATCGAGGTGCCGGCGTTGGGGTGGTAAGGCGCACCATCGCTGCCAATGAACGTCGGGCCCCCAATGGCGAGCGCACTGCCCGGTGCCACGGTTGAAAAGATATCGGTATTCCAATTCAGCACGCCGGCATCGCCGCCAGGTGCCGCAACGTCGAGCTTCACGCCAAAGCTCGAGAAGCTGGCGCGTACGTCGGTTTGTGTGAAGGCCGAAACCGACAGTGAGCGCTCGACGCCGGTGGGCAGGTATAGATACGTCTCGGCGTTGTCGTTGCCAGCGGCGCAAATCACCACCACGCCATTGAGGTGCGCGGCGTTGACTGCAGCTTCGACCACGCCGCCACTGCCAAGGCCACCTAGGCTGAGGTTGATCACATCGGCGCCTGACGCATCGGCGTAGTTGATCCCAGCGGCGACGTCGGTCCAAGTGCCCCCTGCCGGTCCGAGCACACGTACTGGGATGATCGTTGCGCCGAAGGCCACGCCGGCGATGCCGCTCGTGTTGTTGGCAACGGCTGCCGCAATGCCAGCGACGTGTGTTCCGTGGCCGGAGGCATCGAGAATCGAGGCCGAGTTGGTGATGAAGTCCCAGCCGTACGGGTCGTCGATCTTGCCGTTGCCGTCATCATCGAGGCTATTGGCAACGAGTTCAGAACCAGAAACGTACATGTTCGGCAACAGATCAGGGTGGGTACGATTGACACCGGTGTCGACGATCGCGATGCGCACACCACTGCCGTTGGCAGTGTTCCACGCGGTCGACATCTGGATGCTGAACAGGCCCCACTGCTGAACCGCGTTGTAGTACTGGTCGTTGGGGACGAAGCTGGATTGGATCAAGCCGTTGATGCGGGCGTCTTCGACGTATGGATCCGTGGCGTACTCACGCGCGGCCTGCTCGATGTCGGCGTCATCGCGCAGGTAGAACTTGAAGTAACGGTCTAAACCAGACGCCGGCAACGGATCGAGCGAGCGCTTGGTACGCACCGAAAAGCGGGCGCGAATCGCGTTGATGCCTTCATCCGTCGAGGTCGACGGTTCGAACACCGGATCGCGACCGTGGTAGCCCCACTTCTGATTCAGTGCGTCGAGCGATGGCGGGGGCGGATCTAGGCTGACTCCCGGCTTGATCTTCAGCACCAGTACGCCGCGCTGATACCCAGGAAGGTTCGCGTCCGTGTCGATCTCGGCGTCCCCCTGGCAGGTGGTGGTTCCGTCGCCGTCGCGATCAAATCCTTCGTCGATAGAACCGTCGCCGTTGTTATCGATACCGTCGCAACGTTCAGCCTCGGGTCCATCCTGAGGGTGCATCTCAGGATTGGAACTGCTCTCTGAAGGAACACCAGCACCGCCCTGGAGTGTGACGATTGGCGCGCGCTCTTGCGCTGGCCTGGAGGGTGCGGCAAGCAGACCAGCGCTCGGCACTCCAACCACTGTGAGCAACAAGACCAGCAACCGACTCGACCAGAGCTTTCGCATGAGCACCTCTCCTGTAGCCGGTGTTGTAGCCGATTTGAGCGAGTAAGTGCGCGAGCTCTTCAGGTGATTGTTCCGTCATGACGAGAATTCAGTTAGTAAGTGGGCGGCGATAACCTGAAGCAGCGAGCCACCGGTGGATACAATCAGGGACGGCAAACAGCCCGGTTTGACTTGTGAGGGCAACACAAGTCCCAGGCGAACGCACCCTTCGAATCGTGACGATCGAGGCTCGCGTCGAGATAACAGTCTACGAATAACTCCGGCCGCAATTGGAAAGCTAGACCTACGGCCGGGCGATCAGCAGTTGCAGCCCCTGCGTGAACGCGCGAGTGCTCCTGATAACCGCCTGCGCATAAACGTCTTCGTCGACAGCCTCACCACTCAACCAGAACTCCGCGTCGCCCTGTTGATCGGCCACCAGCGGTACGACGCGGGCCGGCGCTCCGGTGACCAGCGTTCCGCCGAACGCAGGGTGCGGACTGAACCGATGGCTCAGATAGAGCTGGATGTCGGCACCGGGAGGGGCGCCCTCGACGCGCAGGCGCATCGACTGACCCGGGGCCAAACCGCCACACGCTGTCAGCACGGGCGCAGCACCTTGCGCTGGAGGCTTGGAATAACCAAGGTCGCGAACTGGAAGCGGATCGCGTGAGGTGAGTTTGAATACCGAGCCGATGTAGTCGGCGAAATACAACTCGCCGTCATCGTCTTGGCCGAACGACACGATGTTCTCGAGCGGTGTCGGCGTTCCAAACGGCGAGAGCTCCTTCGTGCGTTCGATCAACTCTGTGACTTGCCCATCCTGCTGGCGCAGCGACCAAACTCGCCCAGTGCAGTAATCACCGAAAAAGAAGCTGCCTTGCAACGCCGGCATCGAGCATCCGCGATAGACGTAGCCCGACATCATCGCGCACATTGGGTCGTGCTCGAACGTGTGGATTGGAAGTACCAGCGATGGATCGCCGCACTTGGGTGTAATGGGTCCGCAGGGGTTGGCTTCGTAGCAATTCGTGCCCTCCATCATTTGCCAGCCGAAGTTCGCGCCAGCGGCTTGCGCGAAAGGCACACGATTGAGTTCCTCTTGGCGCGACTGGCCGACATCGCCGAGCCACATGTCGCCGTTGGCGCGATCGAAACTCATCCGCCACGGGTTGCGCAGTCCCACGACAAAGATTTCGTCGCGCGCACCCTCTTGGCCGATGAACGGATTGTCGCTCGGGACCGAGCCATCGTCGTTGAGCCGCAGCAACTTGCCGGTGAGCAGCGAGAAGTTCTGCGAACGACACGACGGATCGGGCGCACCGCCGTCGCCGGAGGTGATGTAGAGCTTGCCGTCGGGGCCGAAGGCGAGGCTGCCGCCATGATGCTGTCGTCCTGGCGCCGCGATCGGTTCGACCAAGTCGAAGGCGCTGGATGGATCGAGTTGGTCGGGGTCCGTCGACGAGACCGTGTAGCGCACGACGCGCTTGGCGAAGTCGGGCTTGCGAACGAAGCTGACGTACACCCAACCGGTCTCGTCGTACCGCGGATGAAACGTGAAGCTGAGCAGCCCGTTGCCAGGGCGGATCGCGACCTGTCCGCGCAGATCGAGAAATGGTCGAGTCTCGAGCTGCCCGTTTCTGAAGATTCGAATTTGTCCTTCGTTTTCGGCGATGAACAGACGACGGTGATCGCCGGGTGCTGCTTGAACGTCGATGGGCGCATCCAAGAGGGCGTCGAGGCGCTCGAGTTGGAGGGCTGGAGTGGCTCCGGCCAGCAGTATCGCGGCGAGTAGTAAAGTCATGGCGATTGTCCTTCTAACTGGCTGCACACGGTACGCGGCGCGCCCATCGGGGCGCACTGCGGCCGAATCGATCTGTTCCGGAAGTTACGAGGTTGTGCCGCAGAGTGCTCGCCTGAATTTCGACTCCTCCGTGCGCGTCCCGGACGTAACAACCGGCCTGTCTGCCGGAACCAGGGCTAGAATTCGGACATGGCTGCGGACATTCCAGAAGTGTTGAGAAAAATTGCAGCCGGAGACCCAGGCGCCAAGGCTTGGCTTTACGACACATACGCAGGCGAACTGCAACGCAAACTCTCGTTCCGTTACGGGGTTCACGCGCTCGACCCCGAGGAGTTGCTGCAAGACTCATTCGTTTACTTCTATCAACATGACGGGCGTGTGTTGTCGGCGTTTCTCGACCGCCATCCTCCTCCGCAACAAACCGCGGAACAACTGCGCACCTACCTGTGGGATCTCGCCTGCGGCGTGGCATCAAACCGACTGCGCGATCGCCGCACGCGCCGCCGAAACCTCCCCGAGTCGGGCCGTGATCTCTCCCTTGTGGTTGCCGACAGCGATCCAGAACAAGAGCACATCGCCCGCGATCAAATGCGGCGGTTTGCCGACTGTATCGCGGAGAAGGGTGAGCAGATCCAGCTCTACTTCGCACTGCGCTTCGTGGATGGGTTGACCGCGGAGGAAATCGCAGGCGTCACAGGATGGCCCATCGAGCAGGTTTACCGCTTGCGCGTTCGACTGGGCGCAGCCGCGGATGACTGCGCGATGCGGCTCCAAATGGATCTGCGATGAACCGCGGGGCCTGGTGCTGGATGGCGTGCGTTGTTTCAGCCGTCGCGACCAGCAGCTGCGGGCAACGCGACGATGCAGCGTTTGTCCCGCGCGGTCATCAAGAGCTTGTGGTGCTTGCTGACGCAACGGCGGTGCCAGTATTCACTGGGAAAGACAGCCCCATTCAGGCGTGTCTCTCAACCGCGCTGGAGGACGATACGAGTCAGTGGGAGGCGCGTTGGCAAGTCGATAACGCAACGCCTCGAGAGTTCGTACGCCCCAGCGTGCGACTCGGGCGAACGATCTGTTTCGACACGGTCCTGGCGGATCGGGTGAGCGACGGCCCGCATCGACTCTGCAGTGAGGTGCGCGACGCGTACGACCAGCGCGCGGTGACACGTGGTTGCCTCGATATCGAGTACCGAGCCACTGACGCAGCGTTCGATCAGCTCAAAAGCGAACGCGGCGCGATACTCAACTCCGCCGGGCAGGACGACGCTCAGGACACGGTCGCAGCGCTGCTCTCGCTGTGCGAGCGCGCCGAGCAAGGCCACTATCCGCTGTCAGCGTTCAAGCTTCGATTGATCGCAATCTACCAACTGCGACGCCGCGGGACGCTCGACGCTGTCAATCAAGCAGGCGAATTGCTCGGATCGCGCCCAGCTTGGCTCGCGTCGCCGGCCGCAGCGGGGGCGGCCGCGATGTTGTCGTATGAAGAGGCGCTCATGTCACTCGAGCGTCGCGGCGATGACAGAGCCGCGTGGCGCGACTTGCGTACCGCCGAAGATCTGTACGCCTCGCTCGCCGATCCGTCGTTCGTAGCGGTCGCGCTGAAGCAAGCCGACATCCTGGCGCGCGCCGGCGCCGTCCAAGAAGCGCGAACTCGGCTCGCGACGGTACTTCAACGCTGCGACGCTGGGCCGTGTCGTGCTGATCTTTTGCCGTCGGTTCGAACCACACTGGCTTGGGTGATCTTGCTTGATCCCGACGCGGAGGCCGCCGATCTGCAATCGGCTAAGCAGTTACTGCAAGTCGCACTCTCATCCGGTTCGGCGTCCTTGGATCTGGTTGAACGCGCCAACATCTGGACGAATCTCGCCTACGCACAAGCTCGATGCGGCGAGCCATTCGAACACGCGCTGTTGACCGCCAGACAACTGCTCGACGGCTTGCCGCTCGAGGCGCTCTCTCGCGCGCGCGAGGTGCGCTCGTGGACAGACCTGGTGGAAGGCCTCGCGGAATTGATCGCAGGCCAGGACGCGCGCGCGCTCGTCGCCTGCTCACAAGCGTCGCGCAGGGACTCACCACAACTGGAGGCGTGGGCGGCCGGATGCCGCGCGCGGGCGTGGACGAATCAGGGTGCCTTGGACAAAGCGGCGAAGGACTACGACAGCGCGCTTTCAGCGCATCTTCGTGCCGCTCCAACGCGAGCGGGTGCCGATCTCTCGCTGGGTCTTGGCCGGCGCGCCGATGATTTCTACGAAGCGGCGCGGCTAGAACTGCAACGCGGCCACCTGCGTCAGGGTTGGGAATTGCTCGAAGCGCTGGACTTGCTATCAATACGAGGCGTCGAGAGTCGCGACCCATCGCTCGCAGCGCCGCAACCTGACACCACACGCCAGATCGGCCGCGAGTTGAGTGCGCTCCGTCAGCCGGTCGCGACAGGAACACGACAGGCCCGTAACGAGGCGGGGGTTCAGTGGCGCGACCGCGCGCAGGAGTCACTACGCGACCACTACGCAGCACGACAGACAGGCCGAGCGGCCGATCGTGCGATCGAGTTTCGAGCCATCGCATTGGCCAACGAGGTGCTGCTGTTGCAACAGCGTGCCGACGGCGAAGTCGTGTTGTCCCGCCGCACCCCGTGGCCACGCACTCAGTTGCGCGCGTCCATCGATGCGGTCCGGAAGGCGATGGAGCAGGGTAACGTGGATGACCAGCGCTGGTTCGCACTCACGCGTCGATTGGCCGCCGCGCTCGTACCCGAATCTTCACAACTCGAGCCGGTTACAACCGTTGCATTGCACGGCGTGTTGCAGTCCGTGCCGTTGGCAGCGTTGCCGCTCTTTGAAGCGACAACGCCTGGCTCGTGGCTGCTGCAAAAGACAGTGGTTGCGCTGGTTCCGGCACAGGCACGCGCCGTCTCAGGGAGCGATCAAGTGCTAGAAGCGACCCCGCTGTTCGTGGTCGATCCAAGCGAGAACCTGAAAGGGAGTCACCAACACGCGATCGACTACAAGCAGCAGTTCGCAAACGGACAACTACTGGAAGGCAAGCGAGCAACGCGCGATGCGGTTTCTCGCGCCATCGGCGGGAGCCGGTGGTTGCATCTGGACGCACACGCAATTTACGACAACCTCTTTCCCGAACTCTCGACGATCGAGCTTGCGGACGGGCCTGTGTTGTCGGCAGATCTTGAAAGCTGGGGCAGCGGGTTGCAGTTCGTAAACCTCAGCGCCTGCGGAACCGGACGATGGCACGAGACGGCCGATAGCGGCCGGTATGGGATCGCGGGTGATCTGGCCCGCGGCGGAGTGCCCTGGGTCGTTGCGGCACTTACCGATTTACCCGATGCGGTTGCCGGCAGCTTCAACGGCTCGCTTTATGCCTGTCTCAGCGGCTCTGGCTCGATTCCAAGCTGCTACGGCGACGCAGTGCGAGCCGTCGCGGCCAAGTACCAGCCAGCGGCTTGGGCCGGTTTGATGTTGATCCATGCGCCGGCAGATTCTTCGCGAGAAAACACCGGGTCCATGACTCCCTTGGGTGCGGCGAGGGATAGGGGGGCACAACCATGAATACTCCAGGCAGCGACGAGCGATTCTGGGAGGCAGCCCGGCATGTCGTCGACACGCCGGGTGTAGTTCCTCCCGACGAACTCTTGATCGCGTATCGCGAGGGGCGCCTTGCCGCGGAGCAGAGCCACGAGATCGAGCGATTGCTCGCGCTCAGCGTTGCGGCGCGACAGCGCTTGACGCAACTCGGTGGTGTCGCCTTCGACACTCCTTCACAACAGGTACGCGACGCACTCCTCGGCACGAGCCAAGTCGACACACTGCGACGTGGTTCGCAGTGGGCCTACTGGATGGTAGCCGCAGCGGTGCTGTTGGCGGCGTCGCTGCTCACCGTCAGGTTTGAGCCCTGGGCACCTGCTGATGGAAGACCGGTAGTGCTCGCAGCGCTGCAACCCGGGTTGACGTTCGACATTCAGGTCAGCGCACTCGCCGACCGCCGATCCGATGCGACCACCACCGTGGCGCTGCCCAACTCGTTGGTTCGTGTGGTGATGCAGCAACAAGGTAATGCTCTGCCTGGAATCGAATTCGGACTCTACCGGCTAGCCGATGGGAGCTTGGAACGATTGAGTGAAGCCGATGGGCTCGTCGAGCAGTTCAGCCGTGGTGCGGTCGACTGGCGGGTTGTGGCCTCGCGCCTGGTCGACACGACACCGGGTCGCCATCCGTTCTATCTGGCGGTCGGACCGCGTGGGTCGCTCCCGCAGAGCTTCGTGCCGGACGCGAGCGCACCTTTCGAAAAACAATTGGCCGCGGCCTGCCGCGGATTGGCGTATGAATCAACACTCGAGATTCAGGCTCCCGTCGAGCCGGAAAAGGAATGACGTCGATGAGTCTGCATGCAACGTTGCGACGCGCTGAGTCCCTCATGCTGTCAGTACCGACGATCCTTGCCGGCCTCTTAGCGCTGCTTCCGTCAGCCGCGCAGGCGCAAAGCATGGACTGGTATTTGCTGCCGAACAGCTGCACGCAACCAGATCCAGGTGCCGTGCTCGTGGTGAGTTGTGGCGGTCAGGGCATCTTCCAATTTGGCGGAGTCGCTCCAATCCCGTCCAACTGTCTGCCTGAGGCGAGCGGAAGTCAGTTACTCGAGGGTCGCTTCTATCCTCCGCCTGCCGAACGGATCAGTTTGTTTCCTGGGACATTTAGCGGCGTACCACCCACGGCGCCACTCGGGAAAGTAGTTGTGTTGGATTTCACCGGCGAACACGGCAAGAGCGTTCGATGGCTTGCGGGTTCACTCGCGGGAGATGTCAACGACACCTCGTTCTTCGCTCTTGATGATCCGCATCTTGCTCCGCTGGGCAGTGAAGTGAGCGACCTGCATGTACTCGCCACCGTTTGTACGGTCGAGAACGTACTCGCCACCACGCCCGGCTCCGCGCCTTCGGTCATCAACATGAGCTTCGGCCGGTTTCCTGCCGGTTCCGACCCAGTCTCTGCCGGCTCTTGTTCTGCAAGCAGTGCTGCGTGTCAGATCGCGAAAGTTATCAAGCGGCTTGCCGATCGAGGATCGCTGCCGGTCGTGGCTGGCGGCAATCACAAAAAGCGGTTGTTTCCCGCCACGTTGGATGGACTCGTTTGGTCAGGCATGGTTGATACCAAGTACTTGCTCAAGACGAACCTCACGGCGCCCGCCTGGGAAACACCGCCGTTGCCGCAAGCGCTGATGCCGGGCGCGGCGTTCTGCGTCGATCACTGGTCTGCGGCACCCGGCTCGTCGTATTCGACCGGGATGCTCTCAGGATGGATCGCAGGGCTCAACCTGCCGGCCGATGTGAAGAAAAACTTTGTCCGTCGCAAGTGGCACGCGGAGCGCACGGCCCCGCGCAACTGCTGGGAGTTGGTGGATGATCTCGGCAAGAAATACGGCTGCAACAAGCAGGCCGAGGACGTCTTCAAAGGGCTCGATGGAAAGTACGCCACCGACTGTTGGGTCTCTGCCACCAATGTCTCGACTGAAACAACTGGAGGCGCGCCACCGATCCCGTCGATCGATCCGCAGCCGGTCGGCCTTCCGAGTTTCGACGAGTGGTTCTCGGGCCAAACCAATCCGACACCAGCGGCCGACCCGTGTGTGCCTTGTGTTGGCAAGTACTCGGGCGTCGATTTTCAGATCAACTTCTCGCAGTCCGGTGTGCTGCCAGGGAATGGCTTCAGCTTGATTCAACTGCAAACAGGGTCAGCGCTGTACACGATTCCGCTCTCGCCGTCGCAGCTGCAGCAGATCGCCCAGGGGCAAGTGGGCACGCTGGTGCTGCAAGGCTGGAGCCCTGTCATTCCGAGTTGGCCGCAACCATCGCTCAAGTTCACGGTCGACAATTACGGGTCGCCGTATTGGACATCGGCGCCAGTCGTGATTGGCCCGTAGCGCTCACCAACTCTTCTTGGGTAAGCCAGAGAGAGCCGAGAAACTTGGCGCGAGGTGAGGAACCGATCGTCACCTCGCGTTTTTCTGTAATCGTCGCTCGCACGCCACGCCATCTTGCTCGCTTGATCAAACTCGAATCGATGACAGACTCACGCCGGGAGCAAGAGGAGTGAACAACATGCCAGGCACGGTCTTGATCTACGGCGGTTCGGGTGGAGTTGGATCGGCGACGGCTCGGCTGCTGCACGCCCGCGGCTATACGCTGCATTTGGTAGGTCGCGATCAGGCGCGGCTCGCAACGATTGCCGAAGAGTTGAACGCCGGCGTTACCGCCGGCGATGTGCTGGAGAGCGAATTGTTCGCTCGTGCGACGCAAGCTGCTGGGCCCGAATTGAGCGGTTTGGTCTACGCGGTCGGGACGATCAATGTGCGAAGCCTCACTCGTCTGCAGGAAGCCGATTTCATGCTCGACTATCGGGTCAACGCCTTGGGTGCGGCACTCGCCATTCAGGCGGCACTCCCGTCGCTCAAGGCGGCGAAGGACGGTGCCGCGGTGTTGCTGTTCTCGACGATCGCTGTTTCGCAGGGCTTCATGGGTCACGCCTCGATCGGCATGGCCAAGGGCGCAGTTGAAGGACTGACGTTGTCCTTGGCCGCCGAGCTTGCACCCAAGATCCGTGTCAACGCCATTGCACCCTCGTTGACCCAAACCAACCTCGCCAAGGGGGTTCTCTCGAGTGAGCCGATGGCAGCGTCGATTGCTGCGTTGCATCCCATCCCTCGGCTCGGTTTGCCAAGCGATGTCGCGGCGCTCGCCGCGTTTTTGATTTCCAGCGAGGCGAGTTGGGTTACGGGGCAAGTGATGCATGTCGATGGCGGGCGCTCGACGCTGAGAACCAAGGGCTAGTCGACACGTGCAGCGCGTGGCGATCGAATGCCGGCAACCCTACGGCGCCTCGGACCACTCGCGGAGACGACGCGAAGACTGCGCGAGCTGACTCAATGCCTCAGGCAGAGAGTTCGCGTCACTGTCGAGCGAGGCAGCTCGCGGCGCCTCGAGCCGAGCGCGAACCGCTGCGGCATCCTCTAGATCGATCCCTTCGAACTGCGCGATTCGAAGCGACTGTTGCTTCTTCTTCTCATCCTCGCCCACGGCCTCGCCTCCACCGCCCGCAGTGTGCACATGCAGATCGCACAACCCGAGCCAGCGCTGAAGCGGGCCCTGATGCAATTCGACACGCTGCACATTCGCCAGCGTGAGCGTTTGTTCGTGAATCACTAGCAGTCCATGTCGCAAGCGGGCCGTACGATCGGTGATGACGTACCAACGCAAGCGATAGGCAATGTGATTGCCAAGATACGAGAACGGCAGTTGCACGAAGAAACCGACCCAGGCCAACTGCTCCAGCAAACGAAACCAGTGCAGGATCAGCTCGTGGTCCTCCCGAAGTGGTCGATAGAAGATCGGAACGAAGTACACGACGAACCACTCGATTTGGTACGCGAAGATCCAGGCGAGCGTCAGGGCGGTCAGCGATCCGATCTGTTTAAGCGCCCATTTGACGAGCAAGAGACGCCAGTAGCTGTGCCCGCCGCGGAAGATCTGCGCTTCAGCGGGGTCGCCCCACGGCAGCCGCGGATCCATCGGCACACGCAGCAGACGAAACAGCCGGTCGGTGAGGCGGTCGATGGTTGTCGAGGGCTTTGCCATAGCGCCTGCACAGGATAGACGACGATTCGAATCGCTTCCGGCCGCTTGTCGAAGGGCGTGAACCGCAGAGCCTCTCGTGTGAGAGCGGACTCAGCCCGCAGATCACGGTGCTTTGTCGTTTTGCAGCGCGAGCCGCACCACCACTGGATTGTGATCGCTGAGCGCGTCCCACTCGGGCGCGCTCAGTACTTCGCACCCTTCCAAGAATCGATACCACGCCGCCGGAACGAAGATCGCGTCGCAGTGATAGGCCTCGCGCTTGTCCTTTCCCCAGCGCAGTGTCTGCGGCAGATCGCGGTTGGGGTTGGCGACTTGCCAGGCGTTCATCAAATTGAACTCGCGGCGCATGCGGTCGAGCAACCACAGGTTGTGAACCTGACGTTTCTCGCCCGGGTGGCGCACGCCTGTCGTCAGGTTGAAGTCACCGCCAATGATGTGATCGCAGCGCTGTGCGTTTGGAAGCGCCGCGATGCGATCGAGGATCTCGTGCATCGGCCGGATGTAGGGCGAGGGGACGTGCACGCTGAAGACGCGCAGCCGACGTCGCCTCGCTCCTTCGATCTTCGGGCCGGCTAGCTCAACGCCCACGACATAGCCGTCGTAGTCGGGCAATTCGATTGGCTGCCAACGCCCGTCACGAATGTAGATCGCCGAACCCCACGTGACGTTGGGTGCACTTCGCCAGTGGGAGCGTGAGCGCAGCGCCGGCCACTCGTCCTTGGTGACGTAGTGATCGGGGCTGCGCGTTTCTTGAACCAAGAACACGTCTGGCGCCGCCGAGTCGAAGATCCGGCGCCAATGCGCGCGCTGCCCAGCCTTGCCCCCGAGTCGCAGGTTGTAGCTGACGATGTTCATCGCGACGCATGGTGCTACAGATTGGGTCGTGGGCAACAGCGCGCGGAGGGTAGATCTGTTCAACCCCCCGTTTCAAACCCTGGATACAGCGTCATCCCGCCATCCACGAACAGCGACGCTCCCGTAATGTAATCGGCTTGATCGGACGCCAGCCACGCCACGGTGCGGCCAATATCCTCGGGCTCGCCGATTCGCTTGTACGGCACGAGCTTCATCAGCGAGGCGTACGCTTCGGGCGTCGACCAGGCTTCGGTGTTGATCGGTGTGCGTACCGCGCCCGGGCACACGCTGTTGACGCGAATCCGCAGCGGCGCCACCTCTTGCGCGACGCTCTTCATCATCAGCATCACGCCGCCCTTCGACGCGGCGTAGTTGACGTGGCCGGCCCAGGGAATGACCTCGTGCACCGAGCTAACGCAAATGATCTTGCCGGCGGCACACGAGACCTCGGGCTGCACGCCGCGCTGCTTGAAGTGCCGCACCGCTTCGCGCGTGCACAGGAATTGCCCGGTGAGGTTGACGCCGATCACGGTGTTCCACTGCGCGAGTGTCATCTCGTCCAGCGGCGCGTCTTTTTGCAGCCCGGCGTTGTTGACCAAAATGTCCAGCCGCCCGAACTTCGCGATCGTTTGCGCGAACATCGCTTGCACGTCGGCTTCCTGCGAGACATCGGCTTTTACGGCCAGCGCGCGGCTGCCCAACGACTCGATCTCCGCGACGACGGCAGCAGCGCGATCGTCACCGGAGACGTAGTTGACCACCACGTCGGCACCGGCTTTGCCAAGCTCGATGGCAATCGCTTTGCCAATGCCGGAGTTGGCGCCGGTGACGATCGCCTTCTGCCCCTTGAGCAACCGCAACACTTCGCAACTGGGCATCACGGCGTTGGGAAGTACTCCAGCGCAAGAATGACGACTCATGGGTGTTTCTCCAAGGAAAGGTGTGAGGTGTGGTGGTGCGCAGTCTCTTGATTGCGCGCTCGCTCTTGAATCAGCGTCGCCGCCAACGCGGTCCAGCCGGTTTGGTGACTGGCACCCACGCCGCGGCCGGTGTCGCCGTGAAAGTACTCATAGAACAACACGAGATCTTTCCAAGCATCGTCGGTGGCGTAGCGGGTGTCCTCGCCGTGGACCGGGCGTTGGCCGTGGTCGTTGGCGAGGAACAGCGAGGACAAGCGTCGCGACAGTTCGCGCGCGGCTTGTTGCAACGTGACGCGATGTCCCGACCCGGTCGGCAACTCGACGGTAAGCGAGTCCTCGTAGAAATGGCCGTAACGTTCGAGCGCTTCCACGAGCAGGAAGTTGAGCGGGAACCAAATGGGGCCGCGCCAATTGCTGTTGCCACCAAACAAGCCGCTGTTGGACTCGCCGGGCGTGTATTCCACTTTCCAAACGGCGCCATCCAAGCGGTACTCGTACGGCTTGTCGGCATGCACGCGCGAGAGCGAGCGAATGCCGTGTGGAGAAAGAAATTCGCTTTCATCCAGCAAGTAGCGCAGGGCTGATTCCAGTCGCTCGCGCGTGGGGATCGCCAGCAAGCGGTGCTCGCCGTGGCCGTCTTTGGACGCCATGTAGCTGATTTGGCTGGCCAGGTCGCGGCGGTTTTCCAAGAACCATTCGAGGCGCTTCTTGAAGCCGGGGAGTGCGTCGATGGTCTGTTGCTCCAACGGCTCGACGGCGAGCAACGGCACCAGGCCGACCAGCGACCGGATCTTCAGCGCCTCGCTCTTGCCGTCGATGTGCAGGTGGTCGTAGTAGAAGCCATCGGCGTTGTCCCACAGGCCGGTGCCGCCGACCTTGTTGATGGCATCGGCAATCGCCACGAAGTGCTCGAAGAACTTGCTGGCCATGTCTTCGTAGCTCGCATCGTGCCTTGCCAGTTCCATCGAGATCGCCAGCATCGTGGAGCAGTAAAAAGCCATCCATGCGGTGCCGTCGGCTTGCTCGAGGTGACCGCCCGTGGGGAGCGGTTGGCTGCGGTCGAACACGCCAATGTTGTCCATTCCTAGAAAGCCGCCGCCGAAGATGTGATTGCCGTGCGGATCCTTGCGATTGACCCACCAATTGAAGTTGAGCAACAGCTTTTGAAAGCAGCGCTTGAGCCACAACACATCACGCTCGTCGCGCTTGTCGCTAATTTTGTAGACGCGCCACACGGCCCAAGCGTGCACGGGCGGGTTGACATCGCCGAACGCGAACTCGTAGGCAGGGATTTGGCCGTTGGGGTGCATGTACCACTCGCGCAAGAACAACAGCAGTTGGTCCTTGGCGAACTGCGGGTCGACCTTGGCCATGGGGATCATGTGAAACGCCAAATCCCACGCGGCGTACCACGGGTACTCCCAAGCATCGGGCATCGAAATGATGTCGCGGTTGTACAAATGGCCCCAATCGCTGTTGCGGCCCTTCGTGCGCGACTCGGGGGGCGCAGGTTGTTCGCTGTCGCCGGCCAGCCAGTCTTCGACGATGTAGTGGAAGAACTGTTTGCTCCATAGCAGTCCGGCAAACGCTTGGCGCCCGACACGCTGTTCGTCGGCGGTCATCCCTTTGGCCAGCGTCTGGGTGTAGAAGCTGTCAGCTTCGGCTTCGCGTTGAGCGAAGACAGTGTCGAACGCCGGGCCGAATGCTTGCGGGGCGCGCGAGCCGGCGGCGTAGAGACGCAGGCGCACGTCCTTGGTTTCGCCCGGCGCCAGCGTGAGCACATAGAGAGCAGCAGCCTTGGTGCCACGCTGCTCCTCGTTCACGGCACTGGCCTCGCCATTGACCACGAAACGATGGAAGCCGTCCTTCACGTACGGCTGATCGTTGGGCGTGTTCCACAGCCGCTGTTGATTGCTGTCGTTATTGGTAAACAGGTACCGACTGGCACCCTCGGCTTCGAAGCGGTACTCGCCCAGCGTGGTGTGGCGGGCGCGGATGGAGCCATCGGGTTGAAGCGAGAGGTCAGGGCGGATGCCGCAGCCTTCGTGCTTGCAGCCCCAGCTCCAACTGTTGCGAAACCACAGTTGCGGCAACAGATGCAGCGTGGCCGTTTCGGGACCGCGGTTGGTGACGCGGACGCGAATCAGCATGTCGTCGGCGTCGGCCTTGGCGTACTGCGCCTCGACGTCGAAGTAGCGGTTTTCGTTGAAGGCGCCGGTGTCCTTCAACTCGAACTCGGGCTGCTCCTTGCCGCGGCGGCGGTTTTCATCGAGCAACCAGGCGTAAGGGAACTCGGCTTGCGGATACTTGTAGAGCCCGCGCATGAAGCTGTGCGTCGGCGTGGAGTCGAGATAGAAGTACTCCTCCTTGACGTCCTCGCCGTGATTGCCTTCGGGGCCCGTCAAGCCATACAGGCGCTCCTTGAGAATCGGGTCGCGGCCGTTCCACAGCGCCAACGAGAAGCACAAGCGGCACTCGCGATCGGAAATGCCAAGCAAGCCATCCTCGCCCCAGCGATAGGCACGGCTGCGCGCGTGATCGTGCGGAAAGTAGTTCCAGCAGTCGCCGGAATCGGAGTAGTCCTCGCGGACGGTGCCCCATTGACGCTCGGAAAGATAGGGTCCCCAGCGTTTCCAGTTGTGGGTGCGCAGCTTGTCTTCGGCCAGGCGTTGGTGTTCGGCGGTCAGTGGCTTGGAGGTTGTCATATCAGCGGCTCATCAGGAGGACGGCGTGGCCGTCGGGATCGCGCACCAAGGCGCCCGTGGACATTCCTTGCAATGGGGAGGGCAGTTTGACAGAGCCGGGGGAAATCCAGCGGCCCCCGCCCTTGCGCGCGTTGTTCGACTCGAGCGTGGTGTCCTTCACCGTGAAGCGCGTTTGCCAGCTCCACAAATCGTTGGCCCGTGCGTCGAGTGGATACGGCCGGCCGTCGCTGGGCGCGAGGTATTCCAAGAACTCGACCCCCATGCCGCTCGCTGCGCGAAGACCGGTAATGTGCAAGCGCGCACCGAAGACGTTGTTGAGATGCTCTTGCTCCGTGCCGTAGTTCTCGCTTTCGCCTGCGACGCGCAGGCCGAGCGCATCGCGATAGAACTTCAGCGCGGTCTCGGTGTTGCTCACGACGATCGCGGTGTGATCGATGCCCAGAAACAAGTTCTTGCCTGGTTCTTGCCAGCGCGGATCGCCCTTGCCGGCCGGGAACCAAATCACCTCCAACACGTGATCGTCGGGATCTTTGAAGTAAAAGGCTTGGATGCCGCCCGCGTTGGGATTCCAATCGGGCAGTCGTTGCGGTGCGGTGGAGGCATGCGTGACGTTGGCGGCACGTAAGCGTTGATAGGCCTGGCCCATGTCGCGCACCACAATCGCAATGTGCTGAAACCAGCGGTCCTGGCTACGTGAATCGACCGGAATCGGGCGGCCTTGTGGCGCGAGAAACTGCACGAGCTGAATCGATTCGCGGCCCAACTGCAGTTGCGCGCTGCGCGCTCGGGCGCCGAACACGCCCACCAAGTGCTCCCACTCCGGCCCGGCCAGCTCTTCCTCGGAGACCTGCTTGAAGTCGAGCACGCGGGTGTAGAAGTCGATCGAGGCGTCGAGATTGTCGACCACGATCGAAACGCCATCGACAGCGGTCACCTGCGCGCCGGCCGGGAAAAGCGACGCGGCCGCAAGCGCCAACACGATACTTGCGAGCAAACCGGACTGCCGCATGCGAGGCGCGTGCATCATGCCGCACCGCCCAGTCGCGCCACCAAGTGATCGCCCACGCGCAGCGCGTTGGCCATGATGGTCAATGCCGGATTCACTGCCGAACTCGACGGGAAGAAGCTGCCGTCGACCACGTAGAGGTTGTCCAGCTCCCACGCCTTGCAGTTGCTGTCGAGCGCCGATGTCTCGGGGCTATCCCCGAAGCGAATCGTGCCGTTTTGATGGGCCACGCCCGCCAGTGGAATGCGCTGACCCAAAAATAGACTGCGCGAAAACAACCCTTGGTGGCACTCGTGTCCGTGAACCGAACACTTGGATTGCTGCTGGAGCAGTTGCTTGAGCTTAGCGATGAGCCGGGTGTGGCCCTCCTCGTTGTTGGGCTTGTAGCTCAGAACGATCTTGCCGTTGCGATCGAGCGTGACGCGGTTGTCCGGGTCGGGCAGATCCTCCGACGTGAGCCAAAAGTCGAGCGAGTGCTTGGCCATCAAGTCGAGCGTCCAACCTGGCGCGATCGCCGGTGCGCCGGCCGACAGCGTCGCCGCATCGAGCTTGCCGACGAACGAGATGTGCCCCATTGGGAAGTCCCATTCGGGGCTGCCGAAGTAGAAGTCGTTCACGGCCAGCGTCTTTTGAAACACCGTGGGGTTAGGGCACTTGGAGAGCGCCATCAGCACCGAGTTGACGTGGCCCATGTTGTGACGGCCCACCGTGTCCGATCCGTTGGCCAAGCCGCGCGGGTGCTTGTCGTTGGCCGAGGCCAACAGCAGCGCCGCGGAATTGATCGCGCCGCACGACACCACGACGATATCGCCCTGGTACGTTCCTACCTGGCCGTTGCGCTCGACCACCACACCGGTCACCTCGCGCCCCGACTCGTTGGTCACCAGTTTGGTGACCTTGGCGTCGGTCACCAGCGTCACGTGGCCGGTGTCCACCGCGGGGTCGACGCATATCGTTTGTGCGTCCGACTTGGCGTAGACCAAACACGGATGACCATCGCAGGTGGCGCAACGAATGCAGCGGCTCGCGCGAGGGTTGGCTTCGTCCAAGCGCACACCCAACGGCACATGAAACGGCTTGAGTCCCAGCCGCGTGAAGTCGTCGGACAAATCTTGAATGCGAGGTTCGTGACTAATAGGGCCATGCGGGAACGGCTGGCTGCGCCAGCCTTCGGTAGGATCGACCCCCGCTTCACCGCGCACATCGTACAAATGCTCGGCCTGCGAGTAGTACGGTTCGAGATCGGCGTAGCTAATCGGCCATGCCGGCGAGATGCCGCCGCTGTGACGCAGCGCCCCAAAGTCGCGCTCGCGCATGCGAAACAGCGCCGCGCCGTAAAACTTGGTGTTGCCGCCCACGAAGTAGTTGGTGTGCGGATGCAGCGGTTTGCCATCTTTGTCGAGCCACGTCTCCTTGGTGTTGTAGCGCCCCTCGACATTGACCGCGCGCGTATCCCAATTTTGAACTTCGCGCTTGACGTAACCACCGCGCTCTAACAACAAGACGCGCTTGCCGGCGGTTGCCAAGCGATAGGCCAGCGTACCGCCACCGGCGCCGCTGCCTACAATCACCACGTCGTAGCGCGTGGACTGTGTCATGCCGCTTCCTCCCAAGACGATTTGAATCCAGCGCCGCAGTGAATGCAGCGTTTGGCATTGTCGTCATGCAACTTGGCGCAATGCACCGCGGCCAACCCGCGCGCCGCAGTAAACAGGCCCGCAGCCGTGAGCATTCCCAACGACGGGGCCAGCAGATAAATCCAGAATGACGAGAAGTCACCCACCCAGAACATCGAGCCCAAGCTGCGGGCCGGGTTCATGCTCATGCCCGACAGCGGCGCCTCGAACGTGATGTAAAGCGCCACCAAACTGCCGGCGAAAAACGGCGTGCGCGGCGCCCATCGTGTGCTCGCCCCAACCGCGAGCACCACCAGCATCAACAGCGCGCTGATAGAAAACTCGGCCAAGAAGGCGACGCTCATGCCGCGTGCGCCCGGAAGCGTGACCGCGTAATTGACCGAAGGGTGCGCCAACGCCGCGCCCAACAGCAGGCGCGAGACTGCCACGCCGCCAATCGCCCCCAGTGCCTGCGCGGCAATGAAGCAGAGCGCGTCATGGGCACGCACGCGCCCCAAGCGCCAAAACGTGAGCGTCACGGCCGGATTCATGTGAGCCCCCGACTGCTGCCCCCACGGCGACAAGATCAGGCCCACCGCGGTGAGTCCCATCGCCAGCCCGATCAAGGCGCGCCGGAGGAGAGGATCGGGCAGCGCGATATATAGAGGAGAAGCGGGGTGCTCGAGCGCCACGGTCACGACGCACGCCGAGACCATAAACAGCCCCAACAGCGCCCCTTCCATGCCGTACTCGGCCCAGGCCCAGCGGGGACGGGGGCCTGCGGTTGCGCCTGTGCTCATGCGCCGATTGTCCGGTTTGACGGGGCTGGTGCGTGTTTGGCGGCGTTTGCGAGCATTTCGACGGCTCTCCGTTCCCTTGCTCCGATGCCTCCCCGCGCTGGCCGTTTCACGAAACGTTATTTGCCAGGGGGCGAATCCTTTCCCGGGCTAGCGCATCGAAGCGAAACCCATCTTCGAGCGAGGACCGACATGAGTTATCCGCTAACGATCACCGTTCGCTATCCCACCACCGACACCATCACACTCCGCACCGAAGACGACTGGGATCGCGAGATTCAACCGCTGCGCGCCGAGACCAAAGACGGAGCGGCCGTCTTCAAACTCAAGGCCGACCGTCCCCACCTGTACTACAAGCCGGTCCTGCTCGACAGCGCCACGCCGCTATGGTCGCAAGGCCCCAACTTCTTGGCCGTATCCGGGCAAGAGCGCACGCTCGAAGCGTTTCCCTACTTCAAGGCCGACACCGAGTGCAGCGTCTGCGCGCTCAACTTCATCGATTCGAAACTCATGGGACAGCGCTACGACCTGCGTGTGTTTCTGCCGCCCGGCTACTACGAGAACACGCTACATCGCTACCCAGTGCTGTACATGCAGGACGGCCACAACCTGTTCTTCCCCGACGAAGCCGCGTTTGGCGATGATTGGAAGGTTCGCGAGACGATCGAGCGCCTGACCGAGATGAATCAAACCGACCCGATGATCGTGGTCGGCATTCGCCCCAACGATCGTATGGCCGAATACACCGCTCCAGGCTTTGAGAAGTACGCACGCTTCATGGCCGAAGAGCTCAAGCCGTTGATCGACTCGCGCTATCGCACGCGCCCGGAGCCTTTGCACAACGCGGTGATGGGATCGTCGCTCGGTGGTGTGGTGTCGCTGCACACGGTGTTGCAACACCCCAAGGCCTTCGGCGCCGCCGCGTGTTTGTCCTCGACCTTCGGCTTTCGTGATGACCTACTGGATCGCGTCGTCCGCGACAAGAAGCCGAACGTGCGCGTGTATCTAGACAGCGGCTGGCCGCGCGACAACTTCGAGACCACGCGCGCGATGCGCGCTGCGCTCTTGCGCAAGGGATTCGAGGAAGGCAAGGACCTGATGTACTTCGCGTTTCCCGAAGCGCGTCACAACGAGAAGAGCTGGTCGATGCGATGTCATCTGCCGATGCAGTTTTTGTTTGGGAGGGGGTAGGTCGGCGTCACTGACAAGTTGCAGCAATGGTCCTCTGAGTACCGGACGAACTGCTACCCAACGATCCCGCACCTCCACACTGCGCATCGCGCCCGCGAACCAAGAAGAAGAAACTGTTGCCAGCTGGTGGTATCTCGATCTCGGTGAAGCTGGTATCAGCAAGGTTTGGATCGCGAGAGTTCTGACAGGTTCCGTAGCTGCCGGTCGTCAAGTCGGCCACGAACCCTCGGAGTATGTCGTAGCTATCGGAGGTGACATTGGCGCTCCAGCTGAGGTTTGTCGTAGCTCGCCCCGTCAGCGTGACACCAACGACCTCGGCCGGGCGTCCAGCTCTCGCGCTATTTGCCTTGCAGTCCGTCGTATCGGGATCTCCATCACCGTCCCAGTCAAGGGCGCACGCATCGCCGCGTCCATCGCCGTTGGCATCCAACTGAAGCGGATCCGCTACCAGGGGACAAACGTCTGCCAACTGGGTAAACCCATCACCGTCGACGTCGACAGGGCTCACGATCCACACCGACTTCACGATCGGATCGGTGGTGTCGGTATTGGCCAGAACGATCTCCGAGATCCCATCGTCGTTGATGTCTGACACTCCGCGCAGCGCGGTCAGATCGTTCGCTCTCGCGCCAATGATTCGCCAGTCCTCCTGTCCAAGCGCCATATCAGTGTCCAGCGGAAACGGGCTGCGTCCGAGCACGACAACGGCCCCTCCTGCGTCCGTTCGACTACCGTCGATGCCATCATTTTGAATAATCGCGGAGATCAGATCGTCGCGGCCGTCTCCGTTGACATCGGCGACTGACATGAGGGTTCCGAGTCGATCGCCGGTGCGCTGGCCGTAGACAATCTCGCGTGTCCCTGTTCTCAGGTCGAGAGTCGCCGGCCAATTGCCCGCAGGCGCGATCAGCCGAAGCTCGCCGAGACTCATCTCTGTGTTGTTACGACCGTCGCCAGCGCGCACGCCGATCACGAGATCGTTGGTCCCGTCGGTATCGACATCACCAGCAGCGAGTTGGTCGACATGGCCCACGTAATCGAAGGCGTCGGCCCCATACACGCGAGAGTCCGCCGATTGCGTCTGAAGATCAATCGATGTCGGCCACGAAGCGCGGCCACGGAACAAGAAAACATCGCCTGCGTCTTGGCGGCCAGAGACCGGAGTATCGCCGGTTCGGGCCGAAACGATCAGGTCCTGAACCCCATCTCCATTGAGGTCCGTTGATAGGGACTTCGATGGAAAGTCTGTTGCTCCGCTCCGCCCAAAAATGGTGACGTTCGACGCGGGTGCGACATCAAGCGTCGCGGGCCACGATGATCTTCCGAACAGTACATAAACTCGCCCGACACCGATCGTACCGGACTTATTCAACCCACCGATAGCGTCGGCAATCAGATCGACCGTCCCGTCGCCGTTGACATCCCCACAAGCTGGATTGTTTCCAAGGGTCTCACCCGCGACGCCGCCGTAAATGACTGTTCCTGGATTGGTCAGCAAGTCGATGTTCTGAGGCAGGGGGTTGGTCCCGAACACGAGGTGGATTTGTCCCGCTTGATTGAACCCGTTTCCACGACCGTCGGCGCTGTAGGCTCCAAGCACCAGGTCTGCTTTGCCATCAGAGTTGAGGTCACCACAAGCGACTCTCAGGCCTAGTTGATCGAATGGCTCCTGCCCAACGATGCGTGAGTTCCGAGCTGCACTTACCGACGTTCGCGTGAGCCATTTCTTGCGCTTACCGCGAATGACAGAAGTCTCCCCGCAGTCGACGCGCAGATTGTCAACGCCGTTGGCCCGCCAGTCTCCAATGGCGATGTCCAGAAGGCCATCGCCATCGATGTCACAAGAAGCGATGCCAGTCCCTGGCTGATCGGCTGTCGAATCAGCGTCGATTCGTAAGACCAGCGCCGGCTCCGCCAGATCGACGACCACACTGGGTGCTGCCCACCCAGGCGCGGTACCGAGCGGAAGGAAAAAAAGCAACAGGGGCAAACAGCGAATCCTGCGTTCGAGGCGACCCAGGTACCGCCGTGCACAACTCATTGGGGGGGCGCGCCACCAGCTCGAAAAGCATCGATTCGATAGGTGTGGTGATGCACGAAAAAGCCCCACCAACCCGTCTTGGTCTTGAAAATCCCAGGGTCATCCTCTTCGGTCCACCAACTGCTCTGACACTGATTCGTGCACGACGCGAGTCCCCCATCCTCCGTGCAACCGCCCCACCCCACTGTAGCCCGCAAGCGTGGGTCGCCATTCGCGCCGCCGTCGTCAGATTCCAGCACGAGTAACACCAATGCTGTGGTGCTGTCCGCCAGCGGGATCGTGCCGTCGCAACCTGTCGCGGTTCCATCCAGGTCTCGCACCTGCCACGATTTCAGTGAGCCGGTGGCAGTGTTTCCCGAGAATCGCCGTACCTGCAATTCCGGCTTTGACTTGTCCGCGGAGAGCGTGAGATCTGTTGGCTCGTTGACCAGCTTCACCGCGTAGGCGCTGGGCAGCGGTGATCCAGTCGGAATATGGCCTCGTCCGGTCGCGTCCACGTTGTAGAGGTCTGTGGTCTCGTCCGTATCTCGGCGGTAAAGCAACTCTGTGTAGACATTGGGGCTCGCCGCCTGCCGGGCAACGAAAAGCATGTTGGCCGGCTGCGGCGCCAGCACACGTTCGGTGTCGATGATCGTCGGCCGACCGCCGCTCCCAGTTGCGAGTTCGAGCCACACACTCGATGGGCCCAACCCATCTCCCCCAGAGATAGTTTTGGTCGTGTTCGCGCGACGAAACTGATCTTCGAAGTTGATCTGCAGAGGCCCGGTTCCATCCGGATCCGCGCCGTCAAAGCTGGATGTCGCGACTACATTGCTCGCTGGCGAAAAGCAGCCGCACTTGTCGATCGTTCCAGGGGATGATTCAGAACAGTACGCAACCGTGAAGAAGAAGCTCCAGCCGCTTTCGTTCACTGGCTGCACCAGTCCAGTGGCTGCGAATCTGACCGTTCCCTCCGCGATGCCGGACGGTACGCCAGCGCGCTGCCGATATTCATACGCAAGCTGCAAAACCCCCGGTTTCTGTCGCCAGACTTGCCAAACCGCGACATCGACATCGTAGTTTGCCGGCTTTGTTGCTTTGATCAGAATTGTGCTGGCCTGCACGTTGTCGGAAATCGTGTCTGTATCCAATTCCGGTGCGGGAGGCGGGAAACAAGCCTTCCCCTGCGGTTGACAGAATTGCACCCAGAAGATGTTCCCGGGCAGATCCTCTGTTTTCTTGGGTTCATTGAAACACTGGTTGGGCATGAGATTCGTTTGGGCGAAAGACTCAATGCCAGTAGATCCGACGGCCGCCAGTAGGGCCCAAATCAGAACGCGACCGAGCCCCCCCCCCTTGGTCGATGGCACAACACTTTGAAGTTTGTTAGTCGCAGACCAAAGGATCAACGCGTTTACTGGACTCATCATCCCTCCCATTCGGGATCGAGTTAGCACCCAAAGCCTGACCTGCGAGGTTGTTATACGCCTGCAAAGACGAGAAACCAATGGCCCACAGTTAGGACAATCTATCGGGCCCCTCCCACCGAGCGAGGAGCTGCGGGGGATAACCGAGATCGTTCGCCGTCTTGCCGACTGGCAATTTCCGCACAGGAACCGGGCCAGCCTGGAACTGCAGCTGGGAATGAGAGCGCGATCTGAACGCTTCACAGTATCGTCGTCGGGAATCTCCCCAACGATCGCATGGCCGAATACACCGCGCCTGGCTTTGAGAAGTACGCACGCTTCATGGCCGAAGAGCTCAAGCCCTTGATCGATTCGCGTTATCGCACGCGCCCTGAGCCTTTGCACAACGCTGTGATGGGCTCGTCGCTCGGTGGTGTGGTGTCGCTGCACACTGTGTTGCAACACCCCAAGGCGTTCGGCGCCGCCGCGTGTTTATCCTCGACCTTCGGCTTTCGCGATGACCTCTTGGATCGCGTCGTCCGCGATAAGAAGCCAAACGTGCGCGTCTACCTAGACAGCGGCTGGCCGCGCGACAACTTCGAGACCACGCGCGCGATGCGAGCCGCGCTCTTGCGCAAGGGATTCGAGGAAGGCAAGGACCTGATGTACTTCGCGTTTCCCGAAGCGCGTCACAACGAGAAGAGCTGGTCGATGAGATGTCATCTGCCGATGCAGTTTTTGTTTGGGCGGGGGTAACTTCCCAACACTAACAGTCTGCGATATCGAGTATTGACCAAAGGGTGGAGGCAGAGCCGAGGCTCTGCCTCCGGGGTGTTGCAATAGCTGATATCAACAAGCGGTTGCCTTCGATCCAGGCTGCCTCCGATCTGCGGCGAGTCGAGCGTCGGGCGCGCCGTCGCCGCTACACCAAGCAACCAGCGTGCCGCTGCAAATGGCGCCTTCGCGAGCCGTGGAGCCGCTAACAGGTCGAAGCAGGTTCACGCTGGTCTCGAAACGGATCCAGCCGCGGCGCCGAAATAGAGCCATGGTGGGCAGGGCACCCGATGAAGTGCCCGAAGCTGCGCTCGCGAGTGGGCGCCTCGGCCAATCAGGTCGCGGTGGAGGCTGTCGCGGCCGATTTCGACAATTCCGCTTATCTCTCCCGGCCGCATCGATGCGAAGATGCCGCGGCTCAAGGGAGAGACGAACATGCCCGATTACTTCAGGCCCAGGACCGGCACAATGAAACGCGCCCTGCTTCTCGCCGCGGCAGCACTTTCAGTCGCGGGGCCCGCACACGCCGAGCCTGATTACGCGCCCGCGATCCGTGCCGACTACGCCAGCTCGCTCGGTGACCTATTTCTTTGGTTCCACCAAAACCCAGAGCTGTCGTTCAAGGAGGTCAACACGGCCGCACGCATGGCAAGTGAACTGCGCGCGATTCCCGGCATCGTCGTCACCGAGAAGGTCGGAGGTACGGGTGTTGTCGGCGTGCTCGCGAACGGGAAGGGGCCCACGGTCCTGATTCGTGCCGACATGGACGGACTCCCCGTCGAGGAAACGAACGGCCTTCCGTACGCCTCGAAGGCGCGTCAGGCCGGTATCGACGGTGTCGATTCGCCGGTGATGCACGCGTGCGGACATGACACGCATATCACGGCGATGGTGGCGACCGCACGTCGCATGGCCGCTATGAAAAGCCGTTGGGCAGGAACCATCGTGTTCATCGTCCAGCCAGCGGAAGAACGGATCGGTGGTGCCAAGGCGATGCTGGCGGACGGTCTTTATACGCGCTTTCCGAAGCCCGACTATGCGCTTGCGTTCCACATCAACTCGCAGTTGCCGACGGGCCATGTCAGCGGATCAGAGGGAATTCAGTATTCGTCCTCAGACAGCGTGAACATCACCGTGCGCGGTATCGCGACGCATGGCGCCGCACCCCATCTGGGCAGAGACCCTGTCTACATTGCCTCGCAGATTGTGGTGGCGTTACAGGGGATCATTAGCCGCGACAAATCGCCGCTGAAGGCCGGCGTGATCACGGTCGGATCGTTTCATGCCGGCAACAAGCACAACATCATTTCGGATCACGCCGACCTGCAGGTGACCGTGCGCGCGAACGACCAAACGGTTCGCGACCAACTGATCGCCGCCATCGAACGTGTAGCAAAAGGCGTGGCAATGGCGAGCGGTGTTCCGGACAATCTCATGCCGATCGTCAAGGTCGTCGAAAGCACGTCGGTGACGATCAACGACGCGCCGCTCGCGCGCCGGGTCAACGCGGCCTTCGTGCGAGAGCTTGGGCCGGAAGCGGTCTTGCCGTGGGAGCAGAAGGACATGGGTGCAGAGGACTTCACCTACTTCGTGGCTCCCGATACCACGGTCCCTGGCTACTACTTCGTGGTGGGTGGAACTCCGCAGGCGGCTTTCGACGAAGCAGCCAAAGGCGGACCAGCGGTGGCCGGGCATCATTCCGGACTGTTCAAGATCGACCCCGAACCTTCGGTTGTTACCGGGGCGACGGCGATGACAGTCGCGGCACTGGAGTTACTCGGAAAGAAGTGATCCTGCGCTGTTGCGCATACCTCAGGAGATGTTTCATGCACCGAAGTTCAACCAGTTCCAGCACACGATCTACGTCATTCCCCGTTGCATTGATCGCTCTCGCGCTTGCGCTCACCGCTTGTAGCGGAGACAAATCGGGAACCAAAGCCACCGATAAACCAGGCGATAAACCGGCGGCGGCGGTGGCAGAACCAAAGAAGCCTCAATGGCCCGACGTTCTTGCCAAGGTGGGTGATCACTCGATCACGCGCGACGATCTACTCGACTTCATGCTCACCGGCGCCGCCGAGCAGGCCAAGGCTCAGCCGTATGAAGTGGTCACTCGATCGGTCGAGCAGATGATCGCCGAACGGTTGGTCACGGCGGCCGCTGCCAAAGAACAGAAGACTCCTCAAGTCTGGCTGCAGGCGCAGGTCGAGCAGCGCATCGTCGAGCCGAGTCGAGCGCAGATCGAAGCGACCTACCAGCAGTACAAAGACCAGATGCAAGGCCAGTCAATGGAACAAGCCGCGCCCTCGATCGTGCGCTTTCTCAAGAACCAGCAGGGGCAGGCGATCTATAAGAAGGTCATCGACGAATTGCGCGCGCAAACGACGGTCACGATGTTGGTCCAGCCGCCGCGCATCGACGTTGCGGAGGGTGGCTTGCCGCCACGGGGACCGAAGTCCGCGCCCGTCACGGTGATCGAGTTCTCCGACTATGAGTGCCCGTTCTGCGGTCGCGCCGAGAGCGTTCTCGCTCAGGTCCGTCAGGTCTATGGCGATAGTGTGCGCATGGTCTTCCGCGACTATCCGTTACCGAGTCACGCCAACGCGCAAAAGGCAGCCGAGGCGGCTGGCTGTGCGGACGAACAAGGAAAGTTTTGGGAGATGCATGGCAAGCTCTTCGCCAACCAACGCGCACTCGAGCTTGCGAGTCTCAAGCAGTACGCGGGTGAGCTTGGCCTCGATCAGAAGAAATTCGACGAGTGCCTCGATACCGGGAAGCGCGAAGCTGCCATCAAACAAGACATCGCCGACGGGGCGGCAGCAGGGGTGAGCGGGACACCAGGGATCTTCATCAACGGCCGCTTCGTCAACGGTGCTCTGCCGTTCGATGCATTGGCGAAACTGATCGACGAGGAACTGGTCGCGAAGAACCTGCCGGTGCCGGTGAAGTCCAAACCGGCCGACGCTGTCTCGCCTGCAGGGTCGCCCGCACCAGGAACGCTCTAGAGGGAGCGCCGATTCGCTTCGGCCTATCCTCTGGCAGCCAAAGCAACCGACTGAGGAAGGGGGGCGTCATGCGCTCGTTGGTTAGCGTTGCCATCTTGCTGGGACTCTCTGCTTCGAACACCGCGGCCAGCAGCGATCCGTTCCAGCAGTACCGGTCGCTGACACCAGCGTCTCAGGGCGTCGCGCTCTCGAACACCAACATCGTGATCGGCCGGATGACGTTCGAGGTGCAAGACGGAACGCTCTGGCCGCTGCTTGACCCTGTGGGCGAACCGGACGGTGCGATGTTTGAGGGTCGCGGCACGTACCGTTACCGGTGCGACGATCCCAACGATCTAATCGTGTTTCCCGGCAACCTCGATCGTGTCGCGAAGACCCTGCCGCACAGCGACAAAGCGACGTGGGACAGCTTCAGCCGATTCGCGCTGATCGGTGTGAGTGCGGCTGTCGAGGCCACCTGGAAGTTGGAACCGAGTGTTGCGCTTACAGACAGTGCGACTCGGTACTACCGGCAGTTTTTGAATGGAGTCGAACTCGATCAGCGCGGCCCTGACTTTGCGATTGCACAAGCACGCCGCAACGGTCGAGGTGAGTATGTGTTTGTCGAAGTTCAAGGTGGCCGACTGGATGTGGGGTACGAGTACGACGGGATACGTGAATACACCGAAACACTGGCATCGTTTCGGAAGTTCCCGGGGATCGAATTGCGGTTTTGGAATGAGATCAGCCGGCAATCGATCGCTGGATCGGCCATGCACATCCCCCGCTCCTTCAGTCTGGTGCACGGCAAGTTCGCGATCGACACGGTGGATAACAGATCAGGCACGGTTCGTAGCGTGCTCACCGTGAGGATTGATCAGGACCGCACTAGGGCGCTGGGGTTTTCGCTGCTCAGCAATCGTGATCCCAAGACCGCGCGCTGGGACTCGAACAAGAAGGCGCTGCACGTGACACGAGTCATTGACCAGGCCGGGACCGAACTCGGCTTCTCTCATCGCTATGGCCAGTTGCTGATCGATTTAGGCAAGCCCACGGCGCGGGGCCAGGAACTGCAGCTCAGCGTTGAAACCGAAGGAGATTTTTTCACCGGCCCCGATGGCAAACGATACGACGATTACTTCGATCTTTTTTCGGTCGATTGGTTTCCGCAGCCGTTGCAATCCGGCGCGATGCGCATGACGTTCGAACTGTCGATCGCGACAAGCAAACCATTTCTCCCGGTAACGTCCGGTGACACCGTTTCGAGACGCGAAGAGGCGGGGCGCTATTTTCTCGAAAGCCGCAGCGATGTTCCCGTCTGGTTACTTGCCGTCTACGCCGGAAAGTTTCAAACCGCGACGGCCACCATTGGTGACCTGACAGTGAACGTCTACGACTACGACGTCGCTCGCGACAGCGACCTGCAGGCGCTGGCGCGGAAAGCGGCGACCTTCGCGCTGATTTACGCCAAGCGGTTCGGCCCGTTTCCGTTCAAGGAGTTGGACCTGGTGGGGGTCAATCACTACAGCCTCTACGGAATCAGCCCGGCCGGCCTTATCGTGCTCACACAACCGACTACCCAAGGCAACTACACCGCAGGCTGGCATGGGGTCAACGCGCTGATTGCACACGAAGTGGCGCACCAGTGGTTTGGTCATCGCGCCTGGCCGGCCAACGCGTATTACGACAACTGGCTCACCGAGTCGTTCGCCGAGTACGCATCCGGAATGGCGATGGGGCGAGTACTTCAGACTCTCGATGCCGATCCAACACTGTTCCTTGATTTCCGCGAGATGATCAGCCAGTGGCGCGGCTCCGCCGATTTCGTCTCGGATCTTGGAACGATCCAAGGCGCCAACCTGATTCGCGGTGAAATTGCGTGGATGCAGCGCATCAACCAGCTCTACAACCGTGGTCCGTTGGTACTGCACATGCTGCGCACCACGATTGGTGAGGAGCGCTTCGGCAAGGTGCTCGCACGGTTTCTAGAGCGGGCTGGCACCGGCCCGACCACAACGGATGATTTCAGCGCGGTGCTCTCCAGCGTCATGGGAGAGGACTGGAGTTGGTTTGTGCAGCAATGGATTCGTGAGCCAGGGATTCCACACGTCAAGTACACCTACAAGTTGGAGCAGCAGGGCGACCGATCGTGGCATTTGAGTTTGGCGCTGCAGCAAAGCCAAGGACCGCTCAAGAAGCTGATCATCCCAATCGTGCTCGAGTCATCAGGAGGTTCGCGCACCGTCAAGCTCGTCGTGATGAATCAGCCCGAGCTGCGCATCGACATTCCGATCGAGGGCAAGCCGAGCAAGGTGCTGATCGACCCCGGGCAAAACAACTTGGCATCGTATGAGCAGGTCATGTCGTTGCTTCGAAAGGCCCGATCAGCACCGTAGCGGCCGGATCGTTCTGACACGCGCCCGAGGCAGCAGGGGTCTGTTGAGGCTTCCGGAATGTCGTCTCGGCTGCAAGGCGATCAGCGGCCTCGACCCACCCCGCGAATCTCGATGGCCAAGACTCGGCAACGTCGTATCTTCTCCCCCCGACCCTTGAGCGGATTACCCTGCCGCATCGCGAAACGAGGCTTGGTCCACGAATCCGCTCGGTACCCACACATTCGACTCCACTGAGGACATCGTAAATGCGGCAGCGCTTCTCACATCTGTCCGGCTCGCTCGCAGCGGCCCTGCTTCTGACCGGCCTCGCCTTCGCCGCAGTTCCACCAGGCGAAGAGGATCCAACGGTGGACACCGACCGCGATCAGACCTCGGTGACGCCGCGGGTGACACCGCAAGGGCTGGAGTTCCAGCGCCTCACCTTCATCTCACCCGAGGAATGGAACACGCCAAACCCGGAATATCGCGAACTGTTGCAGCGGATTGCGGCAGGCACCGCAAGCAAACAGATCATGCGGCGTTATTGGTGGCTGCATCAAAGACTCACTCCTTTCACGCAGCCGATCCCGTCTCAATGGCGTGAACTCGGTTTGGCACAACTGACGACGGTGGATGCTCCTGTCACCACCGACGGCTTCGGCACCGATGCTGCGCAGATTCCCCAAACCGGCCGTTGGCTGTCGTTCGGTCCGACCAACATTCCTGGGCGTGTCACCGGTATCGCGAGACCGGCGAAGGCAGGGCCGGGGACCGCGCTCGTCGCACTCGCGGATGGTGGGCTCTTTCTAACAAGCGACACGGGCACGACGTGGCAGGCCATGACCAATCGCGAAGCAACGCAGGCTGCGGGGTCGGTTGCGGCCGACCCGAGGGATCCGCGACGCTGGTATCTCGGGACGGGTGAAGGTAACGGCTCGGGTGATAACTACGGCGGCATTGGCGTGCTACGCACACGCGATGCGGGCCGCACCTGGCTGGTCTCCAACAAGTTCTCCAACTCTGTGCGCTGCCTTGCTGTCGATCCATCGAACACGCAGCGTATCTACGCTTGCGGTGATAGCGGCGTGTATCGATCGACCGATGGCGGCGTGAACTTCACGCTTGTCGGCGGCGGGCTTCCGGCGGTGAGCGCAACCAAAGTTGTGTTCCGTCCCGATGACCCCACCAAAATGTTCGCGAGTTTCTGGGGTGGCTCGCCGCTGTACAAGAGTGTCGACGGCGGCAACACGTGGAGTGTCGTCGCGGGCGGCCTGCCTGCCAGCGGCCAAGGACGCACCGATCTCGATGTGTGCCGCGCCAATCCAAACGTGATGACGATCGTGATGGAAGCCGGCAACGGCGACTTGTGGAGATCGATCGATGGCGGCGCTGTGTGGACGCAAGTAGCGACAGCACCGAACCACTGCCCCGGGCAGTGCTGGTACAACCAGGTGGTCGCGATTGCCCCGGACGATTGCAACACCATCTATCTCAACGGCACCAGCGGCTACGTCACGCGCAACGCCGGCGCGAATTTCAGTCAGTACCCCGAGGACAACTCGCACACCAACATTCATGGCGTGCACGTCGATCACCATGCGATCGCTGCGTTTGCAAGCGGCGAAGTCATCATTGGTAACGACGGCGGCGTGTACTACAGCACCGACTTCGGCGGTCTGTGGACCGATATCAGTCAGGGCTTGCCCTCCTCGCAGTACTACGGATTGTGTGGGTCCGACGTCACCGCTGATCAAATCGCTGGCGGCACGCAGGACAACGGCACGCATCAGCGGCTGGGCGGCAACTGGCGCTACGTCCTGGGCGGCGACGGCGGGATGTGCGGCATCGGTGGTTCGAAAATGATGGCCGAGTATCAAAACGCGAACGTGCAGCGTTCGCTCGACAATGGCAATTCGTTTCAAGACGCGAATAGCGGCACGAGTTTCACAGAGCCCAAGCCGTGGGTGGGGATCATCGAGCGCGATCCAGGCAACGCCGACACTCTCTATCTCGGCACGTCCAAGGTGTATCGCACGACTGACTTTCACAACACCGTGTGGAAGTCGATTCACACCGGCTCGGGCGGCAGCTACGTTGGCGGAATTGCCGCCTCGCCCGTCGATCGCAACGTCGTTTGGGTCGGCTACGAAAACGGAACGTTCATTCGCAGCACAAACGCCCTCGCCACCACACCGACATGGACCGATGTGCGCGGCACCTTGCCGGCGCGAAGCCGGCGCCGCGTCGTTCCACACCCCACCAGCGCCACCGGCGCGTGGGTGGTGATGGGTGGGTTTGGCAACCCGAAGATCATGTTCACGCCCAACGCGGGAGCGAGCTATCAAGATCTCACCGGCGATCTGCCTGATGTGCCTGTCAACGATCTGGTGGTCGATCCAGGCGATCTCAACGTGCTGATCGCCGCGACCGATCTCGGCATCTATCGCTCGCTCGACAACGGCGCGCACTGGACGGGTTTCTCGGATGCGCTTCCGACAAGTGCCGTGATCGAACTGTTCCGTCATCCGTTCGATGGTGCGCTGTTTGCCGGCACGCACGGCCGCAGCGCGTTCCGCTTCCAGCCCGCGAGCGCAGGTCCAGTTGCAGTCCCCGACGGCAGCGTAATCGCGGGATCGCAACTCCTAGCCGAGCGAACCTTCGACGGCAGCCTCTGGCTTCGTTGGGATACTCAGAAGTGCACGGCGGAGCGTTATCACCTCTTCTACGGCGCACTCACAGACGTGCAAACTGGAACGTACTCGGGCGCACTCTGCAATCTCTCTCGCGGCGGTGAACAAGTCGTTGCGATGCCCGGCGCTGCCAACCAGAGTCTCTTCATGCTGATGGCCGGAGCCACGGCGGCCGGAACGGAAGGGCCGCACAGCTTCACATCGACCGGCGTCGCGTCACCCAACAGTGGCGTCGGATTTTGCGGCGTCACTGGGCACACGGCGACGGCGACCTGCCCGTAGGTCACGCGTCATCGACTAGAATCGGCTGCGGGAGCCGGCATGACGAGACGCGTGAGCAAACTCAACCTACAGGCAATCGCGTTGCTAGTGACGCCGTTCGCCGCGTTTCTGATGACAGGCTGCGATCCCCAGGGCGACGAGGCGCGACGTGAGTCGTTCACGGCGCTCGAACTCAGTCACACGGGGCAGCCGCTGGAAGAGCAGCTCAAACACGTGAACCGGGCCGTTGAACTGGCGCCGAATGCATCGACCTACATCGAGCAGCGGGCGAACTTGTTCTTCGGTCTCGAACGGTACGCTGACGCACGAGCGGACTACGACCGGGCCGTGCAACTTGCCGATCGCCCCTACTTGCGCTTCGAGCGCGCGGATGCGTTGTGTGCGTTGGGCGAGGTGGACGCAGCACTCGTAGATCTCGATCGCGCGATCGCCGAACAACCCGAAAACACGCAGTTCTATCCAAGACGAGCTCTCTCGCGCCTCGCCGCCGGAAAGATCGCTCAGTCTCGAGAAGACATCGACCACGCCATTGTCACGGCGAGCAGCGAGAACCGCGGAAGTTACGCGCTCGCTGCGGTGCTGCTGATGGAAGGAAAGCCAGCTGAAGCGATCGTCCAACTCAATCAAGTGACGGCGAACTCCGACTATTCGCACGCCGGTCTGCCCCGTACGTTGCGAATGCTCGCGTACACGGCGGCAGGGGATCGTGAACGCGCCGTGCAGGAGTTCGACCAGCAGACTCTCGCTGCTGCGGTCCACTGGCCGGACATTGGGTACGAGTACTGGCTCACGAGACGTGGTTGCGTCAACGCATTCATCGCGACTGAGGGCCGCGATTTGGTTTCCAAGACTCGGGCGATTCTCGCGGAGGGCGAAGCGACGCACGGGGCATCGAAGCCTGTCGCGCCGCCTGTGCCAACCACCGCGACGAGACCGTCATCCGAAGCGAGTCGCTCGCCCCTCTTCCCGACGCCGCCCTACCTGATCGTGGAGCAGACCGACACGACCGTGATCGTGGACCTCGATCGCCCAGGGATCGATCCGAAGTCCGAGACCTTCGCCAAGCTTCAACTGCTCGACGATCGCGGCGTGAGAACCGCCGAGCGTATCGAGGTGCGCAGGAAGTGCGAGAGCGTCTGTGGCAAAGGCGGTGACGAGGAGTGTCACGTTCAAGGCGTGTACCGCTATTCAGGGCCGCTGGTGGCGCCGTTCGCGATCGCGTTCGAGATGAGTGCAACGATCCAGTCGCACCCGCTCGATCGTCTGGCGTTGTCGCGCGATGCGCAACACTCGCGTCTCACGCAGCTTTTCGGTGGCGCTGCCCGCGTGCCGGTCGACTCCGAAACCATCTTCACTTGGCAGAAGGCCAGTGGTACCGGCGACTGGGCTGAGCAGTACACCTGGTCGGAGCCAACGGCGAGCGGCGCCCGCCGGTTACGGGCCGAACAGACGGGAATCAAGTTCGCAGACTGCTCACTCGCCGCGTTCGGCCCGCTGACCGAGTTCAGTTGCAGCGATCGTCGCTCCGCTTATCTCGGCAATCGCCACTTGGGAGGAAGCAACGACCCCACGCTCGGGTCACTGGTGCGTCATTCCGCCGAGATCAATGGCACGCTTGCATACTTCGTGGTTGTCGACTGGAACAGCGTCAACTACGTACGCATCTTGTTTCGCCTGAATGGTGAATGGTACGAAGACGGCGTCGCCGAAGACCGCACGGTCTGCTAGTCCATACGTCAGCTACGCTGTGCAAGCAACGGATCGACATTCGGCATTACCGAGGAGGCACTATGAAACTCGCTACTGTCTTGATGCTCTCACTGGTTCTCGGCACACCGGCATCCGCTCAACTGCCCGTGCCGATCGAGAAAGAGCCATGGCATCAACTCAAGTTCGAGAATCGTTATGTCCGGTTGTTCGACGTTTCGATCCCTCCGGGTGCCACAACCCTTCCTCATATCCATGTCAACGATGCCGTTGGCGTCAGGCTCACAGACGCCAGGCTCGTCGATGACGCTGTGGGGGAAAAGCCGTCGGAGATCTCGGTGGCCCGTGGCTCGGTCAGTTTCTCGTTCCGTCCCACACCACTCACCCACAAGGTCACCAACACCGGTACCACGCCGTATCGCAACTTACTTCTCGAGGTTCTGCCGTCGACCAAGTCGTCACCGGACACAGCGTCGCTGGCCGATGTCCCTGGCCACACACTCGTGATGGAAAACGACCGCGTGCGAGTTGTCCGGTTGGTACTCGCGCCAGGAGAGTCCACGAAGTTGCATACGCACGCACTACGCGGGATCGGAATCGCGATCACAAACGGGGAACTCGCCATCGAGGTACCAGGCAAGGACGCGAAGACCGCGAAGTTGAGCCCGGGCGATTATCAGTGGCACGATGCTGGCACAACCCACTCACTTGCAAACGTGGGCTCGACCGCGATCGAGGTCGTCGATATCGAATTGAAGTAAGTCCGGCAATGGCGCCACGAGGCACCGAAAGATCTCGAGTTCGACATGCGGCCAAACTCAAGCCCCCCCACACACCCAAGGGTCTGTGGGGGGACATTCGTCGCTGAATGAAAACGAGTCCTTTCTGGATCGCTCTCGACAACTCGATCAGAACGTCTCGGATCCCGCACATGCGGTCGCGCACGCGCTCGGGCAAGAGTTCGAGTCCGCCGCGTGAGTGGTTACAAACGAGCCATCGGAACAAATGCACCCGCACTGCACCGGCGGCGGAGGCGCCGGACGTCCACTGCGTGCGGCCATGATGCTGGATGCCCCAAACAACCCGAGACAAACGGCGATTCCTACAGCGATGCGACTCGACTTCTTCATTGGGATCCTCCTCCTCAGTTGAAACTCCGGGCCGGCTTGTTGTACGCCCATCGGGCGATCGCCGTCAACGGTTGACTTTGGCTTAGTTGAAAAACAAGCCTCTCTTCGTAAAACGGATAGGGCATCGCGGACCCCCCGTCAGGAAGGACCACAGGTTGGCGCGCCTGGCTCGCAGTGGTGTTCGGTGACCGAATCTGCGCAACGTCCAGTGAGCGAGTGTGACAGAGCCGCGATCACCTAGGGAACTCCATCACTCGCGGGGCGTTCTTACCGATGGTTCTAGGAGGCCTCGACGATGCTTGCTGTCCGTGTCATCGCCATCGCACTTGCCCCGCTGCTGCTGTTGGTTTGCTCCGCTCTGGCGAGCCCCGCTCCTACCACGCCGCATGTCGAGACCACCGATGACGCAGGTTACAGCCTGGGCTCGGGAGCACGGCCGGTGAACATCCCATTTCGTTTTGTCGCCAACCAAGTGCGGCTCGAGGCCAAGATCAATGGTCGAGGTCCGTTGCAACTCGTGCTCGACACCGGAATGCCGATTCCCGGTGTGCTGCTGTTCGAAAGCGAGCGCGTGAGCAAACTCGAGCTCGCCAAGACCGGCATGAAGGTGGCGGTTGCCGGGGCGGGCGGCGAGGGTCAACCGTCGCAGGCGCTGATGGCGGATGGTGTCGGAGTCGACATCGGGCCGTTGTCGATCACGAAGACGCGTGCGCTTGTCCTGGAGCGGCCCAAGGGGTTCCCCCCGGGCATCGATGGCGTGATCGGTGGCGCGCTCTTCTTCCACTTCGTTGTGCGCATCGACATCGACAAGCAATCGCTGCAACTCAGCGAGTCCAACGGCTGGTCGCCACCCGACAACGTCGCCTCCGTTCCGCTCGTGCATGAGCGTGGAATGGTCTTCGCGGATTTGAAGGTTGGCGTGGGAGCTCAACCGCCTGTGCCGGCACGTGTCGTCGTGGATCTCGGTGCGGGTCATGCGTTGTCGCTCAACAACCGCCCTGGCGGAAAGTTCGCCCCGCCAGCCAACGCCATCGAGATGCCGCTCGGTCGTGGTGTGTCGGGCGTGTTGCACGGTCGCATGGGGCGTGCTCGACGCGTCGAGTTGGGTGGATTTGCCTTCGAGAATGTCGTGGTGGCGTTTCCGGGTGAAGCGCACCAGCGTCCTGGCGGCAGGGATTTCGAAGACGGCAACCTCGGCAATGAACTCCTGAAACGGTTCAACGTGACATTCGACTACGCCGGTAAGCGGATGCTGTTGGAAAAATCGCAGCGGTACGAAGCACCATTCGATGTGCCGATGGCCGGCGTCGATTTGGAGTGGCGGCCCGATTCCACACTCGAGGTTCGGGAGGTGCTCCCAAACTCGCCGGCTGCCGTTGCCGGGATCGTGAAGGGGGACATGCTGGTCGCGATCGACGGCGTTCCAACGAGCACGCTGGGCGAAGAAGGCCTGCGCAAGGCGCTGATTGGCGATGGTGCCGAGCGCGCTCTTACGCTCAAGCGCGGCACCCAAACGGCCGAGAAGAAGTTGCGCTTGAAACGCTTGGTGTAGCCGGCGGCCGGGCTGGCGGGCTGCTTATTCCACGTGGCCCGTTTCAACGATAATGGCGCGCCTTCCACGCACACCGCGTGGTTCATTTCGGTTCGCCACGCAGGAGGAATTGCCGTTGACTCAGCCACTCACGGTTCCACCGCTGGAACTTAGGTTCATGGCCGAAACCGAGGCGCAGTACTTGGAAATCGGCGACGCGCTGGTCAAGCAGATCGACGCACTGGTCGACCTCCCGTCACGCCCACGAATCGTCGACATCGGCTGCGGCTATGGCCGGTTGGCGCATGGCCTGCTGCGGTCCCCACGATTCGCCGGTCGCTACTTCGGCTTCGACATCTTGGCGCGGCATGTGGCGTGGTGCGAACGCGAACTCGCTCCAGCAAGCGCGGGTCGCTGTCGCTTTCGTCATGTCGACGTGCACAACGGCCGCTACAACCCCGAAGGAAAAGTCGCACCTGATAGCGTGGTGTTCGATATCGAGAGCGGCACTGCCAACCTGGTGGTGTTGACGTCGGTGTTTACGCACATGCACGCGAGCGAACTGACGCATTACCTCAGCGAGGTCCGTCGCTTGCTCGCGCCCGACGGTCGCGCCTACGTCACGTTCTTCTTGCTCAACGATTCGGTGCGCCGTGCCGAAAGCGAAGGGCGCACACACTACCCGTTGCCACACACGCTCACACCGTTTTGCCGCTACATGAACCCCGACGATCCGCTGCACGTGATCGCTTACGAGGAATCGTGGGTGCGTGAGCAGCTAGGCGCTGCCGGTCTATCGATCGTCGGGCCGATTCGCTTCGGAAGCTGGGCCGGGCACGCGGGGGCTTTCGATTTTCAGGACACCGTCGTTTTGTCCCGCCGCATGACGGAATAGGCCCACCGCCAACTCGCTGGCCACTGTACCGGTCTGGAACGGGTGGCCATTGACGCCGGGCGAAACAACTCACCCCCGATCAAATCAGAGCCAAATCGTGACGCGATACGTGCGCCCGGCTTGACTACCGGTCAGCACTGGTTATTCCTTTTCGAGGCGGGATCAAGGAGTTTTGACATGCCAGGCGAAGAGATCTGCCGACGTCTCGATGCGGCGCGCGCCAGCGGCAGTTCCTTCGAGGAGCTGCTCGAGCAAGCGGTCGCGCTACTCCACGAGTCGAATCCGCGCTTCCACTGGACCGGTATCTATGAGTTGTTCCCCGATCAAACACTTCGGCTCGGAAGTTTCGTCGGTGCACCCACCGATCATGTGTTCATCGCCGTCGGGCGTGGCGTGTGCGGCACTGCGGTCGCCGAACAGCGCAACATCAACGTCCCCGACGTGACCAAGGCCGACAACTACCTCGCCTGTTCAACGGCTACGCGCTCGGAATTGGTGGTGCTGATTCGAAACAAGTCGGAGATCTACGCGCAGATCGATATCGACAGTCACGAGCTGTCTGCCTTTGGCCCAGCGGAGGAAGCCGAGGTACAGGCCGTCGCCGATTGGCTAGCGACCGCCTACGAAGCTCGCGACCGCGTTGCCACTGGTCCGACGCGCTGATCCATGAGCAAGGCCGCGCCAGTCGTCCCCAGCACGGCGGAGCTGGCTGAGTTGCGACAGCGCTGCGCCGCCCAGGAGCGGCGCCTGCGGCTACTCGATGAGCAGGTTCGTCTGCTTGATCGAGAGCGTCAGAAACTGGCGGCGATCGTCAGCAGCGCCGATGTCGGGTTCGTGCTCTTCGACAATCACCTGCGTGCAGAGTGGTGTAACGGGCACGCCGCCAGAATGCTCGATGACGCGCGCCACGCGGGCGAGATCCAGCAACGCCGCTGTCACGAGCTCATTTGCGGTGAGTCGGAGCCCTGCAGCGTCTGTCCAGTGCGCCGCGCGAGCACGCAGCGCTCGGTCGCGCATGACGAGCGACGCCTGCAGATCGGTGAAACCCAACGTGATCTGTATGTCACCGCGATGCCGCTGACGTCTGTCGGCGGCGATGTTCAGCAGATCATGCTGATGTTGCAGGATGTCTCGGATCTTCAGGTGCTGCGCCGTTCCGAGGAGATGCTGCGCTCCGCCAAGGAGAAAGCCGAACTCGCCACCCAGAGCAAGTCGGAGTTTCTGGCGACGATGAGTCACGAGATTCGCACTCCGCTCAACGCGATCATCGGCATGACAGCACTCCTGCTGGATACGCCACTGGACCCCGAGCAGCGCGACTTCGCAGAGACGATCGGCACCTCGGGTGAAGGGCTGCTCTCGCTCCTCAACGACATCTTGGACATCTCCAAACTCGAAGCAGGCCGATTGGAGTTGGAGTCGATCGAGTTCGAGCTGCCGCAGTTGATTCGCGACGCGATGAACGTGCTTTCGCACCCGGCGCGGCTCAAGGGGTTACATCTGAGCGCGGACCTCGAGCACTCTTTGCCGGTTCGCGTCAAGAGCGATCCCGCGCGCTTGCGGCAAGTGCTCATCAACCTGATCGGAAACGCCATCAAGTTCACAGCCAGCGGCGCGGTAACCGTTTCGGTTCGTTGCACCTCCATCTCGAATGCAGAGCCGGCCAGCGCGGCCTACAACGCCGTCTTTTGCATACGCGACACCGGTATTGGCCTCAACTGCGCCCAGCATGCGCGTTTGTTTCAACCTTTTTCGCAGGCCGATGCCTCGATGTCGCGGCGCTTCGGCGGCTCTGGCCTGGGGCTGGCGATTTGCAAACGATTGGTCGATGTCATGGGCGGCGAGATTGGCTGCGAAAGTACGCCCGGCGAAGGGTCGCTGTTTTGGTTTAGCGTGCCGCTCGCATGTGCCACCGAGCCTTCGGGCGCAGTCTCGGATGCCGGCCGCACGCCGTCGCTTCAAGAACCGGTCGAGCCTTCGCTCCGGCTGCGAATACTGTTGGCCGAAGACAATCTGGTGAACCAGAAGGTGGCAGAACGGATCATTTGCAAGCTTGGGCATCAACTCGAGATCGTCACGAACGGGCGCGAGGCGGTCGCGGCTGCGAAGCGCGGCGGCTATGACGTGATCTTGATGGATTGCCAGATGCCGGAGATGGACGGCCTCACCGCAGCGCGCGCGATCCGCGCTCTCGGCGGGACCCATGCAGAAGTTCCGATCGTGGCGATCACCGCCAACGCGATGACGGGCGATCGCGAGCGCTGCCTCGAGGCAGGGATGAACGACTACCTCGCAAAACCGTTCTCTCCCGATCAACTGAAAGAGAAGATCGAGAAATGGGCGCCGGTGCTGGCTCTGCCCGCACGCTAGTCTCGCCACCGGGTGTAAAACAACGTCAGCGCTCACAACATCGAAACACGCTATCCACGGCCACACCTCTCGGGCTACGATCGCGCCCGGAGGCTTGATGCCAATGCGTGCCACATCATCGTCGTGGGCTCGAACTGCGAGCACCTGCTTGTTCGTCGCTGCCACGTTGACCGTTGTCGTGGTCGTGGCGTGCAGCGCCCCGCGCGATGCCGCTTCGGCGCGCCGCTACTACGGCGAGCAACTCGCTGGCCGGCTCGAGCCGCTTCTTCACGAAGCGATTCGATTCCCGACCTATCGCGGCAACACCGCAGCGCGCGACGCACAGCAAGCCTGGCTGATGAAGACCGCGGCGGAGCTGGGACTCGCTGCGACGGACACGGGCAAGGTTGTTCAAGTCGACCTGGCTGGGCCGGCGGGAGCACCGGTACTTGGCCTCGTGGTTCACGGCGATGTTCAGCCTGTAGAAGAAAGCGCTTGGTCGATTCCGCCGTTCGCAGGCGTGACGCGCGACGGTTACGTCTTGGGGCGCGGGTCATGCGATGACAAGGGGCCGTTGGTGCAAGCGCTGCTCGCGATGAAAGCACTCGACGCGGCAGGTCCCGCGCGCACGCACACGGTGCGGCTGTTGGTTGGGTCCGACGAAGAAAGCGATAACACCGATATTGCGGAGTACCTCAAAGAGCATGCAGCGCCCGATTACTCGCTCGTGCTCGACTACGTGTTTCCCGTGGTGGTGGGCGAGAAGGCATGGACCGGACTGTTTCTCGATACAACTCCGGGGCCGCGCGGCGCCTCGCCGCTGGCGTATCGAGTCGAGTCGCTCACGGCGGGGTTGGCGCCCAGCATCGTGCCCGATCACGCGCAGCTTGCGCTGCGCTGGACGAAGGGTACGCCCGCGTGGGGCGACATCAGCGAGAGACTCGCGGCAGTCGCGCTACCGGAAGGCACGCGGCTCGAAGTCAACGCGAGAGCCGGCGCGCCGGACGTGCTCGACATCGTGGCTCTCGGCAAATCGGCGCACGGCGGTGTCAACCTTGAAGGCGGGCGCAACGCCTTGGTTGCACTCGCGCGCGCGACCGAAGGGATTCTGCCGCCATCGGGTGAAGCCGATCTGCTTGGCTTCGCGCGCATGGCCGGGCAAGACCTGTACGGTACCGGACTCGGTTTGGTCGAAGACGATCCGGTCTGGGGACGTTACCTTGTGAATGTAGCAACGATTGCAAAACAGGACGATGGATCGCTGCGGATGATGATCGTGTTGAGACGTCCACCGCCTCGCACCGGTGCGGAGATTCGTTCTTATCTCGAGGCACGTGTACGCACCTTCGAACAGCAAACTGGCGCGCACTTTAAGTTCGACGGTTATTGGGACGACACGCCGCTGATCATCAACCCCGACGCACCGTTGGTGAAGCGATTGTTGGCAGGCTATCAGCGCGCCACGGGCGAAGCTGCGAAGCCAGCCGTTGCCGGTGGCGGCACCTACGCCAAACGGATCCCGAATGCGATTGCGTTCGGCATGTGGTTTCAAGGTCAGCCGTATCCAGGCCACGATGTCGACGAGAAGATCCCGGTTGTTGACTTGCAGCGCGGGACGCACGTGCTGATTGAGACGCTCGCCGATTTGGCGAGCGGTCCGAAGATTGACACGCCGCTTTAGTTGACGCGATGTGGGACGAGTACGACGAGCGCTTCGGAATCTCTTTCAGCAATTCCTCGAGCACTGCGTTGATTTTGCGCGCCTTCAAGTTCACGCCGAGAGTTGTCGACGCAACCCCGCGACGTTGCAACGGGACGTCGGGTATCATTGCGGCATGTCGCTCGACCCGAATCAAGACACCTCGCCCGAGGCACGTAGAGTGCAAACCGAGATACTGCGTCGCCTGACACCGACGCAGAAGCTCGCGCTGGTTGACGATGCGTGTCGCCTGACTCGGATCAGCCTGCTGGCCGGACTGCGGCAGCGACATCCGCGGGCCTCCGATGCCGAACTCCAGCGACGATTGATGGGGTTGATGCTGGGCGAGGGCTTAGCCACCGAAGTGTTCGGCCCAATCGTCGCGACTGAAGACTCCACATGAACGATCGTTCGGCACTGAAAGCACTTATCGATGTGGCGCAAGTACTCGAGGATCTTGGTGTGAGATTTCACATCGGCGGATCGATGGCGAGTGCTGTGCATGGCGAGCCGCGTCAAACCCGCGGTATCGATTTGGTGGTCGATGTCTCCCAGCCGCAAGCACGCGAGCTGGTCCGTCGCCTGGCAGAGCGGTACTACGGTGATGAGGATCGTGCGGCCGAAGCGGTGCACCGCCGCCGTGCCTTCAACCTGATCGATCTGCAGGGCGGCTTCGAGCTTGACCTGTTTTGCCTTGGCGATTCTGCGTTCGATCGGGCGGAGTTCGCGCGCGCCGTCGCGCTCGACCTGGGCGATCAACCTGAGATCCGCGTGCGGGTCAAGTCGGTTGAAGACACTGTGCTGCGCAAACTGTTGTGGTATCGCGATGGTGGTGGCCACTCCGACCGGCAGTGGAGCGACATTGTTGGCGTATTGCGGGTCTGTCGCGCCACGATCGATCGAGCCTACTTGCACCAGTGGGCCGACGAGTTGCAGCTCAGCGGATGGCTCGCTCGAGCCGAGCAGGAGAGCAACGCCTAGCCCGGCCGAGCTGACGTTGTGATCACCAACGCACTCAGGGGCACGCCGCGCCGCCCAGTCGTTCCAGGCCGTCGCTTCCGTATCCGCGCGTGCTCTCCTCGCCGAGACGGTTTCGCGCGGTGACAAGGTAAAAATAGCCGTTGCCGGCGCCGGGCAGTTCGCTGTCGGTACTCGTTTCGCTGGTTAGGTCCGACACCAAGCAATCGCCACCACTTGCTGCTGCGAGCGTGCTCAATCGGTTGCGATACAGCGCGTAACTGCCGATCGACCGGTCAGCGTTCCACTCGAGCGTCGTGCGATCGCTCCAACGGATGCCGGCAATCTCCGCGGGCGGCAGGTAACTCGCGGCAAAGCCCGAGTCGATGTGAAACGATGCCGACGCAAACACCGCCGACTCTAGTCCGGAGCCAAGCGAGGGGTTGGTGATCTTGAAGCTCACCGACGCGGCCGGGCGCACGCCGCCATCGAATACGGCGTCACTCAGGTGGAAGCTCTCGCTGCGCGATCCGGCGTGTGCAGCGCTGGCGACGCTTGCGAGCAGTGCATACGCGAGCAAGCTGTACCTCGTTAGCGCTGCCATAGGACCGCCCGAATCACGCCGGTGCCCGCTTCCAGCGAGTCGAGCGCTTTGGCGATGATCGTGCCGCAGGTGAGCGACTGCGACTTCATCGCGTAGCCGGCCAGCAACGAGCTGGTCAACGGATCGCCGGCTGCAATCGGTGCGGTGCTCGCGTCGATCTTGATTCGCACGATTGGGCCGACAGCCAACGCGACGCGCCACGCACCCGCGTCTTCGACTGCGTCAGCCGCGGCAATTCCAACAATTCGAGGATCTGCGGTATTGAACGCTCGCACGAGTTTTCCACCGTGCACGGGATCGATGGTCAGCAGGTCGCCCGCGGAGACACGTTCGGCGCAAGGCAGCGTCTCTTGCTCTGCCACGCGAGGCTCCTTGTCGAGCAACGCGACGGTGTGTGGTGCATCGGCCGTTGATGTTGCTGTTTCATGGCTCGACTCGTTCAGCACGGTCGTCGAAACAGCCGCTGGCGAAGTCGCCTCGGCGTTTTCCTTGGCAGCCAAGCTGCGGGGCGGGTCAACGATCGACGGCGCAGGGCCGTTGAGCACATCGGTGGTGGCATCAAATTCGTGTACGCGCTGCCGCAGTTGACTAGCGCGCGTGAGATCAGGTGCGGTCAGTGCGCCTGTCGCCACGCGCGCCTGCTTGAATCGCTCCAGTGCGTTGAACTGGCGCAGTTCGGGAGAACGGGTATACAGCGCGCGATACTCGGCCATCGAGGGAATCGGAGATTCAACGCGTTTCTCCTGGACCGGCGGGAGCTCCTCGAAACCGATCCTCAAGCCCCACACCTGATAGTCGAAGCTGGCGTTGCTGCCCGCGGTGCGACTGCGCACCACAAGCTCGGTCGCTGACACCGACTCGACAAATACGTCGGCCCACTCCCCGCGCGGCGTTACTTGAGCGGTCAATCCAATGTCGGGATTGGTGACGAGCGCAAACGTCGGCTCGAGTGCGACGCGCACGACGCCATTCTGCAGCCGCGCACTGCCGCGTGCGTACGTCGCGACCTCGCTCGATTCCGGAGAGGCGTAGACAATCACGCGCGATTTGTCGCCCGGGTGGTTTTGCGCGAACGCATTGGTGCCATTGCCGTAGATCTTGTATCCCGAGTCACCGACAAATGCGTAGGTGCCCGCCGTGTTGTCTTTGAAGTAGCCGCCAACATCGCGCCCATAGCTTTGAATCCCGTAGCCGTTGTAGCCCACGTAGGAGTAAGAACTGGTGCGGAAATCGTTGAGCCACGCGCCGAAACCGTTGCCAGAGGCGTAGACACCGTAGGTGTTACCGCTGACAGAGTAGGCGGCGAGATAGGCGTAGCCACCGAGGCCGCCGGTGTTGTCGAACTCTCCGCCGTCGTTGAGGCCGCTGGCCACGATCCCCTGGTGGCCGTTCGCGACCGTGGCCCTCCCGGTGAAAGGGGGCCTGAGACTGAAAACTCCGCCCTCGCCATACGCGCTTGCCACGATCGCGGCCACGCCAGGCGAGTTGGTGCTCAACGAGAGCTGCCCCGCCTTGGTTTGGGGTGCCGAAGAAGTGGTGAGATACGCCGTGGGTGGACTGCCGCCTAATTGATCGGCGTTGTCCGCAGAACTGGCAGCCGCCGCATAACTAGCATTGGCCGCGTTCTGAGCGTAGGCGGTAGCAAGAATGCGTGATCGCGGATCCAGCACTTCGCCCGCAACATCGACCGACAGCCATACCTCGCTGTAGTCGCGAAACACCTCGGCCAGTGTCGTGTATGTTCCTGGGCCCGCGCCATCGCTGGATATGCCACCGCCTAGTCCCACGGTGAACAAACCGTTGGCTGCTGCTACGGCTCCAGTACCTGCAGCGGCATGCTGATCGAGGAAGATTTCATCGCCACCGATATCGGCGCTCCAGAAAGTGAAGGTCATGTCGTAGTCGCCGCTGAGTGGATGATCCGCCGCGTCTCGCAACACTCCCTGATAACTCAATAGCGGTGGCGGCGTCGCGCCACGGTTGGTCGCGATGGACAGGACAAGAATCAGAGCGAGGAGCGTCGGGCGAGAGCCACGCATGTGATGAGCCTCCAGACGTGAACGAACAGGTCGAACCGTAGCTGCTGGTACTTGCATTGCCACGATCTCTATTTCGCCAGGAGTGTACGGAGCAGAAGCACTGCCAGGACCTATCTCCAGAGATAGTCATGGTGCGTGATTGGTGAATGACTTGGGCTCGCGGGGGGCCAGGGCGGGACCCGGTCGTAGCCTCCGATCGGGGCAGGCATACTTCCGCCATCGCAAGGAGGCGACATGCGTACGCTCGAAGCACTCATCGAGCGATGGGCCAGCGCATCCTGCAGCGTTTCACCACCACCCATGACTACCCGCGCTCGAGGATCGTGCTCGAACCCAACGCGGACTCCTTCAAGCCGTTTGCCCCGCGCACGACGTTCGGCCTTTCGTTGATTTCCGACGGGCCCGACTACACGACGTTCACAGTGACGGCGGTTCTCCGGGATTCTCCGGCCGCGTCGATCGGCTTCAAGGTGGGGGATGTACTCGCAACAATCGACGACAAGCCCGCCGCGAGTTGGACGCTCGGCCAAGTTCGCACGGCGCTCGCCGCAGACGGAACGAATCACACGGTCGACATGATTTGTGTCGGGCAGGACAGAATCTAGCTCGAGTTCAAGGTCACACTGGTTTCGATCGAGGACTGACCGTCACCAACAGCGGGACCGAGACAGCAAAGCAGCACCGGCGACTGCCCGTGACGGTGGGCAACACACGACAAATCGCGGGGGCTGTGATCACCAGCCCCCGCGAGTGCAGCCCACCCCTCAGAACCGATACGCAGCCCCGACGGTAAGAATGAACGGCTTGGCGTTGAGCTTGACGTTGTCGCTCACGTTCGGTTGATCGGTCTTCGCCTTGGCGGCCAGGTACTCGAGATTGAGATTGAGCGCCCAGTCACCGCTGACGAGCACGTTGGCGCCGAGCTTGGCACCGACCACGACGTCGTTCTTGAAATCGATCTTGCCGGCACGCTGCAGATCGACGCCGCCGTACATGATGTACGCCAGTACCGGACCCAAGAAGAAATCGATCTTGTCGGTTCTGACGACATGGAACATCGGCCCCACCGTGAGTGGCATGAACTTCCCACTGTCATCGTCGCGGACCTCGACCGACCCACCCCTGCCTTCGAACTTCACCTTCGGTTTGTAGTACTGCAGGCCGACATCCAAGCCGATCAGGTCGTTGAAGCGGTACTCGTAACCCAAGGCGACTCCCAACGCACTGTCGAACTCGGCCTTGATATCGACGTCGACGAAACCGTCACCCGTATCGAAGGCGATTCGCTCCTGAAGATCTCCTGTCGGACTCAAATAGCCGAGATTGGCCCGGAAGGTTTGCTTTGGCTCGGCCGCGAACGCCGGCAGCGTCACGCCGATCGCAAAAACTGCACAAACCAATCCACGCACGAACCTGCTCATGACACCTGCTCCTCTCTGGGCCATCGCATCGATCTCAGCGCAGCTATCGCGTCGAATGCCTGACGAGTCCACAGCTTGGAAGTGGCCCATGGCTTCCTCGTTGTGCTTTGCAGCAGGGAGTCCCTGCTTCACCGTGTGGCGGCTGGGATCGGCCGCGGGATCTGGCAAGTAACCTCAGTCAAGAAAGCCGGCGGTGGTCCGACGCCAGGGCAAGCGCGCGTCTGCAGCACACACACCTGTGCTGAGGGGATGCAGATTGGATCCAGCGACTGAAGTTTTAGATGGAAGAGGGCGGATCATTGCTGGCTGCGATTGGTTAGGATCGGGGCGCGATGTGCCAGAAGTCTGCGGTGACCGATCGCTAGCGACTGTCGCCCCTCGAATGGACGACACCCGGAACATACCAGCATGAAATCGGCCAGTGCTGGCCTCGGGTCTCTGGTGTGAAATCGAAGGTAACGAACACGCGCAGATTGGGAAATCCCGAGATCGGCTCGAAGCGCCAACTCCTGACCGCTTGCGCCGTGGCGTCGTTGGGGATCCACCACTCCCCACTTGATTCGACGGCTTCTACGGTGCCATCGGCCCGCAGCGACGCTGTTACATGTGCTGTGCCGCCAATGCCATGCGCGAGCGCCTGGCGAGGATAGGTAGGGTCTTTTCCTGAAATCCGATGCGCCGGGGGTGGCAGCGGTTCCATGTAGGAAAAGAAGGCGTCGGCGCGCGCCGCTCGATACGCGGTGCCGATGGAATACTCCTCGATGTCTTACACCAGATCGCGGACGGAGCGAGCAGTCGACATGCATCCGCCTTCCTCCTCGACGATCATCGAAGCATCGTCGCGCAGTTCGGACGCGAGCCGATCGTAGGCGTTGCGATCGAGCAGTTGCCACGCGGCAAGCGCAAAGAGCCTTCCAGCCTTGGTGGCTGATCGCTCGATTCGCCGGAAGCGTTCTACAGCGTCGGGTTGATTCAGCAGCAGATTGATCGCAGCGACACGAATCGTGGGCCCGCATCCGTAGCCAAAGCAGGTTCCACCAAAGCGGGTGGTCGCGGTAAGTAGCTTCTCGGCAGAGTCGAGATCAAGTGGGACCGGCCAGGCCTTGTCCGCTGGATCCGCTTCGTAGACCTGCGACGAGACCGGCTCGCCAAGCGCGGCGTTGTTCACCGATTCAGGTAACGGCGGCGGTTCTCCGGGTGGCAGCAACAGATCACAGGCGCAGAGGATCACCACCAGCGGGACAAATACCAATCGTCTCGCGCCGCTTGAACTGAAGAATGCGGGTCGATACGCCATGCCTGGAGCGTAAGCCGGCAGGCGCACGTCCACAACGGATGCCTCGATCTCTCGCGGGCCGCGCGCAGCAAACGCGCGCGCCGAGCGGTGAAGGGGAAACAGCAAAATCCTGACGGAGCGGCAGAGCGTCGTTGCTCCCACCGCTAGCTTGACAAATACGTCGTTGACATCGATGCAGTCAGCCGTCTTACTACTCATCGCACCTTTGGGGGTGAGCAGTGTCGCGAGTGTTCCCGGTCACGTTTCTGTGGCTCGCAGCAATGACCTCCGTGACGATTGCCGCCGAGCCGTCCGCATCCAACTGTTCGGTTGCCATCACTTTGGGCACGGGCGAGCCACTCGCCTCGGCGCGCGTCGAGCAACGTGCCCCCGATGGCGGCTTCCACGAGATCGCTCCCTCGGCCGAAGGACGCGTCGCACTCGCTGCCAGCGCCGGCACGCCCGCCTCGATACGCGTTCGCGCACCCGGTTTTGCCGAGCGACGATTCGAGAACATCGTGACGTGCCCACGAGCCTTCACGCTTCGACCCGCCATGACGGTCTCAGGCCTGGTTCGATCTCCCGGCGGTGAACCGATCGGGGACGCGGTGGTTTCGATCGACGTCTCGCGATTGCGGCCTCGCAACCTCCCTGTCGATGCCGACAACGACGGAGCGCTGCGCGAGGGCAAGGTCGAGGTACGAACGCGGGCCGATGGCCGTTTCACGCTGGGCGAGATCCCCCGAGCGAGTGGCTACGAGTTGCAGGTCAAACATGCAGCCCAAGCGCCCATCAGCTTGGTGTTGGGAGAGGACGCAAGAGATCTCAAGCTGCGCTTCGTCGCGTCGGGCTCGATCACAGCGACCGTTATCGGTGACGATCGCAACCCGATTGCGAATGTTCAAGCGACAGCGCGCTCGATGCAGGCTCCGGATGTCGAGGAGCCATTGGCGTCGTCGAGTACTGGGGCCGACGGCGTCGTCAAGCTTGGTGGGCTGGCTCCAGGCAGCTATCGCGTTGAAGTCCTGCCGCCTACCGGCCAACGAATGATTTTCGACGCGGTGGTTGTTGCCGCCGGCGCAGCGAAATCGCTGGGTGTGTTGAAATCCGTCGCTGGCGTTGCGATTGAAGGCGAGGTCGTCGATGCCAACAGCAACGCTGTCGCCAAGGCCAAGGTTCGTGCCTACCGAAAGGTGGGCGACTCGACCACACTCGAGCGCAGCACCCTCAGCGGCACTGACGGTAAATTTCGACTGGGCGGATTGCGGCAAGCACGCTACCAGTTGCAGGTCATCCCGCCCGCGCCGTACTTGAAAGCGAGCAAGGAGAACTTAGAGCCGAGCCAGGCCCACGTTGAGATCGAGGTCGAGCGCGGCGGCTCCATCTCAGGAACCGCAACCTCCGCGAGCGGGACACCGCTGGGGAGCCTCGACGTTCTCGCCCTGGAAGACACGGATCAACAATGGCGGCAGCAAACGGTAAAAGGAAAAGTGGTCGATCCTCACACGGGAGCCTTCACGATCGAACCGTTGCCTAAGGGGAAGTGGATCGTGCGTGCGTGGGCGCAGGGACACGCCGTCAAAGCGAGCGAGCCGATCGAGCTGGTCGAAGCGGAGCGACTCGACAACATTGCGTTGGTGCTCGAGGCCGGCCTCACGCTTCGCGGATCGGTGGTTGACCAAGCAACCAAAGCCGGGGTCTCTGGTGCGACTGTCTGGGAGGTAGATCGACCGGCGAACAGCGTCGTGACGGCGCGCGATGGTTCGTTTGCGCTCGATGGCCTGTCGCCAGGGACGGTTCACCTGAACGGTCAGCACCCCGACTTCGCGGCGACCCGCGCATCGAGCGTCGTCTCCGCGGAGGGCGCCAACGAACTCGTGATCGAGTTGTCGCGCGGCGCAGCACTCGAAGGATCGGTGCGAAACGCGTCGGGTGCGGGCGTTGCCGGGGTGCAGGTCCGTGTCACCAACGAACAGGCTCAACAGAGGGAGACAACTCTCACCGGCGCCGATGGGAGTTATCGATTCGCACACCTTGCCGCGGGTCAAAGCATCGTGAAACGCAGCGATCGCAGCGGGGCCGAGTCGGTGGACCGGAAGACGGTCACGCTGGCCGATGGTGAAACAGCGCGCGTCGATTTCGTTGCCGGTGTCACGGTGTACGGCACTGTCACGCGGGGCGGCGTGCCCTTGGCCGGAGTTCGCGTTGCGATTGCAGCAGCTCCGGCCAAAGTGGACTTCCAAGTTGGCGTTCCCTATCGACTCGTCAGCGGCTGGACGGGGCCCGACGGAAGCTATCGGCTGGAGGGGCTGGACTCGGGCACGGCGAAGGTGAGGCTCGAGGTCGACCGCCAATCGAGCGAGCGTTTGTTCAGCATCCCTGAAGGCAGCGACTATCGCTTCGACATTCCGTTCCCGTCGCGATTGGTGACAGGCACTCTACGGGACAAGAGCAGCAAGCGACCGATTGTCGGGAGTGTCAGTTCCTTCGGTCCTGTTTCGGATCTCAACTTCGGCTACAAAATTTCAATGAGCAACGAAAGCGGGCTCGGTGAATCACAGAGAACTACCATCGGAGGCAGCAATCAGGATGAAACGAGCACCGACGACGCGGGCCGCTTCGCGATCGCGGTCGATCGCGATCGTGATCTCCAGCTATCGGTAGAAGTCGATGGCTACAAAGCGTTTACTCGCGACTTGAAGGCGGGAGATCCCGATCAGGATCTGATCTTCGAACTGGAGAACGAAAAGAGATCGCAGGTCATCGTCAAGCTGGTCGGGCCCAATGGCACACTGGTAACCGGTGGGTGGGGTAAGGCGGTGCTGACATTTGTCTCGGCCGATACAGACATGCCAAGCAGTTCCATCATGTCGACCCAATTCACAGGTTCGCAGGACCGGGTCTGCGACTGGGTCGAGGGGGCAAGCATCGAGGTGTTCGCCCGTTCCTCCGGACTCACGGCAAAAAACCGAGGGCTCGACGGCATCGAGCCGAACGACGACGGCGATTACATCGTCGAGTTTCAACTCGAGCCCGCTGCGGTGCTGCGCGCCAACATGCTTGGTGTCGCCGCCGGTGAGTTCGTTGCTGTGAGGGGAAGGGACGGCGTCAACTACGCAGTGAACTCAGAGGCTACCGAAGGCGTGCGCCCGTTCGAGGAAGCTACTCGCAAGGGAGTTATCGTCGACGGCCTGCCGGCCGGGGAATTTATCGTCGAGATCAAAGGCAGCGACGGTGTGGTGCGTTCGTACCCTGTCCATCTCGACGCGGGAAAGACCACTGAGTTGGAGGTTCGATGAACACAGCATGCGTTGGCAGAGTCACTCTTTTGATTTGGACGGCGAGTACCTTCCTAGCACTTGCTCAGCCCGGTGGAGTGCGCGTCAATGAGCGCAGCTCCGTGAAGGCTCGCAACCAAGCGGCGCTGGAATCGCTGCAATGCGCGAGCAAGCCCGCGCCCTTGACGCTGGACGCCGAGCGCATTTCCGTTGTCGATATGTTCTCGATGATTGGCCCAATCTCGGGGGTGAAGTTTCGCGTGGTGAATCCTGACAAGCTCGTCCGCGTGCTACACCTGCGTGTGTCGAAGCAAGACTTGTGCAGCGTGCTCGAGATGCTCGCGAGCAAGCTCGAGCTGTCCTACGCGCTCTCGCCGAAAGACCGAGCCATCGAGGTTACGGTCGGTACGAACAAGGCCGAGGTCGATCTCGGCCCGCTTCAGAGCAGTTCTTGAGGGGGTCTTCTCCAGAGGGGCACTTGCCGCGGTTGTCCTAGGCCCAGGCCGGTTTCTGCCCCCTGAGAAGGGCGTGAGTCAACCAGCGGTATCCCGTGTCTCTCTCATGTGCGGCCGGGAGTCCTCGCTCCTCGGGCCGCCAGGGAGACCACTTACCTATGCGCACTCGTTCGATCTCGCTCCTTTCGTCGTTGGCCATGGCGCTGTCCGCGTTTGCATCGCTGTCGTTCGCTCCAAGCGCCAGCGCGGGGCAAATCGATGGTTCGGAAAGCCGCGCCTTCCTATTCAACGACGTCGGGGAGTTCGAGGAGGAGGTCAATTTTTCGCTCGGCTTCGTGCCCAACCATCACGTGCAGTCACAGGCGCTGGCCAACGAAGCCGGGCGCGTGATCGTGCTGACGTTGGCTCATTTCAAACTGTCGGCGCAGCTCTCGAGCGACGGTGGTGCGACCTTCGGAGCCCCCTTCGCGATCGAAACGGCGCGACCGGTGCTTTCGTTCGCAGCCTACCGCTCGGAGGACGAGCGCACCTACCTCGTGTATCGCTACGCTGGGTTGACCAAGGACGTGGGGCTGCGTTTCCGTCGCAGCGATGACATGGGGCAAACCTGGACCACGCCGGTTGAGTTGGTGCAAGAAGGGGATGCGCGTCACGGCGTCGCAGGCCTGTGGAGCGTCCACGCTAACGAAGCTGGACGGGTCGCGGTGGCGTTCAGCGAGTACTGGGAGTCGAACGACACCTACGTCATGGTCAGTTCGAATTTCGGGGCTAGCTGGACTACGCCTATCAAGCCCGACCTCGATACCGTCGCGAACAGAGTTCCACTCGAGTGCGATGCCGTGGTCGATCAAAGCGGCAACGTGCATGTGGCGTACATCCAGAATCGCGGGTCGGGGCAACGTGTTTTCTATAGTCGCTCTACCGATGGTGGCGTGAGCTTCGGGGGTGAGCAGGGGTTGGGGCAGAGCGTCAGTGGCCCTGGAACACAGTCTGGGGTCGACATCGACATCACGAGAACTGGGAAGGTGGTCATCGCCTCAGGGGACACACCGACGGGCGGAACGTTGCGTGTTTGGCAGTCGGCAAACGCAGGCCTGTCGTTTACGCAAGTCGCCGTCTGGGGCAACGCGGGGAGTCCCGTGCAGCGCGCGGCGCGCGTTGTGCCTTCATACACCACCGACACCGTGCTTGTCGGCTACCTCAATGACACGGGCGCGATCTACACGCTAAGGTCAGCCGACCAGGGGGCGACGTTCGGTTCCTTGACCAATCGCAGTGTTGGCGGTACGCGCGAGTACGGGTTGGAGAGGACCAACGACAACAAATGGGTGCTGGTCCACGAGCGCGACACGTTTGGCGGCGACCCGCGTTTCAACCTGCTGCAGGCGGCGATCTCCTCTGACGATGGTGTGACGTTCGGGCCGGTCGACCAGGTCGATCAGTCGGGCGGCCCCGATCTCGGCGAGTCGCGATTGGCGAGCTTGCAAACCACCAACGGGTTGTCGGGGATCTTCGTGTTGTACCGAGAACTGCGTAACGGAAGCTCGTACGAGACATTCGGCAACCGCACGAGCACCGCGGCGTTCGACTTCACCGACGAGAAGAAACTCGGCCTGTACGGTGATGTCGACAATCGAATCCAGTACAGCGCTCCGCTGATCTTGGCGACCACCGCAACCGATGTGCACCTGCTTTACCGCATGATCACGCAGGGAGCGTTTCCGGACGTCTACTACGCGCGCAGCGTCAACGGCGGCGACACCTATCAAACACCATTTCGCCTCAGCCAACATGCGCCCGGGACGCAGGACATCCTGCAGATTGCGCTCACGGTCCATCCCACCGATCCGCTGCGGCTGTACATGACCTACGCGCGCCAAGACTATGCGCTAGGGCAAGTCCAACTCGTGTTTCGAAAGTCGATCGACGGCGGTACGAACTGGAACGCAGAGCAGGTGATCGACACCCCGCAGTCGGTGCAGTTCCTGCGGATCTCGGCCAATCCTAACGACGATACGTTCGTGGTCTACAGCTTGGGCACCGACGTGCGCATGGTGATCTCGCACAACGACGGAGCGACCTGGGGTGCGTCGTTCGACTTCGACCAGCAGAACACAGGTCAAACAGTCATCAACGATCAGCCGGTGATTTGCAGCTCCGGCAACCTCACCGTGGTGGCTTGGCGCTCGAATCGGGTTGGAGGATCGTTTCAGACCGTCAACGCACGACATAGCACCGACGGTGGCGTGACATTCGGATCTGCCGTCGATCTACGGTCGAGCAATCTCACCAGCTCGAATGTTCCCGACCTCGAATGCTCCGGCTCCGACGCGTTCGCGGTGTGGGCCGACTTCCGCGACTCCTCACTTACGCGCGCATGGGGGAATCGGTTCACCAGCGGGGCGTGGCAGAGCGAACGGCAGGTGGCGCCAGGACAGACGCGCAACCAGTTCGTGCCGCGTGTGATCTACACACTCAATGGCACGGTTCCGACGCCAATCGTGATCTACACCGACAACGGCCAGGTGTTCACCAATCGCTCGCTCGATGGGGGCGCTACATGGCAAGCCGCGACGCGCCTCGACGATCTGGCGCCGCAGCCGATCGCATTTTCGCGCAGCCCCTACCTGGTGAGCGACGGCACCGGCAATACGTGGGCTGTGTGGCAGGACAGCAGTGCCGGGCAGCCAGCCATTGCTGCACGCCATTCAGGCGACGGCGGCAGCAGTTGGGATGGACTGGTGGTGCGACTCAACAGCGAACCGAACCAGGGCAGCAAACTCTCCACCTGGTTCTCTCAGGTCGAGCTGCCGGTGACCGCCAAGGGCGGAACGATGCATGCGGCCTTCACTGGGCATCGTGCGAGCTTGTTTTGGGATACGCGCACGGCACGCTGGCGCTTCAACGATTCGGATCTCGATGGTGTGCCGGCGGGTGTCGATTGCAACGACGCGGATCCAAACATTCGCGCTGTGCCGGCTGAGATTGCGGGTGTGCTGCTTTCGAAAGTGGGCGCCACGGCGCGCGTGAGCTGGACCTCGCAGGACGCGAGCGCCGGATCGTCCACGTCTTACGACATCGTGACCGGCGATCTAGCAGCGCTTCGCACCAGTGGTGGGTTCGGTGCCGCAACGTGCCTCGTCAACAACGACGCCGATACGCCGTTCGACGAAACGCGGCCGCAACCGGCAGCAGGCGTGGGTGTGTATTACCTCGTGCGCGGTCAACATGCGTGCACCGGAACGTTCGGCAATTCGAGAAAAGATCCCGACCCGCGCGATGCGCTCGATGCTGCTGCACCATGTCCTTGACCGCCGGGTCGACGCTATGAAACAGGTGCGGCGGCCGGTTCGGGGTGCGCGGCCCTGGCCGGGCTCACCTCGAATCCCGTTTCGACCGCCTCTGGACCAAGCGCCGTTGGACACTTCACCAAATCCTTGGTGAAGAACAAGTCCAGCGTCCAGTCCAACGCCACGCGCACCTTGCGCTCGAATCGCGGCAGTTTGGAAAGGTAGATCGAGCGCCACATCCACCACGCCACGAAGCCCGAGAACTTGAAACCGAACACCTTCGCGACTCCGGTGCGACGGCCAATTGCCGCCAACTGACCAAGCGTCTTGAAGCGAAACGGCTGCAGTTTCTCGCCGCGCAGCGTGGCGACGATGTTGCGCGCCAACACCTTGCCTTCGCGCGTGGCATGTTGTGCTGTCGGCGGAAAAAAGCCGCCGGCGCCGTCGGGGATTTGAGCGCAGTCGCCCAGCGACCACACGCCCGGCCAACCGGGCACCTGCAGCGTCTGGTCGACGACCACGCGACCGCGATCTCGCGGCACGGGTAATGTCGCAAGCAATGGGTTAGGTGATGTGCCCGCAGTCCAAATCAAGTTCGCCGTTTCGATCGAGGTGCCGTCGGAAAGCTCCACGCCCTCGGCGTTCATGCCGCGCACCTTGATGCCCAAGCGAATGTCGACGCCGCGCTTGGCGAGGTGCTTGGCCGCGAACATTCCCAGTTCCTGGCCAAGCTCGGGCAGGATGTGATCACCCGAGTGGATCAGCACGGTGCGCACGTCTACCTCGCCCAAGTGTGGATAGTGCCGCACCGCTTCGCGCAGGAAGTCGTTGATACCAGCAATCGCTTCGACACCGGCGAAACCGCCGCCCGCCACGACGAACGTCAGCATCCGGCGGCGCGTCAAGAGGCAGCACTCGAAATCGGCCTCTTCGAGGGCGTCGATCAATCGATTGCGAAGCGCGATGGCATCGCCCAGCGTTTTCAGTGTGAAGGCTCGTTGGTCCAGGCCCGGCAGTCCCCAGAAATTGGTGACCGAGCCCATCGCTAAAACTAGGTGATCGTACGGCAAATGGTGGGGATGGTCGGTTTCGACGCCGTGCGTCACCACCACTTCGCGCCTCTCACAGTCGATCGACTGCACATCGCCGTTGAAGAACTGCGCACGCTTCAGCAGCTTGCGGATCGGGTTGACGATGTGCGTCAAGTCCAGATCGGATGCGGCAACTTCGTGCAGCATTGGGGTGAACAGAAAGAAGTTCTCGCTGTTGACCAACGTGATTTCTACCGATGGGTCGTTGCCGATCAAGCGCTCGAGCTCGCGCACTGCATAGATTCCGCCAAAGCCAGCACCGAGGATAACGATGCGGCGCACTCCATCAGTAGCGACTTGGTGGCTGCTCATGCGGCACTCCTAATCGCAGCCGTCTCGCAGCCGCGATGTCGTATGACGAGCAAGTAGTCGATGGCCAACGGCCCTGCACCAAGCTCGACACAAAAGCCTCCGATGGCCGTCTACAGCGCGGCCTGAAACAACCCTTCCGAAACCCATTCGCGTAACCAGCTGAAGACGCGCTCCTGAACGTCGCGGCCGTCATGGATCGAGAGCGATTCTTCCAGCGCACGGCCGAGCGGCAGGCCGGCGAGCAGTGCTTCGAGCAAGCTGTGCGCGCGGCGCCCGATCGCCAGGCGATGAGCGCGCTGATCCTTGCGATAGACCAACAGCCACGCCTGCTGCGGACGAATCGGCAGCAGTGGCTCATCGGCAAGAAATGCCTCGTAGGTCACATTTATGGGGTGGTTCAGCGACAGGTACTGGACGGCAGGTGACGCTTGCAGCCGAACTGAGGGCCAGCGCTGGGAGGGGATCGCATTGATTTGATCGATGGACAGCACCGGCGCGTCCGGTGCCTCACGCACCTGCGAGATCGCCAGTTCCACGCGGGCGAGATCGGCGAGAAAGCTGCGGCGTCTCGCTGGCATCCCGGTGTGCGCGGCGATGAAGTCCGGTAAGCGATCACCGAATCGCGCCATCGTGAACGAGCGCGAGGGATGGGCGTACGCATAGGCATGTGCCATCGCAATGAACTCATCGTCGCCCATGGCTTCGCGCAGGGCTGGGTAGTCGTCGGCGAGCAACGATTCGCACCGCAGCGGATACATCGAGCGATAGATCTCGAGCCGCTCGAACGGCGAGAGCGAATGACTGGGGGCGATCGCTGCGTCCAAGGCATCGGCCATGGGGTGCAGCGCCAACGGTGCTCTCGATAGGACGGCTGCTTGAAACAACTGCTGCAGTTCGATGAATCCGGGCTTGTTAGAGGGCGTGAGCAAGGGGGCCTCCCTGTGAACCGTGTTCATTGCGGAATGTCTCAGCCTTGCGCGCTTCGGTGACGATCGTTTCGAGCGCGGGGATGTTGGCGTCCCATTCAAGCAGCGTGGCGATCGGACCGGTGCGTGCGAGCAGGCGCGCGTACAGGGCCCACACCGGGTCGATCACGGGACCGTCGTGGGTGTCCAGCAAGTACGCGCCCTTGTCGCTGTGTCCGGCGAGATGTACCTGGACCACGCGCTCGGCAGGGATCGCATCGACATAAGCAGGGGCGTCGAAACCGTGGTTGAAAGCGCAAACGTAGGCGTTGTTGACGTCCAACAGCAATCGACACTCGGTTTGTGCGCACAACTGAGTCAGAAAGTCCTCTTCTGTCAGCGTCGAAGCGGTGAACGCGGCGTAGGTGGACGGGTTTTCTAGGACGAGTGGCCGCTCCAGAACGTCTTGCACCACGCGCACACGCTCGACGACATGAGCCAGCATCTCCTCTGTATAGGGGATCGGCAGCAGGTCATGCGTATTGATTCCCGCCACACCGGTGAAGCAAACGTGATCGGAAATCCATGCGGCATTCACGCGCCGCGCCAGCGACTTGAGCTTTTGCAGGTAGGCGAAATCGAGCGGATCGGCCGAGCCGATCGACAACGACACACCGTGCATGACGATCGGGTAGTGCTCGGCGATTTCGTCTAGCAACTGCAACGGGCGGCCGCCATTGTCGAGGTAGTTTTCCGAGATGATCTCGAAGAAACCCAGGTTAGGCTTTGACTGGACGATCTCGGCGGCGTGCCGGGCTCGTAGCCCGATTCCAAACCCTAGATCTGGCAGCGGCGCAGGCTTCATCGTCCCCTCGGATGCGTCGTGCGCGGGACAGGTGTCGCGTGGCGTCACCTGTCCTGGCTCGGGTTACGATGCTTGGCAGCCATTGGCGGAGTTGCAGCCGTTTTGTTCCTTGGCCTTGTCATCCTTTGCTCCGGTCTTCGTGCCTTGACCGTTGCACCCAGCCGCCAAGCTGACACCCGCAACGATTCCAGCAACGGCGGCACTCATGGCCAAGGACGAGTTAATGCGACGATTCGGGTTGAGCATAGAAATCTCCTGATGCCGGCCGTTTTTCGACTGGCGGTGAGTTTTGATTTGTGGTGATTCGTGGTAGCGGGTTCGAGTGTGTTTCCCGCCAACGCAGCCTTGGATGTCCAACTAGGGAGAGGGTTACAAGAAAAACGGGCGAGGACCGCTAGCGGCCATCGCCCGTTTGGATCAGCGCAGAATCTGTCGCTCCAATTAGAACGTAATGCCGACCATCCCCTTCAGATCGGGGTCTTCGAGCAACCCAATCTTGGCTTCGATGAACCACTTGTTGCCGCCCTTCACCGTTCGCTCCAAACCTCCCACCGCGCTCAACTGCACGTCGGTGTCATCGTCATCGAACGGCCGCCTGGGCGTGCGCGGCACATTGTCGAACTTGGTGTATTGAAAGCCGGCCTCGGCGCCGGCGTACGGCATCCAGCCGCCCCAGCTCGTGGTGGTGAACTCCCAGTGCGCGCCCAGATTGACAGCGAACAATTTGGTGTCATCGCCCACGCCGTATTCGATGTTGGGAATCAAACGAAGGTGCTTGACCGGTTCGCCGAGATCGACATGAAACCCGCCGAAGACTTGGTCGGGGTTGACGCTCAAGCCGGCGCGAAAGCCCCAGCCGATAAAACCCATTTCTTGCGCTTGTGCCAGTGAGGCACCAGCCGAAAGCGCAATGGCAACAACGAGGCAGCGCCAGAGATGACGGTTGTTCATGATGCTCACTCTCCTTTGTCTTCCTTCGGCGGGCGAGGCAGTGGGTCGGGAGACTCTGCCAATAGCCACGCCATCAGTGTGTAGGCCGCAACGCTGTCCTTGAAGTCGGCGGGAACGACTTTGTCCAACGTATCGGCTTCGGTGTGGTGATAGTCGAAGTAATGCGTGCTCTCGATACCAATACCCAGTCCTGGAACTCCTAGCGCCACCATCGGGCCGATATCGGCGCCGGGTGAGCCTTTGGCCGGTTTAATCTCGAGCGGCCCGAGTGCTGCGAACAGTGTGAGCCAATTGTTGGCGGTGTCGAGGCCGGATTGTGTGGTGAAGACGCTAAACCCAATGGGCCGAAAGCCCCCCGAATCAGATTCCAACGCGGCGACGTGCTGCATGACTTCGTCTTTGTGCGTTTCAGCGTAGGTGCGGCCGCCATCCAAACCGCACTCCTCGTTGGCGAACAGCACCGCGCGAATCGTGCGCCGTGGCCGCAGGCCGAGGCGCTTGAGCAGACTCACCGCTTGCATCGACATCACCACGCCGGCGCCATCGTCGTGCGCGCCTTGGCCGACATCCCAACTATCCAAGTGACCGCCGATCAACACGATCTCATCCGGTTTCTCACGACCCTTGAGTTCAGCCACCACGTTGGCACTGGAAACGTCGGGAAGCCGTTGCGCCGCCATCGAGAGCGTGACCACCGGTGTGATCCCCGCATCGCTCAAGCGTTGCAGCGTTTCTGCATCTTCGATCGACACGGCGGCAGCCGGGATTGGGTTGGTCTTGTCCTCGATCGGGTCGATCAATTTTGTGCTGCCGGTATGTGGTGTGCGCAGACTCCGGGTGGTGACCGAGCGCACGAGTGCCGCCAGTGCGCCTGCTTTCGAGGCCTCTACAGGCCCCTTCCAGCGATACTGCACCGCTTCGCCGTAAGCCTCGAACATGTTGTCTTTGGTTTTCATCGGGAAGTTGAACAGCACGATCTTGCCGCGCACCGCATCGCCCAAGGCCGCGAGGTGATCGAAGTCGCGCACCACCACCACCGGCGCCGTAATTCCGCCCGCGGGCGTTGCGGGGCTATTGCCGAGGCCGAGCATCGCTATCGGTCGCGGTCCGTTGGGTTGCATCAGTTGCAACGATTCGGCACCGCGCTTCCAGTGCTTGACCATCACGGGTTCGCGGCGCACATCGTCGAGACCGTCCTTGGCCCAATCGGCGAGCGCCCATTCGATGGCATGTTCGAGGCCGGGCGTGCCTGCGAAGCGATTGCCGACGCGATCGCACAGCGCTGTCAGTCGCGACCAGCCCTGCTCATCTTGCCGAGCCGCGGCAATGATCTTGGCGGCTGCTTCTTTCATCTCGGGAGAAACGCGCGAACCGGGGTTTGGTTGCGTGGCTTTCGGCGATTCGGCAGCCGGCGCCGCGGTGCTTACCTCAGCGGGTGGCTTGTTGCAGGCGGTCAGTAGCGAGAGGCAAACGATCGGAACGGCGAGCGAGCGACGAGCGGGCACGAAACGTCCTCCGCGAATGGAATCAATGCGGCGTTATAACGCGGGAGCGTGCGGCCGCCAACAGCGGCAGGGTTGGGACGTGCGTGCCGTCATGCCTTGTCGCCCGGAATATGCAGCAAGCTCGCGCCTTCTTCGTTGGTGATCGAGCCCACCACCCAACCCGCGACCCGCAGCGCCTGCGGCCGCCGCGTCAGCCCAGCCGGGGCTGGGACCGGGTCACCCTTCCACGAGCGCGCTGCCTCTTCGAACGACAGCTCGACCACGTTGCGTGTGATCTCGGGACCAAAACGGCGCAACGAAATAGTCGTCGCCCGCGGGCCCGTGCGCGTGACGTGGACCGCACGCAGACCGGGCGCGACGACGCGCAGCCGATCGAGCGGCAAGTCGTCGACGCCCGCCGGCAAGCGGTGGCGCAGCCACAAGTCGCGGCCGCGTGGGATCACATCGAACTGATCGAGTGTCTCCAGCGGCACGCCGAAGTCGTCGTGAAAGACGCTGCGTACGATCGCGGCAGCACTGGCATCGTGGGTGGGGAGTGCTGTTTCGCGTATCTCTCGCAGCTTGGCGTTTTGTGTTGAGTCTTGCGATTTGATCAGCAGCGCGACGAAGAAGCCCCATGAGCCGCCGTGATGCGGAAAGACGCGACGGGTGAGTTGCATCCGCGCTCCGAAATGAGCGCCATTCCAGAGTTCGACACCCGGGATGCCGGGAAAGTACGCCGGCAACGGCACAAGCTGCGTGTCATCGCGCTGATCGAGTACGTGGGCCAGCACTGCTTCGTTTTCTTCCGGGGCGAAGGCGCAGGTGGAATAAAGCAGTCGCCCGCCGGGTCGCAACAGATCGAGCGCGCGTTGCAACAACCGCCGTTGCTGCGGCGGGTTGAACGACAGCTGATCCTCGCCGCGCGGTTCGAACTTAGGGGACGGCATGCGAAACGTGCCTTCGCCGGAGCACGGCGCATCAAGCAGGATCGCGTCGACGGTCCCAACCGCAGGCATGCTGCTGGAATCACCCGCGACGACGACCACCGAAGAGATCGCGTTGCGTGAGAGCGTCAACACCAAGGGGCCCGTTCGACCCATCACCGCATCGCCGGCAATCACGCGCGCACGATCGTTGGCGAGCAGCGCCATATAGAGCGTTTTTCCACCGGGAGCGGCGCAGAGATCGAGTACGCGCTCGCCGGGCTGGGGAGCCAATGCCAAGGGCGGGAGTGCGCTGCTGACCCCTTGCGGATGAGCGAAGCCGAAGATCACCTCGGGCAATGTGCCGGCACCGACGCTGATCTCCGCACGCAGATGGTGCGGTGCCCAGGAAAAACGCTGGCTCGTGATGTCTCGCGCCGCGAGGAGTGAACCGACCTGTTCGACCGAGACACGGCCGGGAGGCACCAGCAGATCGAGCGGCGGCGGCTCTTCCAGCGCAGCACGAAACGCGACGGGATCGTCGAGCAGCGGTTCGTAGCGCTGAAACCAGGCGAGCGACCGGTCGATTCGATCCTGGCGTTTCGAGTTGCGATCCATAGCCGGCGCACGATACCGCCCGAGGGCCGGTCTTGCCCAAGGAATTGCGTGAAACGGGCGATGGATGCATCGTCTCTGAGCCTTGAAGAGGTGGAGGCCCCCATGCGAACGATCTCCCGGATGCTTCTCGCTGTTCTGCTCGCAGGTGCGGTGGCCCAAGCGGCCGAGACATGGACACGGCTGCATTGCGCGCTCGACAAGCCCGACGGTACGCCGACGGACTCGTCCTACTCGGTGTTGACTGGCCCCACAGAACCGCGCATCCAGCGCACTCGGGTGCTGTACAACACACTCGGCGGGCGCCAACTGGTCGCTGACCTGTCCTTCAAAAGAGCCGCCGATGGCAAGCCGGCTGACAGCCGCTGGATGAACTTTTATCTGCTCCCAGGTGGTCGTCATTTGAATATCTCGATCGTGGCCCAACACCTGGATGTCTATCTCGACGGAGACGCGCTGCAAACGCTGGACATGAGCAAGGCAGCCCAATCGCTGGGTGAATTCAATCAGCTACGCGAGTTGCTGCCGCCGAGTCTGCTCGAGGGTGTTCGCGAGCTGGCGGTCACCGGCAATGCACTGGAACCAGCCTTCAGGACCGAGGCCAAGCTGTTGCTCGAAACGGTATTCGCCGGCGATGACGAATTGAGCGAGATCCCCACGCTGGTTCGCCGGGTGGAACTGCCGCTCGCGCCGCTCACGCACGAGGATCGTCCGATGGCGGCCGAGGAAGCGTTTGGAGTGCTGTTCAAGGCTGAATAGCGGTTGCAGCCAGGGCCGCCGCTTCTGCTTTGACTTAGTCGATTGGCCGGGGTACGGTCCCACTGCCGGATCGATTCGATCCGGGGAGACCGGACACCATGAACGATGCCCGTACCCAAATGGCCGCTGCACGGCGCGGCGAGATCACGCCTGAAATGCGCCGGGTTGCGGAGCGCGAGAGCCTCTCCCCCGAACTGGTGCGCAGCGAACTCGCCTCCGGCCGGATGATCATTCCCGCCAACATCAACCACCTCGCACTCAAACTCGATCCCACCGGAATCGGTAAGGCCGCGACGGTGAAGATCAACGCCAACATCGGCAACTCGGCGGTGACGTCCAACGTCGACGACGAGCTGGAAAAGCTGCGTGTTATCGAGAAGTACGGCGCCGAGACCTTCATGGACCTCTCGACCGGCGGCGACATCCCGCAAATTCGCAAGGCGCTGATTGCCGAGAGCACGATTCCGATCGGTACCGTGCCGATCTACGAAGCGCTCACCCGCGTGAAGAGCCTCGAGGACTTGAGCGAAGATCTGCTCGTCGAGGTCGTGCAAGAGCAAGCCGAGCAGGGTGTCGACTACATGACCATTCACGCCGGCGTGCTGATCGAACACATGCCGCTGATTACGGGCCGCGTCACAGGCATCGTGTCGCGCGGCGGTTCGATGATGGCGGGCTGGATGGTTCATCATCACAAGCAAAACCCGCTGTACACCGCCTACGATCGCATTCTCGAAATCGCGGCCAAGTACGACGTCACGATGTCGTTGGGCGACGGGCTGCGTCCCGGATGCACGCACGACGCCTCCGACGCCGCGCAGTTTGCCGAGCTCGATGTGTTGGGCGAGTTGACGGCGCGCGCGTGGGACAAGGGTGTGCAGGTAATGGTCGAGGGGCCAGGCCACGTGCCGATGGATCAAATCAAGTACAACGTCGACCGGCAGCAACGAATCTGCGCCGAGGCGCCGTTTTACGTGTTGGGCCCGTTGGTCACCGACATTGCGCCCGGCTACGACCACATTACGTCGGCGATCGGTGCGGCGATGGCGGGTTGGTACGGGGCGAGTCTGTTGTGCTACGTCACGCCCAAAGAGCATTTGGGGCTTCCGAACGCCGAAGATGTACGCAACGGAATCATTGCCTACAAGATCGCCGCGCATGCGGCCGACTTGGCGCGCCACCATCCCAATGCGCGCAAGCGCGACGATGCGCTGTCGCGCGCCCGCTACACATTCGATTGGAAGACCCAGTTTGCGCTCTCGCTCGATCCTGAGCGCGCGCGCGAGTTTCACGATCAGACTCTCGAGCCGGAGTACTTCAAGACGGCGGAGTTTTGCTCGATGTGCGGCCCGAAGTTTTGTTCGATGAAGATCAGTCAGTCTGTCGATTCGTTTAACACGCACTCGACGATCGACGGATTGAGCGAGGAAGAGGCGGCGCAACTGCCGCCCACGCCACAAGGACTGCGCAGCGCGCGCTGAGAGCGGCGTAACGTCGCTGACGAACGACACAAGGGGCGGCCGAGTGGCCGCCCTTTTCTTACGGGTCCGCGGGTGAACCGGCCTGAGCCAGGGCTGCCAACAACCGGCGCGAGGATTCGTCGTCCCACGCCGAGCCGCGCTGAAGCACCTGTCGTGCACGATCTTTCTGACCGGACTGCATCAACGCCAAGCCCAGCGGTGCGTACGTGCCGATGTTCCGTGGATCGACCGACTGCGCACGCTGCAGGCTGACGATCGCCTGTTCCAATTGCCCCGCTTTGGCTTGCGCAACACCCGTGGCGATCCACGGCGCGGCCCATCGTGGCGCCGCTTCTGAGGCGCGACGCCACGCTGCGAGCGCGCCACTGGTGTCGCCGTTGCGCTGGCGCCATGATCCCAAATCCATCCACGCCAACGCGTGCTGCGGCGCGAGCGCGACAGCTCGCTCTAAATCGGGTCCCGGGTTGTCGCTCCGTGCGGCGCGGCGGAAAAGCGCTTGCGCATCGTCGGGGCGTAGTGCCAGCACTTCGTTCCAGTCCGGTGATTCAAACGGCAGTCGCGTCATAGCGATCGGCGATTGTAGCGTCCACCGTTGACGGAAAATCGCGGCCCGACGAGCAGGCGACCAAAGCGGGGCGCGCGTGATCGTTGACACATCGGCATAAAGTGCAGCGGCTCTCAGATCGACGATCTTGTTCTGGCCGGTCAGCAAGCTGCTGAGGTATCCACGCGGCAGATTGCGTGTGAAGTGGCCAATCCGCCACGAGTGCAGCGGCTCGGCACTGGAAACGCGGCGCATCAGGTCGATCGCCAGAGGATCGGCCGCCACCATCGGCAGCCGTGCGAGCAACGGATCACACAACGCCGCACGATCGACGACCGTGACGGTTGGTCCGGCGTAAAACCCAATCACCCCGACGGCATTCTCGACCAACAAGGGCGTGTGGATGGCTCGTGCGATATCTCCGGGCAGACGCGCTTCGGTTGTGGGGCGAGCCCAATCTGGCGTGCCGTTGAGCAACCCAGTGCTGCCCCAGTAGTAGCGCCGTTCATCAGCGATTCCGCTGCGATCGATCAGTGTGGCCGCGCGCGGCGTGATGATTCCAACGAGCACCAACGCAAGCCAAGCGACGCGGCGTGGCCAGCGATCGGCGAGATCGAAGAGGCGGGCCATGCAAAGAATCGCCAAGAAGAACGGCGCGGTAAGAAAGCGCCCGGCCATGAAGTCGCCGCCGACACTGACGATGTACAGCAACTGCGCCCCCACGCCAAGCATCAGCGCTCGCTCGATCGTGCGGCCGCGCCAAGCGACCAACGCTGCCGTCGCGCCGATGGTGAGCAGTGTGGCGGGATCGTAGTGCAGCGAATAGGCGAGATAACGCAGCCCTTGTGACCAAAGCTCGCGAGCAGGAACCCCGCTTTGCAGCTTAGCGAGCGCTGTATTGGGCACGCAGGTGCCGTAATAGACCAGCGCGAAACCCAACCAAAAAAGCAACGGAGCGAGGCCCAAGAGCACCGCGCGCCACGGTCGCCACGATCGCTGTCGCAGCCAGAGCCATCCAAGCGCCGGAGCAATCAAAACGAGCAGATCGAGTCGATTCATGAGCAAGAGCGCCGCGCATAACGAGGGCATGAGCGGTGATGAACCGGTACCACTTGCTTGCCACATGGAAAACGAGAAAGCCGCGAGCAGCAGATGAGTCAGCGGATTTTCCAGGCCCGACGAGGAATAGTCGACGAAGCCTCGCGAGACCAGCAAGAGCGTCACCGCAACAGCAGCAGCGCTTTGAGAGGCAGCAATCTGCCGCCCCAAGAGCCAAACAGCAGCAACGCTGGCAAGCAGCCCGGCGGCGAGCACGGCGTAGTAGGGGTCGCCAATCAGACCGTAGATTGGTACCAGACAGAGCAACCACAGTGGATGCGTGTACGACTGAACTCGCTCGGCAATGTTCCAACGCAGGCCGTAGCCGTGGAGGGCGTTGTCAACCGTGCGCAGCGAGATGAAGGCGTCATCACAAACCCATGCGGTACGAAACCAGACCGTCAGCGCCAGCAGCGCCAACGCCATCCATAGGAGTTTGATCTGGCGAGGTGTAAGGGAGGTTGGATTCATCGGCGACGGCGCATCTTACTCGCGCTCGCAAGAAATTGAAGACCGAGGCGATGGGCGCCCCGGTCTTCGCGATGCGCCACCGTTCGTAACCTACAACCGCATGCCGGCTCGAACGATGTCCCCTGGAGCGGCGCAGAAAACGCTCTGCACCTTGACTTGGCTGCCTCTCCTCACCCTGAGCGAGTGCACTCCTGGCGGGATCTGTTGGAATCGGCAAAACCCAAGCGCGCTGTCGTCATGGTGCCCTGTGGTTGGAGTCTCACGATCGATGCGCAGTACTTGGATGCTTGAAGCCAGGCGGTGCAAGACAAGGCCCGAAAGGCGCTGTTCGACATACATGCCCGTCTCGCAATACCTGAGTGGGTCCCCGAGCGTGACAAGAACGTACCGGCAGACTACTGGCGAGCCACTGGTTTTTGTTCGTTCGTACCAGTCCGTGGCTTCTGGCGACCTAGTGCGCGCGGTGGTTGAGGCTTGGCGCAGTCGTGGCAACCATCGCTCGAATCGTTTCCGCTCAGCGTTCGTCGCACCGCTCGCGCGACGAAGATTGCTGCCGCAGCAACCAGCAAGAGAACCACCACGAGCTGCAGGCTCATTACAGGCCTCCGAGTGCTTTGGCCGAGGTGTAGGTGATCCACGCTCCGGCCCAGGCCAGGCTGGTCATGTAGAAGAATGCGAACGCTGGCCAGCCCCACGATCCTGTTTCGCGCCGCATCACGACCAACGTGGCCGCACACTGACAACACAGCGCGAAGAACACCACGAGTGACAATGCCACCGGTATCGTGAACAAAACGCTGCCATCGCTTCGCCTTGCCGATTGCAACGAACTCTCCAGGTCGTGCGAAGACTCATCGACACTCGCCCCGACGCCGAAGATCGTCCCCATCGTAGCGATCACCACCTCGCGGGCAGGGAACGATGCGGCCACCGCCATTCCGATCCGCCAATCCCACCCCAACGGCGCGACAGCCGGCTCGATCGCGTGCCCAATTCGCGCAAACAGACTCTGCGCTAAGTACTCGGCAGCCTCCGCATGATCGAGCTGAATACGTTCTGCACTGGTCGTAGCCGCGGCGCGCAGGCCGTCGTACTTGGTTCGAATCTCTTGCGGGTGAGGGAAGTACGACAGCGCCCACACGAGAATGGTGACGCTGACGATGACAGTGCCGGCGCGCTTGAGAAACGCGCGTCCGCGCGTCAGCAATCGATCGGCGACCGACCGCCAGTTGGGCCATTGGTAGGCAGGCAGTTCCATCACGAAGGAGGGTGTCGGTCCCTTGAGCAACGTCTTCTTGACGATCCACAAAACGGGCAGCGCGACGATCACGCCAATCGTGTGTGCCGCGAACAGGGCCAAACCTTGCACGCCGATCCATCCGCCAAGAATCTGTCGCGAGGGGATAAAGGCACCGATCAGCAGCACGTAAACCGGCAACCGCGCCGAGCAACTCATCAACGGTGCAATCAGGATCGTGGCCACGCGATCACGCCGGTCCTCGATCACGCGTGCGGACATGATTCCCGGTACCGCACAGGCAAAACTCGATAACAGCGGTATGACGGCCTTGCCCGACAACCCGGCGCGGGACAGCACCTTATCCATCAGGAACGCGGCGCGAGCCATGTAGCCGCAGTCCTCCAAAATTCCGAGGAAGAAAAACAGCAACAGGATCTGCGGCAAGAAGACGATCACGCCACCGGTACCGCCGATGATCCCGTTGACGATTAGGCTTTGCAGCGGACCATCCGGGAGAGTCGTGGCGACCCATTGGCCGACCCAGCTAAAAACTCCCTCGATGCCATCCATGACCGGCGTCGACCACTTGTAGATCACTTGAAAGACAAGTCCAAGTGCAAGGACCAGAGCCACGGTTCCAAAGACGCGATGCGTCAACAGCGCGTCGATCCGTTCTGACGGAGTAGGCAATGGGTGCGCAGGCTGTGTGACGCAGGCGGCTGCCAGTTCTCGCGCCCAGCGATGTCGTGCCTCGGCTTCCTGCGCTGCTGGGACACCAAACTGACGTGCCTCGCTACGTGCGGCACGCAACGCGACGCTGAATTCGCTGCCGAGTTGTGTGCTGAGACGTTGCTCGACCGCGCCTCCGGCATCGACCAACGCGCGCAGCACCTCCGGTCGCTGCAGCGGCGGCGAAAGGCGGTCGCCGAATTGGGCGATGAGAGTATCGACAGGCCCGCTGAGTCCTTCGGGCAACGTCAGCGCTCGGACGTTCGTGGCGGCTGGGCGTTGGGCCAGAGTTCGCGCGAGTGCCTCGCGCAACAGATCGACACCCTCGCCGCGATCGGCGCGCATTGGCACCACGGGCACACCGAGCCGCCGCGAAAGCTCTTCTACATCGATTTGAATGCTGCGGCGCTGCGCGGCATCGATCATGTTGAGCGCCACCACGACGGGCACGCCAAAGTCGAGCAGTTGCGAGAGCAGGTAGAGATTGCGATCGAGATTGGAGGCGTCGAGCACGGCGACAACGGCGTCGAGACGGCGCTCTTGGTGCATGCGCCCGAGCATCGTATCGACGGCGATCGCTTCATCGGGGGAGCGCGCCGCAAGGCTGTAGGTCCCGGGAAGATCGATCAACTCCGCTTTGCTGTCAGCGAGCTTGAGAACGCCACTTCGACGCTCGACCGTCACCCCGGGGTAGTTGCCCACTTTGTGCGCCAAACCGGTGAGCGCATTGAACAGAGTGGTCTTGCCGGTATTAGGGTTGCCGATGATCGCAATCGCGGGCACCGCGCGGTCGACCAACAAAACACCACCTCGTGAACGATCAGATCGACTCGAAGCTGCGAGTCGCGATCAGAGGCACAACTCAACCTCGATCCGGGATGCTTCCGACTTGCGCAACGAGAGCTGACAACCACCGAGTGACACTTGCATCGGATCGCCCAACGGAGCCAAGCGAACGACCTCGAGCGTAGAGCCGGCGACAAGCCCCAGTTCCATCAAACGCTGCGAAATGCCGTCGGCGCCGTTTACGGTGCGAACTTGGCAGCGGCAGCGAGGGCTGATGCGATCGAGCGTTGTCATGGAACTCCTTTAGTTGCGACTCATTCTCAACTGTCAGGGTAGATAATACGGCCCTGAGCCGGGCTGTCAACGAACTAAGGACAAGTCCCGCTCCAGGTGTGCGGAATCAGCCGGCGGAGCGGGCCCGGCCCACCGTGTAGGCGTGCCAGGCGGTCGCGCTGAGGATTACGGCGCCGCCAGTCCAGGCCCAGCCCCCGGGCCGCTCCCCATGCACCAGCCAGGCCCAGACCGGGTTGAGCACCGGCTCGAGCAACAACAGCAAAGAGGTTTCCAGCGCCGGGACCGTTTTGACCGCGCGCGTCAGCAGCACGTAGGCCAGTCCAATCTGGACTACCCCCAAAAACACGAGCACCAAGACGTCGCTCGTGGTCACTCGGTCTACCGGCAGCGCCTTGGGGAGGCACACCACGAACGCGACGAGGTTTCCCAAGGCCGCAGACGATTCAGCGCCACCTCCGCTTGCGGCCGACCATCGCAAACCCGCAATGGTCAACGCCCACAACACGCCGGAAAGCAGCGCGAGTGCATTGCCGGCCGAAGGATTTGGCGCTGTGGCAGAGACCGCATCGGTGCTCACGAAAAAGCAAGCCATCCCAGCGGCCAGCGCCGCCATGAACGCCAAATCGTGCCGGCGCACCTTCTCTTTCAGCAGCCAAGGACCGATCAGCAACAAATAGAGCGGGGCGGTGGACTGCAGAAATATGGTGCTGGCCGATGTCGTGAGTTTGTTGGCAGCCACAAAGCTGATCAGTGTTGACGCATAGACGAGGGCGAGTGCGAGAGTGCGCCAGGTCCAACCCCGGCGCGAGGCCGGGAGCACCGCCAACAAGAACACCACCGCAATACCAGATCGAAACCCAGCGACCTGCCAATTACTCAAATGGCAAGCCTTGATGGCGGCGCCGCCTGTAGAAAAAAGCGCGGCCGCTCCCAAAACGCCCAGGCGGCCAAGCGCCGCGGGGCGCTGCGTCATGTCTGTTCGGGTTCGGCTTCGAGTTCGTCGATCAGCGCGTCCAGATCGGGAATGACGACATCGCGCGCATGGAACTGCGCGATCGCTTCGTCTTGGAATTGGCGGATGGTGCGCGAGATGCTTTCTGGCCGAGCTCCCAGCATCGACGCCATGTCCTGCCGTGACAGCGGCAACTCGATGATGATGTTGCCATCGTCATCGACGGTGGAAGATCGATCCTTCAGCACGAGCAGCAGGTGGGCCATGCGCGCTCGCAACGGCATCGACAGCGCCATGACGCGTTCGACATGCGCATCGGCCAAATCGGTCGCGAAGCGCTTGAGGAACTTGGCTCCGAGATTGGGGTTGCGTTGCAACAGCGTGCGCACGGCCGCTCGATCGACAAAACAAACACGTGCCGGGGCCAACGCTTCGGCTGTCGATGAGTAGGGGCGCTCCGAGAAATACGCCGTGTACCCGAGGGTCTGTCCCGGGCCGTGGATTCCGAGTACGACGGAACCGCCACGACCATCGGTCTTACGCAAGGCAATCGCGCCTGTCTCGATGCAATAAATCCCGAGGCACGGGTTACCTTCGTAGAACAACACCTGCCCCGGTTCGTAGACGTTGCAGATCTTGTGGTCGTTGAGCAGCTTGAGGTCGTCGTCGTGCAAGGCGCACCACTCCGAGCGCTCCCGCCCCTGACAGGAAAAGCAATTGGCCATCTTGGGCAGGGGTGTCGCCCCTGGTTTAGGTCCGCGATATTCCATGTGGTGATTCTGACGCCTGAGTTTGACTTTGATCAAGCTCCACGTTGATCCGCGGCAAAGTAACTGTCCGGCCAGGTCCGTAGACTCCCGGGTGATGAATAAAAAACTCTCCATCTCGACGTTGCCGACAGCCGTGCAGGAAATGATCCACGCGCTGGAGGCTTTCCCGGACGTAACCCGCCTTTCAGCGCATGAAGGGCAGGTCTTGATATACCCAGGACATCACGTTCCCGGGGTATTTTTGGTGCTTTCGGGGGTTGTCACGATCGAACCCCCGGAATCGGCTAAAAATGCCCGGCCGCTGCGAAAAGACGCAAGCCAAGGGGCGTTTTTGATGCCAGGTCCGGCCGACATCGAAGGCATTGCGCGTGGCCGGGTTCGATTCGACCACCCGGCCGAGCTGGTGTTCGTCCCGCGGAGCCTGGTCTTGGACAACGAAGAAATCCGGCACCTGCTCACTTCCGCGCGATTGCCAACGGTCGCGGTGGCTTGAGCGGACACGCAAGGGGGTTACGGGATGCACGCCCAGCAAGGCAAGCTCGAGAGCTTTACCTACGACGACCAGACCGTTCGGATGTTCATGCTGGCGACCTTCATTTGGGGTTTCGTCGGCATGCTGGTCGGAGTCGTTGTCGCACTTCAACTCTGGAATCCGCTGTTCAACTTGGATGTTCCGTGGTTGCAATTTGGGCGGTTGCGACCGCTGCACACGAATGCGGTGATCTTCGCGTTCGCTGGGAACGCGATCTTCACCGGCGTGTACTACTCGCTGCAGCGTCTTTGCAAAGCCAGGATGTTCAGCGATCTGCTCAGCCGGCTGCATTTCTGGGGCTGGCAACTGATCATCGTCAGCGCAGCGATCACACTCCCGTTGGGCCTCTCGTCTGGTAAAGAGTATGCCGAGCTGGAGTGGCCAATCGATATCGCGATCGCTGTTGTTTGGCTGATCTTCGCTACGAATGTGTTCGGCACTATCGCCAGACGCCGCGAACATCATTTGTATGTCGCGATCTGGTTTTACATTGCGACGCTGGTCGCAATCACGATGCTGCACGTTTTCAACAGTCTGGAAATGCCGGCCAGCTTGTTCAAGAGCTACTCGCTCTACGCCGGTGTGCAAGACGCGTTCATGCAGTGGTGGTACGGTCACAACGCCGTCGCGTTTTTCCTTACCACTCCTTTCCTGGGCTTGATGTACTACTTCTTGCCCAAGGCTGCCGACCGCCCGGTGTTTTCATACAAACTCTCGATCCTTCACTTCTGGACGATCGTATTCCTCTATATCTGGGCCGGTCCACACCATTTGCATTACACGGCGCTGCCGGCCTGGGCTTCGTCACTGGGGATGCTGTTCTCGGTAATGCTTTGGATGCCGTCCTGGGGCGGAATGGTCAACGGACTGCTCACCCTGCGCGGTGCCTGGCACAAGGTCGCCGAGGATCCGGTTCTCAAGTTCTTCGTCACCGCGATTACGTTCTACGGCATGTCGACGTTCGAAGGGCCGCTGCTCTCGATCAAAGCGGTCAACTCGTTGTCGCACTACACCGACTGGAACATCGCTCACGTTCACGGTGGCGCTCTGGGGTGGGTCGGTTTCATGGCCTTCGGAATGATTTATTGGCTGCTGCCGAGGCTGTTTCAGACCAAGCTCTACAGCAAGCGCCTGTCCGAGTTGCACTTTTGGATCGCGACCATTGGAATTTTGCTCTACATCGTGGCGATCTACGCAGCTGGCGTTACACAAGGGCTGATGTGGCGGGCGTTCGACGATAGCGGCCGGCTGAGCTATCCGGACTTCATCGAAACCACAATGCGTCTGATGCCGATGTACTTGGTTCGCGTGGTCGGAGGTGTGTTGTACCTCGTCGGCATTGGCCTCTTGGGTTGGAACTTCCTGATGACCTGGAAGAGCCGGCCGGCACAGTACGAGATTGTGGTGCACCAAGCGCCGTCGTTGGCGTTGCAGCCGGTGCAGCACGAGGTTGTCGAGGTTTCGCCGCTGCGTGAAAGCGGTGCGCATGTGATCGGATTGGCCTACAAGCTAGAGAAACTGTTCGGCGGCGTCTGGCATCGTCGCTGGGAAAGACTGCCGCTGCGGTTCACGATTTGGGTGGTCGTGGCTTGTCTCGTGGCATCGCTCTTCGAGATCATTCCGACATTCTTGATTCGCTCGAACGTTCCGACCATCGCCAGCGTGACCCCCTACACACCGCTCGAGGTGGTTGGCCGCGACATCTACACGGCAGAAGGCTGCTTCAACTGCCATTCGCAAATGGTCCGCCCCTTGCGAGCCGAGACTGTGCGCTACGGTGAGTACTCCAAAGCGGGCGAGTTTGTTTACGACCATCCATTCCAGTGGGGGTCCAGGCGCATTGGACCCGACCTGCACCGCGTTGGATTGAAGTACCCCAATCTTTGGCACATTAGGCATTTCGAAGACCCACGTTCTATCTCTCCGAACTCGATCATGCCCAAGTACATTCATCTGTTCCGGCAAACCACCGACTTTGAAGAGATCCCATCGCATCTCAAGGCACTGCGCGCCGTCGGCGTTCCGTATACCGATGCGGAGATCAACGAGGCTCCAACCGCGGCACGAACTCAGGCTGATTCAATCGCCGCGGAAGTTGCCAAGCAAGGCGGACCACAAGGCTTGGCCGACAAGCAAGTGATTGCCCTCATCGCCTATTTGCAGCGCCTCGGCACCGACATCAAGAAGCCGGCGCCGGCTGAGCTTGCTCCGCAACAGGCCAACGCGACCACAGCGGCGGGAGTGAGCCACTGACATGCGACTCTCCGACATCATGAGCAACGCCAGGCTGGAGATCTTCGCGGAGATCGGGTTGTTGATGTTCGCGCTGATCTTTGCGGGGGTGCTGATCTACACGTTCTCTCGTCGCAACAAGGCGAACTTCGAGCGTGCTAGGCACCTGCCGCTTTTGGAAACAAACGAAGAGGATGATCGACATGACAAGGAATGACGAAGACAACTCGCCATTGCCGCATAACTACGATGGTATTGAGGAATACGACAATCCGTTGCCGTTTTGGTGGGTCGCGCTGTTCTGGGTCACGATCGTGTTCTCGGTAGGCTATTGGGCTTATTACCATGTTGGTGACGGCCCCTCGATCTTGCAGGCCTACGACGTCGACATGAAGCAGTACTACGACCAACAAGCTCAGGCGATGGCCGCCGCTGGCGCGATCACCGATGACGCATTGCGTGGCATGCAATCCAACGGCGCGATCATGGCGACTGCTAAAGCAACCTTCGGTGCGCGTTGTGTGGTCTGTCATGGCGAGCAAGCCGAAGGAAAGATCGGCCCGAACCTGACTGACAAGTACTGGCTGCATGGTGGCCGGCTGACTGACTTCTTCAGAACGATCTCCGAAGGTGTGCCGGCAAAAGGCATGATCTCGTGGAAGACACAGCTCGCGCCGGCGGAGATGATGTCGTTGGCGGCCTATGTTGGAACGCTCCAAGGCACCAATCCGGCCAACCCGAAGGAACCACAGGGCGAGTTATACGACCCGGCGAGTTCGACATCAGCACCCTCGCCGGGTACAACCGCGCCGGCCACGACGACCAAGCCTGGGGATCCCGCTCCGTCGACACCGCCGGCAAAGAGCTGATCCATGGCTACTGATCAAGCCGCAGCCCGGTTCGCTGGGCGCGTTCTCCCGACGCTGAATGCCGATGGCACGCGCCGTTTTCTGCGGCCCCGGCTTTCGCGCGGCAAGCACTGGGTCCGGCGCGCTGTGGTCGCGTACGTGCTCATCGCGTTGTTCACGTTGCTTCCGTACATTCGAATCGGCGGTAAACCGGCGCTCTTGTTCGATGTAATACACAGGCGATTCTCGATCCTCGGTACTACGTTTCTGCCGACCGACACCATGTTGCTGATGCTCTTCCTGGTCGGAACGTTCGTCGGGATCTTCTTCCTCACCGCGTTGTTTGGGCGTGTTTGGTGCGGCTGGGGTTGCCCGCAAACGGTCTACATGGAATACGTCTATCGCCCGATCGAACGGCTGATCGAAGGCGGGATTGGACGCCAGATCAAGCTCGATCGTGATGGCCCGAACGCGCGGCGATTTCTGCGTTACGCGGTCTTCGCGCTGCTCTCGATGTTCTTGGCGCATACCTTCTTGGCCTACTTCGTCGGGGTCGACCAGTTGGCTGCCTGGATCTTCGGATCACCGTTCAAGCATCCAGTTGCGTTCTTGGTCATGGCTGTGGTGTCGGTACTGATGTTCTTGGACTTCTCTTACTTCCGCGAGCAGGTCTGCTCGGTAGCGTGCCCTTACGGGCGGCTCCAGTCGGTGTTGCTCGACCGTCGCTCGTTGATCGTGGGGTATGACACCAATCGTGGGGAACCTCGTGCGCTGCTAGCGAGCAGGCGCGCGGCTCCAAATGCTCCAGCGGGGGACTGCATCGAGTGCAACGCATGCGTGATCACCTGTCCCACCGGAATCGACATCCGCGATGGTTTGCAGATGGAGTGCATTCATTGCACCCAGTGTATCGATGCCTGTGACGCGGTCATGACCAAGATCGGAAAGCCGACGGGCCTGGTGCGTTACACATCGCGCGCCGAGCTCGAAGGGCAGCCGCGCAGCTTCTTGCGTATGCGCACGGTGATTTATCCGTTGATCATCGTGGCGGTGTGGGGTGGCCTTGCCTACGCCTTGGTCGGCCGCAGCACCGCTCAAGCGTGGTTATTGCGTGCGCCGGGCGCGCCTTACTCGCAGCCCGACAACGGAATGGTGAGCAACCTGGTGCAGATCAAGATCCAGAATCAGAAAGATACACCTGGCCGATTTTCAATTTCGCTTCCCAACTCCAGCGACATTCGAATGGACGCACCCGAGAATCCGATAACTGTCGCGGGGGGCAAGCAGGGGATTGCGCCCCTCGTGCTGACCGCCGCGCGTTCTAGCTTTCGAGCCGGTCGACGTACCGTACTCGTCACCGTGACCGATGGCGCGAGCTTCTCGCAGAATCTGAAGTACGAGATGCTTGGACCGGAGAGCAGCGGCGATCTAGACGAGGTCGAGCGCGAGCCGCCGCCAGAGCCAAAGGACGAGACTCATGAGCAGCAACACTAAGCCTGCAAAGCGCGGCTGGATCTGGCCGGTCATGATCGTCGGCCTGCTGGTGGCAGGTGCCGGCGCCAACCTGGTGTTCATGCTCGTGGCGATCGGCGACCCTTCTTCGGCAGTCGAGCCCGACTACTACAACAAATCGTTGCACTGGGACACCGTTCGAGCCGAAGAGCAGCACAGCGAAGAGTTGGGCTGGAGTGTTTCGATTGCAGCGCAAAAAGGTTCAGCACTCGGCGCCGAAGTCGTGGCTGTGTTGCACGATCGCAGCGGCGTGCCGCTCGAAGGGGCGCACGTCGAGGTCGAAGCGTTTCACAACGCACGCTCCGGAAATCGTCTTAACGTCACACTTACCCCCGCCTCGACAGCTGGCGAGTACCGCGTCGCGGTTCCGCCACTCAGGCCAGGTCTCTGGGAGTTTCGCGTGCGCGTTTTAATTGGCAAAGAGCTGTACACGCATACGCTCCAGCAAGACGTCGGAGCCTGATCGTGCAGGCCCTCTTCGCCAGCGTCTTCACCGCTAGCGTCATCGGTAGCGTTCACTGTGCCGGGATGTGCGGTGGATTGGTTCCGTTCTACGCAGGTGTCGATGCTCGTCAGTCGAAGTCGATGCGGCATGTGGCGTACAGCCTCGGGCGGATGTTGGCGTACACCACGCTGGGCGCCATCGCGGGCGCAGTCGGCGCGCTGGTAGATGTCGCCGGCAATTTGACGGGCTGGCAACGCGCGGCCTCTTGGATCGCCGGCGTGTTGATCGTGCTGTGGGGCACTTACACGCTGGCTGCGGCAGTCGGTTGGACGCGCTTTCGGATGAATGCTCCAGGTCCGCTGCGCCGAGCACTCACGCGCGGGATGACAGCCGTCAGTCAAGTTGCGCCACTGCCGCGTGCCCTGGTCGTGGGACTGTTGTCGGCACTGTTGCCGTGCGGCTGGCTATGGGCCTTCGTCGTTGTTGCCGCCGGCACTTCCAGTGCGTGGCGTGGTGCGTTGTGCATGACCGTGTTCTGGGCAGGTACCTTGCCGATGATGCTCAGCGTGGGCGCTCTCATTGGCGTGATGGCCGGTCCGCTCCGGCGCCGCTTGCCGGTCGCGACAGCGATCCTCATGATCACGATCGGCTTGATGACCGTTGTCCGTCGCGCCCCGCTTGCGCTCGAAGTACCGGTCGCGAGTACGGAAATTCCTGCGACACCGAGTTGCCATGACCACCGCTGAGGTGCGCGACACACAAACCGAATGCGCGCATTGCCGGCTCGATCTGCTGAGTGCGCCGATATTCGATCGCGAGGGCCACGCCTTTTGTTGTGCTGGTTGCCAGGCCGTCTTCGGCGTCATTCACGAACTCGGACTCGAACGCTATTACACGCTGCGCGCCGGCCAGGAGGTCGAAGCATCCCGTGCCAGCGTTAGTGGCAAGAGCTTCGCTGAGCTGGATGACCCCGGATATCAGGCCCGGTCGGTCACCAACCTGAGCAATGGTTTGTGCCAAGTCACGCTGTACTTGGAAGGTGTGCACTGCGCTGCCTGTGTCTGGCTGCTCGAGCGTGTCGACACGCTCTTACCTGGTTTGGTCGAGGTCAGAGTCGACTTGATACGGTCGCGGGTCACGCTGGTCTGGGATCCCGGTCAGGTGCAGCTCTCGGAAGTTGCGCGTCGCTTCGCGTCACTGGGGTATCAGCCGCACCCGGCGCGAGGGATCGCGCGCGAAACGCTCCGGCGCCGCGAAGACCGCGCCATGTTGATGCGCATCGGGTTGGCGGGCGCCGTGGCCGGAAACGTCATGGCGATTGCGTTCGCGCTCTATGCAGGAATGTTCGACGCGATCGAGCCAGGCCTATTTGCGATGTTCCGGTGGGCTAGCCTAATCGTGACACTGCCCAGTCTGGTGTACGGCGGCGGCATGTTCTATCGCGGCGCGTATTACGCCGTTCGAGCTCGTACGTTGCACATGGACTTGCCAATTGCGATTGGCCTCAGCGCAGGCTTCCTGCATGGCGCTGTCAACACCTTCCGCGGGGCAGGCGAGATCTATTTCGATTCGGTCGCCACGTTGATCTTTCTGTTGCTCGTCGGCCGTTACTTGCAACGGCGTCAGCAACGGCTCGCGGCCGATTCCACCGAGCTCTTGGCCGCACTCTCGCCCAGCAGCGCGCGAGTGATCGTTGCTGGCGAGGTTCGCGAATTGCCGCTCGAGTCGTTGTTGAGCGGTATGCAGATTGAGTTGTTGCCAGGCGACACAATTCCGGTGGATGGCGTGGTGCTCGAAGGACGTTCCGAGATCGATCTATCGCTGCTCACCGGCGAATCGGCAGCCGTCAGCGCTGCCGTGGGTGACGCAGTACATGCGGGAACACTGAATTTGTCGTCGCGGCTGGTCGTCGAGGTGCGGAGCACCGGCGAGCAGACGCGGATTGGGCGGTTGATGCGCTTAGTCGAGGAGCACGCGTCGCGCCCCGCCAACATCGTGCAGTTGGCCGATCGAATCTCTGGAGTGTTCGTGGCCGTGGTGCTGGTGCTCTCGGCAATCACGCTGGCGATCTGGTGGAACACCTCGGGCGAGCAAGCGTTGGACCACGCGATCGCACTGCTGATCGTGACCTGCCCCTGCGCGCTTGGTCTGGCCACGCCATTGGCGGTGAGTGCTGCGATCGGCCAGGCCGCTCGTCATGGGATTCTGATCAAAGGCGCCGACGTTTTGGAAAAATTGTCGCGTCCTGGAAGAGTGTTGCTCGACAAGACAGGCACACTCACCGAAGGGCGCTTGTCCTTGGTTCGATGGGACGGCGACTTGTCGGCACAGCCGCTGTTCGCTGCACTCGAGGCGCATTCAACCCACCCTGTGGCACGTGCGGCACAGCGAGCGTTTGGGACCGTTTCAGGATGCGGACCGATCGACGTGCGCGAGACGCAGGGCGGCGGAGTCGACGGAAGCGTCGGCCGCAGGCATGTCGTTGCCGGCACTGAGCCGTTTGTCTTGTCGCGCAGTGCGGCCTTCGACAGTGAGATGCGAGCGGCCGCTGCACGCGCTGCCGCCGATGGGTTCTCACCGGTGCTGATTGCTGTCGACGGCGTGGTCGTGGCCGTCGCGTCGTTCGGTGATCCGATTCGCCCCGACGCTGAGGAAGCACTTGATCGGCTGCGACGCCGTGGCCACGAGCCGTCGATCCTCTCGGGCGATCACCCGTCGGTCGTGACCACGGTGGCACGCCGTCTCGGAATGCACTCCGCCACCGCACGGGGCGGAGTCTCCCCTGAAGGCAAGTTGAATACGGTCATTGCCGAACGGCAGTGTGGCCCTGTGGTCATGGTTGGCGATGGCGTCAACGATGCGGCGGCTCTCGCCGCGGCCCCGGTCGGCATCGCAGTCCACGGTGGCGCCGAGGCTGCTCTGGCAGCGGCAGACGTTTTTATTACGCGCCCTGGCGTCGTGCCGATCGCAGATTTGTTCGACGGCGCCATGCGCACGATGCGCGTAGTCCGTCGCAACCTGGTGTTCTCGTTGGGCTACAACGTCCTGGGAGTGATTCTGGCAATGACGGGCGTGCTCAATCCACTGATTGCTGCCGTCATGATGCCGCTCAGTTCACTGACCGTGATCGTCAGCAGCTATCGCGCCGACACCTTCCGCTTCATGGGCAGGAGGAAGCTCTGATGTCGGTAATGTTCGTGCTGCTACCGGTGTCATTGCTCTTTGCTGCGGTAGCAGTGGCCGTCTTCCTGCGAGCCACCAAGACAGGTCAGTTCGATGACCTCGATACGCCCGGGGCACGCGTGCTCGAAGACGACGATGCCCCCGTCAAGTCAGAGGTGTCCACGAAATACCTCGGAACCGGTGAAACGCCCGGCGCGAGTCGCAGCGAAGCCCGTTGACGCAGGGGGGGTTAGTCCGAACGCTTACTGCTGAACGCCCTTCTCGGCCGCTACCAGTTTGTGGACGCGCCTCCCGGGGTTGGGAGTACGGGTGATCTCCAGTCATGCGGTATTTCGTGGACACCTCCACTGGGTCGCAGAGGACGCTGAGCGCGGACCTTCGACCGCCCACTAGCAAGTGCTAGGAAATGCGACCCGACTCTCTCAGCCTGTGCCCGCAGCGCCAAACGGTAAAAAGGTTGCAAACCGCGTTGTCGAGGCGGGTGCAGCCAGGCAGGCTGACTCTAAGAACGTACTGGACGTGTAACTTACGCTCGGTTAGTTCGTTCTCGCAGGGGGCTGCCACCGCGCAGCAGGCGCTTCAAAGGTGGAGAGAGACCGATATGTCGAGAACGCGCTGGTGGGTCGTTGTTGCGGTCGTTGCGGTGGTGATTGCGGGCGGCGTTGGATTCGCCCTCCGTGGTCGCGGACCCAAGCCGCTCGAAGTACAAACCGAGAAAGTGGCGCGGCGTCAAGTGGTACAAACCGTCAAGGCCACGGGGCGAGTTCAGCCCAAAACCGAAGTCAAAATCAGTGCCGATGTCAGCGCCAAGATTACGGCGATTCATGTAGAGGAAGGGCAGCATGTCGAACGCGGCACGCTGCTCTTGGAGTTGGATCGCGAGCGCTATCAAGCGGCGCTGGAAAGTCTGCAGGCAAACCAACGCGTGGCCTCGTCCAACGCCAACGTAACGCGCGAGAACACGATCAAGTCGGAAAAAGATCTGCAGCGGGCACGTGATCTGAATCAACAGGGCTTGGAAACGCAGGCGGCGCTCGATAGTGCTACTGCTGCCTACGAAGGTGACAAGGCTCGGAACAAAGCGGCCAATGATCAAGTCGAGCAGGCGCGTGCACTGCTCAAGCAGGCACAAGACGACCTCAACAAGACCCGCATCTATGCACCGATTGCCGGGACGATCAGCCGCAGAAACAAAGAGCCTGGCGAGATCGCGCTGGGGTCGCAATTCCAAGAGGACGTCATCTTGGTGCTCTCCAACCTCAGCGGCATGGAAGCGTTGGTTGAAGTAGATGAAAACGACATCGTCTCGATCACGCTCGGCGATGCCGCACAAATTGAGGTGGATGCGCTTCCTGGCAAACAGTTTCGTGGCACGGTGACCGAGATCGCCAGCAGTGCAAAAGTGAGCGGTGCAAACACCACCGAGCAGAAGACCGAGTTCGAAATCAAGGTCTCGATCGACGACCCCAATCTGCAACTGCGTCCTGGCATGACCGCCACCGCAGAGATCACCACCGATACGAAGGACGATGTCGTGGCGGTGCCGATTCAATCGGTCGCGGTCCGCACGCTCGAGCAGTTGGGCGGCGATAAGACGAGGTTCACGCCCGACAAAGACGGCTTCGTGACGGTTGCATTTGTTGTCGATGGCAAAAAGGTTTCCGCGATTCCGGTCAAGACCGGGATTCAAAGTGAGAGCCACATCGAGGTGGTCGAAGGACTCAAAGAGGAGCAAGAGGTGGTAATCGGAAACTACCGTGCGATCAGCCGCGACCTTGGCGATGGCGCTCCGATCGTCGTCAATAACAAGCCATCCCCCGACACGCGTTCGTAACCAGAGGAGCCACGCGATGTCGTTATCGGTTCGAAATATCGCCAAGATCTACCAGCTCGGGAGTGTCGAGGTCCCTGCGCTGCGCGGCGTCTCGTTTGAGGTGGAGACCAATGACTACGTCGCGATCATGGGCCCGTCGGGTTCCGGCAAGTCGACGATGATGAATCTGCTCGGTTGCCTGGATCGCCCGACATCGGGTCACTACATTCTCGATGGCGAGGACGTCAGCACGCTCGGCGAAGACGAGCTCGCCGACATTCGCAATCGTAAAATCGGCTTCGTGTTTCAAACCTTCAATCTGCTGCCGCGCAGCAACGTCTTTCAGAATGTCGAGTTGCCGCTGATCTATGCCGGCGTCTCACGCGCAAAGCGGCGCAAGGTCGTAGAAGAAGCGATCGATCGCGTGGGGCTCACCGATCGGGTCCATCATCGTCCAACGGAGCTTTCCGGAGGTCAGCGCCAACGTGTGGCGATCGCGCGCGCACTGGTGAACCGCCCATCGATGCTGTTGGCCGACGAGCCAACTGGCAATTTGGACAGCGCCACCGGAGCCGAGATCATGCAGTTGTTCGCCGAGCTTCACCGGGCCGGGAACACAGTGCTTTTGGTAACGCACGAAACCGAAATGGCCCAGCACGCTCATCGCATCATTCGACTGCGCGATGGGCTAATCGAATCCGATACTCGCTTGTCCGGCGCTGCGTAGGCGGAACGATGAAGCGACTCCTGATCGAGTTCTCGGAGTCAGCGCGGATCGCGTTCGGCGCCTTGCGTGCCAACAAGTCTCGCGGCGTGTTGACCACGCTGGGGATCATCATCGGGATCGTTGGTGTGGTGTCGACCATGACTGCCGCCAACGGGATCTCGAACAGCTTTCAAGAGAGTGTCTCGTCGCTCGGTGCCGATGTGCTTTATGTCTCACGCATACCGTGGGTGTTCACCGGGAACTTCGGCTCATTTCGCAATCGGCCCAATCTGACCCTGGAGGACGTCGAGGATCTTCGGCAACAACTTCCCCCTGACCAAATCGTCAATCCATCGGTGCAAACCGAGCGGAGCGTGAAATTCGGATCGGTGGAGATCTCGGGCATCGACATCATCGGTACGACTGAGAAGCAGACTCTGGTCTCGACCGGGGTGCCCGAGGTCGGCCGGTTCTTGACCGCGTTCGACGTGCAGTACAAGCGCTATGTGTGCGTTATCGGCACCACGATGCGTGAGCGGTTGTTCGGCAGTGAGAACCCAATGTTCAAGACGATCCGCATCGGCCGCTCGGACTTCAGGGTCGTGGGCGTCATGGAAAAGCAAGGCAGCGCCGGATTCTTCGGTGGACCGGATTTCGACAGCCAGATCTTCGTCCCGATCACATCGTTCGTGCGTTCGTTCGGCAGCGCCAATCGCGACCTGAATGTCGCTGTGAAGGCTCCGGCTGGTGTGGCATTGGACGTGTTCGAGTACGAGCTCATGGGCGAAATGCGCAAAGTCCGGAAGTTGACACCGACCCAAACCGAGAATTTTGCGATCAATCGCATGGACTCTCTGGTAGCGATGTTCAACAACATCATGGGAGTCGTGGTGTTGGTCGGAGTGCTGATTACCGGCATGTCGCTTTTCGTCGGGGGAATCGGCGTGATGAACATCATGTTTGTATCTGTCACCGAACGGACGCGCGAGATAGGTATTCGCAAGGCCATCGGTGCCCGGCGGCGGGCGATTCTGACGCAGTTTCTGTTGGAGTCGTCGACGATTTGCCTGATTGGCGGAGCCCTTGGACTGTTGCTCGCACTGGCGGTTACGGCGGCCATCAACAAGTTTTTGATCCCAGCGAGTGTCTCGCCTTCGATCGTTATTCTGGCGCTGACTGTCGCGGCAGGCGTTGGCGTCATCGCGGGGTTCGTACCGGCCTTACGCGCGGCGCGCCTCGACCCGGTTGAGGCGCTCCGCTACGAGTAGCGGGAGGAGTTGCGATGCACTGGAGTGAAGCGGTTCGCATGGCATTTGCAGCAATCCTGGCTCACAAGCTGCGCTCAACCCTGACACTTGTCGGAATTATTGCCGGTGTGGCATCGATCATTGGTGTCATGACCGGTATCTCCGTGGTGGAAGCAACCATGGAGAAAGAGATGAGCGTACTCGGCACGCGGACCTTCCAGGTTCAGAAGTGGCCACGGGGAGAGTTCAACAACGATATCGACTGGCGCATGATCCAACGCCGCCGGCCTGTAACGATCGAGAACACGAACTACGTGCGTGAGAGGGTCAAGAGCGTCGATCTGGTCGGGGCCGAGTTGTGGCAGTTTGGTGCCAAGGCTCAGTACCAAGACAAGTCCACCGAGCCGGTGCTGTGGGTGGTCGGCGGAACACCCGAATATCCAGAGAACAACACACACTTCATCGAGTACGGTCGCAATCTGACGCAGCAGGACATTCGAATTGGCCGCAATGTGGCGGTGATCGGCTACTCGGTTGCCGAGCAGTTGTTTCCGTATGTCGATCCGATCGGCCGGAAGGTGCGTGTCGACGGCCGCGAGTTCGAGGTCGTTGGTGTCTTCGAGCAGAAGAAATCGGCCTTCGGGGGGAACTTCGACAACTACGTCTATATCCCGATTACGGTCTTCGGACGCTCCTACGGGATGAACGATGACGAAGGCCGTCGCCGTTCGGTAAACATGACCGTCCGCGCCACGCGCCCCGAACTACTCGCGGCCGCGATGGAGGAGACTCGTGGTGCGCTGCGCGCTGCGCGTGGGGTCGACGCCAAGACCGACGATGATTTCTACATGTTCAGTAACGAAAGCCAGATTCGCGAGTTCAACAAAGCCTCCTTAGGTGTGAAAGCGGGAGCGTTCGCCGTTGGCATGATCGCGTTGCTCGTAGCCGGGATCGGCATCATGAACATCATGCTGGTGTCGGTGACCGAGCGAACCAAGGAAATTGGTGTGCGCAAGGCCCTGGGTGCCCGCCGCCGCAGCATCCTCTGGCAATTTCTACTCGAGGCGGTGGTGCTGTGTAACTTTGGCGGTCTGATGGGCGTTGCCGTCGGCTTCCTGCTGGGAAACATCGTCACATTCTTCGCGGAGTTCACCGTGAAGCTGCCTTGGCTGTGGGGCATCAACGGACTGGTGTTCTGTACCGTTGTCGGACTCGTCTTCGGGATCTGGCCTGCGATGAAGGCGTCGAAGCTCCAACCTGTGGAAGCCTTGAGTCACGAGTGAACGCGAGTCAGCGTGTCGTTCTGAAACAAGGCAGCCCAGCATTGACGATCGTCTTCGCTCCGCCTGAACTGGCGTGAAAATTTTCGACTCGCTATGTTCGCGCCAGGGAGGCTGGCCATGTCCAACACAGTGGAGAGCCAACAACAAGTTTCCGAGCACTGGTCCGCCGCGGCCAGGAAAGCCCTCCCCGGCCGCATTCGCTGGTGGATGAGTCCTACCATCGTCCAGCATATCAATCGACTCGTTTGTGGTGAGGATGTCGCTGGCGTCAACGGTGGACTTGCGCGCCTGTTGGAACTACGGCTCGATGGCCGAACGCTCACGCGCGGCGTCTCGATCGGATGCGGCACTGGTGAGTAGGAAATGAGCCTGATGCGCCGATCGATGGTCGAGTCGTTCGATCTCTTCGAGCTATCCTCAGAGCGAGTTCGTCAGGGAAGAGAGCTCGCGGCGCGCACTGGACTCGCCGAGCGCGCCGTATTTCGCGACGAGGACCCATTTACCGCGTATGAACCGGGGTCGCTGGACCTCGTATTCTGGGTCGGTTCACTCCACCACATGTTCGACGTCGACGCGGCGGTGGCGTGGAGCAAAACGGTTCTCAAGCCGGGTGGTGTCATGTACGTCGAGGAGTTCGTCGGCCCCGATCGATTCCAATGGTCCGATGCGACGCTTGCCTTGGCGGGCCTCGTGCGCCAAGCGCTTCCCGATCGATGCTTCTTGCCGCTGCCGGACTCTGACCAGCCACTGTCAAGGCAGGTCGCACGACCCAAGGCAGCGCTCTTGGCTCGCGACGATCCTTCCGAGTCGGTGCAGTCCAGCCGCATCCTCCCGGCAATCGCGAACACGTTCCCCAACGCCGAATTGATTCCGCTCGGCGGCGCGATCTACTCGTTGGCGTTGCAAGATGTATTGCACCACTTGAATGAGGACGATGAGTCAGACGCAGCACTGCTGCGCGAGTTGCTTTTGTTCGACACGTTCTCCGTTCACCTGCCAGAGGTCGACTGCTTGTACGCGGCGGCGCTCGCAATCGTCTGACAAGAAGCCCGATCAGTACAAGTAACCGGCGGCCTCGAACTCGGCCGTCCTCATCGGGATCCGCATCGAGCCTTCGGCGTGATTGGATCCGGTTCTTTGGTTATCAAGCAGCCGCTTGCAACCAATAGCCGGGTCATGCGTTGCTTGCAACATGCGAAAGCTTCCCTCGGTCGTCCCGCTCGTACTCTTGGCCGGTTGCGGCTTGGCCCTGGCCCGTCCTGCAGCCCTGCCACGCAAACCGGCTCGCCTCGATCTGCCGTGCGCTCCAGCGGCGCTGATTCCGACCGACCTCGATCAAGACGGTTCCATCGACCTCGCCGTGCTGCTCGACTATCGCCACTGGACGACTCAGTCGACGGTTGAGCAACAGGGGTTCGCGCAGTCGGTCGAAGTGGTGCCACTGCTCGAAGACGTACGTGAGCTGCAGTTGTACCTGTCGTCGGAGGGGGGCATTGCAGGGAAGGGGCTCAGTCTGCGACTGTCGGCCGATGTCACCTCGTTGGCTGCGGGCCCGCCGTTCGCACCGCTCCTGGCACTGACAGATGCCGGCGTCAGCGCAATCCGTCTTGCGACCGCAGGAACTGCCGAACGGCTTCGTCTCGAACCGTTGGTCGCAGAGCCAACCGTCATGGCAGGGAGCGGGGCGCTGCTCCCAACGCTGCCATTCGCGCGCGATCTCGACATGGATGGGACGCTCGATTTGGCGATCCCTACCGAAACAGGGCTCGCGCATTACCGCGGGAGTGACTCTGCATTTTCTGCTGGAACTGTGCAGCGAGTGGTCCTGCCGACCGACGACTCGGAGAGCGGACAGTTGGCACGGCGCTTCTACCCTTTGCCGCGTATTGAGGATGTGAATGGCGATGCAACGCCTGACCTGATTGTCTCGCCCGGCGCTTCCAACGCATCGCCGTTCGGTGGATCGATCAGCGTGCGGTTGTCAGAGACCGTCGCGTTTCTTCCCGGGCTGGGTCAAGGACGCTTCGGTGCCCCCGTCGGTGTGCCGTTGACCTGTCTGCAATACGAAGCCGCCGCGCCGAACGCGACGGCAACAACGCGGGACGTCGAACTGATCTACTTCGGAGACATCGATGGCGACGGGCGCGCCGAGGTCGCGACACTGGCCGGGTTTCCGGACGAAGGCAAGAGCGATAGGCAGAGCGCCTTCGATGGCAGGCTGCGTCTTCATCACATGCAGCCCGATGGATCGCTCGATCCAGCCCCGTACACGACCAGCGATATCCGTGGGATTCCGCTGACGGTTTCCTATCAGGGGTTGTTGCTCCGTGCGCTTACCGATCTCGACGGAGATCGTCGCAAGGAGTTGCTCACGGTCACCTTCGACGTCAGCACGATCGGTGCGCTGGCGGCTGTGATGACCAAGCGGCTCTCCGTTGGGCTGGAGTTTCACGTTTACTATCAGGATCAACAGGGACGATTCGTTGCCATCGAGGGTCAGTCGCTCAAGGAAACACTCAAGCTGAACTTCAAACGTCTGCGCCTGGATCGCTTTGCGCAGTTTGCCGGCGACTTCGACGGCGATGGTCGCAGCGATTTCGTGCACCTCTCGACCGGGCGATCGATCACGATTCACCCTGGAAAGCCGGACGGCCGCTACGACGATGACCCGGCTTTCGCGCTCGCGCTCGAGCAAGCGATCGACGAGTTGGGAGATATTTCGATCAGGGACTTGGATGGTGATCAACGCGCCGACATCGCTCTGACGCGCCGGCGCGGCACGGACGATCCCGTTGCAAGTACCCCGGTGTGGCTTGACCTGTTTATGTCAGGAGGTGCGCGATGAGCCGCGTGCGCGTCTGCTGCAGCGTGGCGCTCGTGCTGACCGTGGCCTTGGCAGCGGCGCCAGGGCGTACGGCCGAGATTCCCAAGCCAACACACATCGCCGCCGATCGAGCTACTTGTGACGCCGCGAGTATCGCCGGCACGCTGCAGTCGTTCGCGGTTCCACGCAGGGCCAGCGGCAAGCAGCGCGAGTTGCTCGCCGTGATCGCAGAGAGTCCGCCACCTGCTACAGGTTCATCGCCCTCCACAGCACCGCCACCGAGTTGCCACGCGACCAACGCCAGCCTCGCTTCCTCCAAGGTGCCGGCATCAACGCTGAAGCTGGTCCGTTTGGTAACGTCCGATCCGCCGCAACTCGAGACGCTGACACCGAACTCCCCGCCGATACGACCGGTGTTGTTGCCTTCGATGTCGATGGTGATGGCGTCGATGAGTTGCTCGTTGCGACGCGCGATGGTGTGCAAGTGTTGCATTCGGGCAACGACGGTGCTTGGAGCGAACCGCTCCTTCCGTGGCTCACGGATCCGACGTTGAATTGGAAGCCGGAACCTGGCTACTCGCCGGGCAGTCTAAACGGCAACGAAGACGCCGTGCTGGTGATCCCCGCTTTCGGCCGATTGCGGACATTTGCCAAAGTCACGGCCGAGTCTGGTGTAATCGGCGCCGTCGAAACAGAGTCACTTCAGCTCCCGCGTCTTGTCGAAAGCAATCCCGGCGGTCTGCGCTTGAGTTCTCCGCCGGTCCGGCGCATTGGCGTCCGCAGCGACGGACACGCGCTGTTTGCGACGAAGCCGAGTGCGCCATCCGCACAGCGTTTCGGAGTCACGCTGCTCGATCCACTCGCGACGGGAGCACTGCGTGCTCAAGAGCTATTCCTCAGGCTTCCTTCGCGCGAAAAGATTCTCGAATGGCGGTACCTCATGGATGGCGACACGGCGTGGCTGGCCGTCACATCGACCTCTGCCACCGAGCTCAAGCTGTTCGGTGAGAAGTTGCTGCGTTTGTATCCGCTGGAAAAAGATCGTACGCGTGGGGGCGCCACAGCAGGCCTCGCGCTCGAGAGTCGCATGAATCTTTGGCAAACTGCGACCTTCGCGCTGACCGATGTGAATGGCGACGGGCGTCGTGATCTCACCGTTGCGTACTGGAAGGGGCTCAAGGACGACACGCTGACGATCGATGCCTATCTGCGTCAAGCCGACGGCAGCTTCGCACGCTCCGCGCGCTCGACTCATTTCGACCTCGATGAAGCGGATCGCGGCCTCGCCTTATTCGGTCCCGACATCGATGGTGACGGCCACGCCGATCTGCTCGTGCGCCATTCCGGAAATCAGCTCTCGGTCATGGCGGGCAAGCAAAGCAAGGACGGGCGAGACGTCGTGGAAGCTCAACCGCGATGGAGCGTGCGTTCGCTTTCCTCGGGTGAGAGTGGCTTGATGATTGGCATCGGCGCGAGCGACGCAGACAGTGGTTCGGGCTTCGTGATCGACACCGACGTTCAGCCACCGCCTGCGCTGATCGACATCAACGCAGACGGTGTGCTCGACCTGGTCGAAGCCGTCACCGGCGATGGTTCGGTAACGACGCTGCAAGTCTGCCAGGTGGATCAGAAAGGGGTCAGATGAAGCACCCGTGCGACGGATGTTGCGAACGGCCCGCCGCTACGGCGACTTCGGCAGCAACGCGATCCGCGCATCGACAATGTACGAACGCGTTGCGTCCTCAGTGACAATCAGCGGGTTGAGGTCGAGTTCGGCAAGGTCGCTCTCCAAATCACCCACCAACTGTGACAACCGCAACAGACACTGCTGCAAGAATTCGAGATCGACACGCTTTTCGCCGCGTGTCCCCGCCAGCAGCGGATACCCTTTGAGCCGCTCGATCATGCTGCGGGCATTCACATCGTTCAGCGGATGGACACCTACCGCGACATCCTTCATCACCTCGACGAAAATCCCGCCCAAGCCGAACATCAGCACCGGACCGAAGTGCGGGTCGCGCACCATCCCTAGGATTGTCTCGCGCCCGCCGGTCACCATTTTCTGTACCTGGATCTCGAGGCCTGGCATCCGCGGTTTGAGGCGCGTGGTCAGGTCGTTGAACGCGTGCGCGACCTCGTCGGCGTTGCGCAAATCGACTTTGACGCCGCTTACCTCCGACTTGTGTGAGAGGGCGTCGGACACCGCCTTCAGCACGACCGGATAGCCCAGCACGTGCGCCGCCTCGATCGCCTCCGCGGCGGACGTTGTGAGGTGCGCAGGCGCCATCGGCAAGCCGTAAGCATCGAGCACGTCTGCAACCTCGCGCGCCGAGAGCAGCACGCGCCCTGCCTTGCGCGCACGGGCGATCGCGCGTTTGGCACGCGCCGTGTCGACCGTGAAGCGGACGAACGTGCCGATCGGCCGATCGCGCAATGTGCGATAGCGCGCCAGGCCGGTCATCGCCGCGGCCGCCGCTTCAGGGAAGCGGTAGACCGGAACACGTTTGCGTTGCAGCCATTCGATCCCTTCGGCGCTGCGTTGCTTTCCCATGAAGACCGACAACACCGGCTTGGCACCGTCGGCGGCATCGGCAATGGCGCGGGCAATCTCGTAGGCATCGATCATGATGGGCGACACGAAGATCGCGACGATTCCGTCGACCCCTTCGTCGCGCTTGACCAGTTCAAGTGTCTTGCGATACCTCGCCGCATCGGCGGACGCGATCATGTCGACCGGATTCGCTCCCGATGCTTCAGGTGGAAGCACCTTGGCAAGCGCAGCCCGGGTCTTTGCAGAGAACTCCGCCAAACGCATCCCGGCGCCGATCAGCGCGTCGGTGCAGAGAATTCCGGGACCACCAGCATTGGTCACGATGGCAATTCGATCGCCCTTCGGGACGGGCTGGTTGGCAAGCGCTTGAGCCAGCGTAAACAACTCTTCCATCGATCCGACGCGCAGCACGCCGCACTGCTCGAGCAACGACTCGGAGGCCATATCGAGCGCCACGATCGACCCCGTGTGAGAGGACGCCGCACGCGCTCCTTGCGCGGTGCGCCCCGACTTGACCGTGATCACCGGCTTCTTGCGCGTGATACGCCGCGCGATCTCGGTGAAGCGCCGCGGATTTCCGAACGACTCCAGGTACATCAGGATCGCTTGGATGTCGGGGTTGTCCTCCCAGTACTCGAGCAGGTCGTTGCCAGAAACGTCAGCCTTGTTGCCCATCGAGATGAACATCGCGACACCCAGGCCGTGATGCGCGGCGTCGGCCAGGATCGCCTCGCCCAGCGCGCCCGATTGAGAGATAAAGCCGACATTGCCGCGCACCGGCGTGGTCGCAGCGAACGTCGCGTTCAGTGACACGCTTGGCTCGGTGTTGATCACGCCCATGCAGTTGGGACCAATCAGCCGCATGCCGTAGCGCTCGATCTTCGCCTTGAGTTTCGCCTCGAGCGCGGTACCGTCGCTTCCGACCTCGCGGAAACCGGCCGTAATGACGATCAGTCCTGAAACCCCCTTGCGGCCGCACGCATCGACGACGGCGAGCACTTGATCTTTGGCCACCGTAATGATCGCCAGATCAACGGGACCCGGAATATCGGTGATCGATCGAAAGCAACGGATCGAGTGGATCGCGTCGGCGGTGGGATTCACCGGATAGACCGGGCCGTTGAACTCGCTGTTGACGAGGTTGGCGAGAATCTCGCGGCCGATTGTCTGGCGTTTGCGCGAAGCGCCGATAACCGCGACCGAGCGCGGGCGGAAGATCGCATCGAGTTTCGTGCCGGCCGAGGGTTTCGCGGGGGTTTTGGACATGGGCAGACACTAGCAGAGTGCGTCGCGGCGCCGGTATAACGCCTATCAACCTCTCCGGGTTGCGGCCGTCGACAGGACCCGCGAAACGCCCTGACTCGCCGCTGGAGTCACAAAACAGAGCAACTCACCGACGCTGCACGCCAACGGCTGACGTTGACGAACGTCTGGGTGAATTTGCCGTTTCGGATGGCCCGATGAGAGGCCCCGACGCCGAAGGGTGCGCGTATACGTACTCGCGGCAATAGCCCCGGAGTTCCACCGCGCGATCCACGATCGCCGATCGGCTCGGCGATGTCACAGGCGGCGACTACCCAACGGAGTCGGGCGCCGGGATCTAGGTGCTACTTCAAATCCCGCAGTGCCAACTGCCCTTGGCGGCCGTAGTCGATCGCTTCACCCAGAATGCGCGCGGCCTCTCCGGGAGCATGAAAACCCATCGAGTTTTCGGCGTTGACGAAATCCACACGCCACTGAGCCTTGCGCTGAAGCTCCAGCACCGCGTCGAGCCGATTCTCCGCAAGGCCTGCGAGTTTCGCCTTTTCGACATCGCCGATCAGTTGAACCAACGCATCCTCAGCTCGATCCATCAACGCATGTGTCCGGTCTTGAATCAGCGCGACGCGAGCCTTCAGCTCCTCCTCGGGAAAGCGATGACAGGTCTGGCAGGCGCGCGAGATGTTGAGCAACGGACTGCGCACATGATGGTTGCTGATCTTGATCGCTCCCTCGCGCATGTACGGCATGTGGCAATCGGCGCAGGACACGCCCGAGCGCGCATGCACGCCTTGACTCCACATCTCGAACTCGGGGTGCTGCGCCTTGAGCACTTCGCCACCCGTCTTGCCATGCTTCCAATCGAAGAACCGATGACCGTCTGGGAACTTGTATTCATTGTAAGTGGCTTCGATTTGTTCGACCTTGAGTCCCTTGTTCCACGGGAAAAACAGCGTGGTCTTGGGGCCGCAATAGTATTCGACGTGACATTGCCCGCAGACCATCGAGCGCAGTTCTTGGCGAGACGCCTCGCGATTGGCGTCGTAGGGCACGCTGTGATCGCCTTTGCGCCACTTCTCGATCGAGGGAAGGTGCGGCACCGGCTCGTCGCTGTTCGCCAGCGCATTGATGCCTCGGATGAAGCCAGGCTTGGTAACGCGTAGCTGCATGCTTGCGGGGTCGTGACAGTCAATACAAGCCACCGGATGGTCGACGAGTTTCGTCGCTTCGCCGTAGGGCAGCTTGCACATCGCTTCGAATCCAGCCATCAACTGGGCCTGTCCATTGGCGCTGTTGAAAGGCTCGCCCAGCGTGCCGGGTGAGCCCTGTTTCAGGCCAAGCGTCCGAAACGCCACCGTATTGGAAGCGTGGCAGTGCAAGCACGAGCCAGGTTGTTTGCGCTCGGTGACCCGTTTGGTCTCCCGTTGATCGTCGAGCATGTACGCGTGACCGCGACGATTGCGAAAGTCGATCGAGAACGCGTAACCGTCGAAGATCGTTACCAACCGCGGGTCCGCCGCAAGCCGGTCGGTGGCCAGCGCCTCACTGCCGCCGCCCCCGTACCGAGTGCCATAGCGCTCGGAGGTCTTTTGATAAGAGTCGAATTGGCGCGGGAAGTTCTTGCCCCATTCGGCGGGATCTACCGTCGTTTCGGTGAGTTCGACGATCCGCAGCGCCGTCTGCCTGGCTTCCTGCTTGCGAGTCGAGACGTTGGTGTACAGCGTCATCACCAGAATCGTGGCGATCGCGGCGCCTGCCGCAATCAGGCCCATTCGCACCGATGTTCGTGAGAAAAAGGAACGGTTGGATCGAGTCATGCGCAACCTCTTCGCGAGCGTCGCTTGAAAGTGACCGAGCTCAGGTTCAGTGACAGCAGAAACCGGCCGCTGTGAGAACTGCTACTACCGGCTCGGGCCATGTCCCACCTCTTGATGACAGCGAACACAGCCGTATAGATCGGCGAGCAGGAGCGAATCTGTTGGTACGCCCAGCGTGCCATGCGCGGTGATTTCGTCGGTCAGCGTCTGGTGACACCGCAGGCAGTTTGCTTCCAGCACCCTGGCATTCGAAGGCTTGATTCGAATCGGCTCTGCAAAGTTCTGCAGGGTGAACGCCTTGGAGTGGTGATAGCCGTTGGAGGCCTTCACGAACAGCTTGTGGAGGATGTTGTCATGGGGCAGATGGCAGTCGTTGCAGGTTGCGACCGAATGATGAGAAGCATGACTCCAGCCGTCGTAGTCCTCGCGCATGACATGGCAGTTGATGCATACGCGCGGATCGTCGGACATATAGGAAGTACCGTTGGCGGTCACGAATGTGAAGAGGCCTGATCCGGCAAATGCGCCCACCAGAACACTGGCGAGCAGGCTCAGCAGCAGCATCCGGGCTTTGGCTCGCACCTTCGACAACTCCTCGAAACCGAGTGATGGGCCATCCCGGCACGACCAACAACGCAGGGCGCGCTCGAGCAGGCGCGCGGAGCATACCTCGTCGACGGCGAATCCAGGTGCTCCTTCGAGCCGTGAGCGAGCTCGTTTGTCGAATCCCCCCCTTTTGACTCGTCAAAAAGAATCGGGGCAGGCGCGAGGCCTGCCCCGAGTAAGAGGCAAAACGATTCAATAGAGATCAGCGATTGAAGCGGCCGGGACGAATCACGAATGGCCCGCGCGAGTCCTCTGCCGCAATCGCATTCAGCGCCGGCGATTCACCCACCAGACCGGTGGCGAAGATCGTGTACGTGGCACCCAATTTCAACTGCAAGCCCGGAACGGTCAGAACCACCGTGTCGGTCCCGGCAACGCGAACTTCGACGTCGACGCGGCCGGCGGGCACGTTGATGTAGTCACCCACGCCCTTGAACGGGATCTTCTGAAAGAGATACGGACCGCCGACGACCTTGATGTCGACCGCCGGTGCATTGGCCGACGCGTGCAAGAAACGAACGCGCGCGCTGCCTGGAATGGCTGCGTTAGCAAGCAAGCCGTTGTCATCCTCGAGCACGATTGGCTCGATGCTGTTGAGACGGTTGACGGCGACAACGGTGTAGTCCTTGAAGTAGAGCAGGTTCAGATCGGCGTTGATCACAGCCGACCCGGCACCGCCACCGGCCGGAACAACCTTGACGTTGTAGAGGCCGGCGGGAACTGACTGGTACTGGGTAACGTCCTCGAACTCGGCATTCTGGAAGAGCCGCAACGAGTTGTTGACGAGCGCATCGACGGCCGGTGCGTCGGGAGAGGCGTGGACCACACGGACACGCGCAGTTTGAGCCTGGGCACTGATAACGGACAGGCTGGCCACTACGGCCAGTGCGAAGAACGAGCGGACGAGTCTTTTCATGAGAGCCTCCTGACCCGCCGAAACAGGCGTTGTAAGCGGGTCTGTCTAAGTAATGTCCAGGAATAATAATGGACAGACGATCGAGCGCAAGCGATTCCCACAAAAATTCCCGGAAATGTTCGCCCACCGGCGGACGGGATCCGTCGGTTCCTGGCTGAACGGCTTGGCGTGTCGTGGTTTACGGGGAAAAGACGCGGCGGCGTTCGGATCGAACGGCTCGCTCCAGCAACTGGTCGTAGAGCAGGGCGCTCCGATCCCACGAGAAATCGAGGCTCATCCCGCGCGCCCGTACCTGGCCGACCCGGTCATGCGGGGCGCGCCATAACTCCAAGGCGCGACCGCAGGCCCATTCGACTGCCGCTGCATCGGCGTGATCGAACACCAATCCGGTGCCGTCTTCGCGATGTTCGTCGATGTCGCGCACGGTGTCGGCCAAACCTCCTGTGCGGCGGACGATCGGAATCGCGCCATACCGAAGCGCCACCATTTGCCCCAACCCGCACGGTTCGAATCGGCTGGGCATCACGAAGAAGTCAGCGCCGGCATAAATCCGGTGAGCGAGAGACTCATCGAAGCGATCGATCACAACCACCGACTGTTTCCATACTCGCGAAAGCCCGGAAAGCGATTCGATCAGGCCGCGATCGCCGCTGCCGAGCACCACCAACTGAGCGCCTCGCTCGACCAACCGGGGCGCCGCAGGGGAGAGCAAATCGAGACCCTTTTGACGGTCGAGTCGAGACACAACCGCGAACAACGGTAGCGATGCGTCGACGCGCATTCCCAACTCTTGTTGCAGGGCGGCCTTGCAGGCGATCTTGCCGGCTGGGTGTTCAGCACTGAACGACGAGGCAATGTGCTTGTCGAGCGTTGGATTCCAAATCTCGGTGTCGATGCCGTTGAGAATCCCGACCAGATCGCGGCCGCGAGCGAGCAGGTCCTCTTCCAGTCCCTCGCCCAGCGGCGCCCACACGATTTCGCCTGCGTAGGTGGGGCTTACGGTAATCACGCACGTTGCGCATCGAATCGCGCCGCGCAGCATGTTGAGCGTCCCGTCGTGCTCCAGCGCTCCAGCATCGAGAAACAGGTCGGCGATCCCTAGACGCCGTGCCAAATCGCGAGCAAACACGCCTTGATGCGCCAGATTGTGAATCACCAACGCCGACGCTGTTTCTCCCACCGACTCGAAGGAATGAGACTGCGCACGCATCAAGACCGGCACCAGTGCAGCCGGCCAATCATGCGAGACGATCACATCGGGCGCCGGTACGACATCTCGCAGAGCGTCCAGAGCAGCACCGCAAAACCAACCGAATCTCAGCCCGTTGTCGCCGAACGCTCCATGCGGCCCGTCGTAAACACCGTCACGACCGAAGAAATCGTTTTGCTCGATCAGCAGCACCGTTACACCGTGATGCGAGAGCGTGTGCACGCCGCCGCGCACATCCCGGCCTGCGACTCGAAACGACACCGATCCGGTTGGCGACGCGAAAAGTTGACGCTCGCGCAGCACGCGCGCATAGGCGGGCAGAATGACGGTGACCTGATGTCCGGCGCGCGCTTGAGCCAGCGGAAGGGCGCCGACAACGTCACCCAGTCCTCCGACCTTCACGAACGGCGCCATCTCGGCGGCAATGTGTACGATGTGCATCGCCGCGTAGGGTAGATTCCTGGGCGTGAGCCGTCCATCGAATACCGCGATCTTGGAGTTGGGGCGAGAACTCGGGCTGACGGCCTGTGGGGTGGCGCGCTGCGGCCCTTCGGACTTTGGTGCTCAGTTCGATGCTTGGTTGGAGCGCGGCGCCCATGCCGGGATGGAGTGGCTGGCTCGCACCGCGGACGTGCGAAAGGACCTACATCGGCGTTGGCCGTGGGCCAAGAGCGCGTTGGTGGCGGTGCAAAGCTACCTTTGCGCACCGCTCGATCGACGCGCATTGCCGGGACTCGGTCCCTATATCGCACGCTACGCGCAGGGGCAGGACTACCACGACTTGTTGGAAACGAGGATCGGGGCGTGGGGCGATGCGATCGAACGCCTCGTTGGATCACCGGTGAGACGCGCCGTGCTGGTAGACACAGCGGCGATCTTGGAGCGCGAGATGGCGGTTCGCGCTGGCCTGGGCTGGATTGGAAAGAACGCTTGCCTGATCGGACCAGAAGGGGATTCGTGGCGCTTCATCGGAGTGCTACTGACCGATCTGGAGTTGGAGCCGACAGGTGGTTTGGCTCTCGATCGATGCGGCTCTTGCCGCGCTTGTCTCGACGCTTGTCCCACCGATGCATTCGCTGCACCGTTCGTCGTCGATGCGCGTCGCTGCATTTCGTATCTCACGATCGAACACCGCGGTACGTTTCCGCAAGACTTGCGCGCGTCGATCGGCGATTGGTTCTTCGGTTGCGATGTCTGCCAGGAGGTTTGTCCGTGGAATCGACGGATCGAGCCTTCGGCGGAGCCGGCCTTCCAGTTGCGCGAAGACTACGCGCGAACCTCGCTGGCCGAGGTGGCCGCGCTGGAAGTGCCGGCGTTCCGCCAGCGCTTCCGGCGCACACCGCTGCTACGACCCAAGCGCGCCGGCTTGGTGCGCAACGCACTGACGGTCGGTGCCAATCTTCGGGACGAGGAAACTCTCGCCGTGGCCAAGCGTCTGATCGACGACCCGGAACAGACCGTGCGTGAAACGGCGGCGTGGGTTGTCAACCAAGAGGACTCGCCATGAATGACCCGATCTATCCCTACGAACCGCTACGCCCGATAGACAAAGACATCTGGTGCCTCGACGGCAGTTGGAAGCGTTCCCCCTTCAAGCGCCGCATGACCGTGGTGCGTCGTAGCAATGGGGAGCTGGCGATCCACAGTGGAATACGACTGCTCGAACAAGACTTCGAGGCGCTCGAACGGCTCGGACGCGTGGCCTTGATTCTGTGTCCAAACACGTTGCATGCCGACGAGGCGCGCTACTACGCCGAGCGCTATCGTGAGGCGCGGGTCCTCGTGCCGCGACCGGCGCGCGATGTCCTTTTGGCACGATTGCCACGAATCGACGGGACGTTCGAGGACGCTTGGCCTGCCGAATGGACTCAGACGCTACGGGTCCTGCAGGTCGAGGGAACCAAGCTGCACGAGGCGCTGTTTTGGCATCTGCCGTCACGCACACTGATCGCCACCGATCTGGTGTTTCACTTCACCAACGAACTTTCTGGCCTGATGCGCTGGCTAATGACACTCAACGGAGTGGTCGGGAAACTTGCCCCATCGCGCGTCTTCCGGTGGTACTTCATGACCGATCGATTGGCCTTGATGCGATCGCTGCAACCGGTGAAGCAGTGGGATTTCGAGCGCGTCATCATGTCGCATGGCACCATTCTCGACCGTGACGGAAAGCAGTCTTGGTTGCGCGGTTTTGCCAACCTCGAGCCTTAGTGGAGCGACAAAGTGAATCGTGGACTCGTACTTCTGATATTCGGTCTTGCGGCTGGTTGCTCACAGCCCGACGTCGATCTTCGCGCCCGTGAGCCCATCACTCCCGCCGGGGCTGCCTATGACGACGCCAATGCCGAGCATCCGCGCTTGACGTTCCTCGGGGGAAAATCCACGCCCAACGATCGTTGCATCGTGACTCAGCGCAAACTCAATCCACACCTGCCGCCGGTGTGGGTCAACGGTGTGCCGATTGGGTTCTGCTGAGTGCCATGTCCCACGGCCTTCGTGCAAGGCCCCGAAAACTACCTCATAGCGCAGAACATGACGTTGCCGTCAGCGGTGGATCCCTCTCGTACCGCCGTGCTCGATGCCGATCATCGCGTCTTCGTGAACTACGAGGTGTACTTCTTCGCCGATCAGGAGCTGAAGACTGCCTTTCTAAAAGACCCCACGACGTTCACCGGCGAGCTCACCGATCCGGTCACCATGCAGCGCTTCCTGCCCTCGTCGGATGCCTTGCGGGCCGAGTACGCAGGCCGGTTGTTCCTGTTTCCTGACGCAGCGAGCGCGCAGGCGTTTGCGGCTGAGCCGGATCGCTTCGCTCTTCCGGTCTATCGGATGCCCGAAATGTGATTCAACGCGCCGGGCCGGTTCCCATGTAGACTGGCCGCCAATGACAGATACCTCTGGACTCGTTACCGACGCGCTCACCTTCGATCAACTCCCACTCAAACCCGAACTGCTGCGGGTCCTGTTTGCTGGCGGTTTCGTCAAGCCAACACCCGTACAGAGCCGCACGATTCCGATCGCACTCAAAGGCCGAGACCTCATCGGTGTCGCGCAGACCGGGACCGGCAAGACCTTGGGCTTCTTGGTCCCAATCTTTAACGCTCTGGTGCCCAATGGCGAAGTGCAGGCTTTGGTGGTCTGTCCCACGCGCGAACTTGCGCAACAGGTCGGTGGGGTTTCGACCAAACTCGGGGCGCAACTCGGCATCCGCACGGCGGTGCTCTATGGCGGCACGAGTCTCGGCGACCAGCGCCAACAGTTGGTCAAGCCACCCGACGTTGTGGTCGGCACGCCGGGGCGGTTGCTGGAGTTTCTAACCACAGCGTGGCTACGCCCGCGCTTCATCCGCTGGCTGGTACTCGACGAAGCCGATCGCATGCTCGATATGGGCTTTATCGACGATGTGCTGCAGATTGCCGGCCGCTTGCCATTGAGCCGCCAAACGATGTTGTTTTCGGCGACGATGTTGCCGGGAGTCGAGCGCCTCACCAGCAGCCTGATGCAGGAATCAACTATCGTGCGCGTCGATGCCGAGCGGGTCGCGGCCTCCGGCATCGAGCATCGACTGTACGAGATTTCTTCTACCGACAAGATTGCTGCGCTTTGCCGCGTGATGAGCAACAACAAAGGCGTCAAGACCATCGTATTCACAGCGACACGTGAAGCGACGTCGGCGATTGCCCAACAGTTGCGCCGCGTCGGCCACACCGTGGTCAGTCTCTCCAGCTTGCTGTCGCAGAACAATCGCGAGCGCGTGCTCGATGCCTTTCGCAAGAACGAGGCTCCGGTCTTGGTTGCGACAGATGTCGCTGGCCGCGGGATCGACATTTACGACATCGACTTGATCGTCAACTTCGATATGCCTCGCAATCCAGAGGACTACGTCCATCGTGTCGGCCGCACCGGTCGCGCCTCGCGCACCGGAATGGCGATCTCGCTGGCTACACCGCGCGATCGTGGGGTCGTACGCGAGATCGAAGCGCTGATCGGTTTGCCCATCGTGCAACTGCCGCTAGAAGGGTTCTCGGCGCCTGAATCCGATGGTGCCTCGCGCGCGAGTCGCGGCCGCCACCGTGGGGGAGACAGGCCGGGGCACTCGGGTCGCACCGGTCCGCCGGGCAAGCGCGGCGCCGGCAGGTCTCGCTAGACACGTCGCAATCCACCGGCGTAGTGCGGGTGCGATCCAGCACAACGCTGGCGCTCCAGTACCGGTCAACAACCGAGACAAGGGGAGTGCGATGCGAATCTCGATCCCAAATGTTCTGTCGTTCGTGTTGATGGCAATCAGCGTTGGTGCAATCGCCGCCGAACCGGGAAAGGCGATCGAGCGCGATCGAGCCGTCAGAGTTCAGGTGACGATCGCACAAGAGCGCAGCGACAAGAAGCCAACCGCGCCGCCGCGCATCTATCAGTTCGTCGTCTTGGACAACGGAGACTCCGGCAAGATCACGATCGGCTCGCGCGTCGCGATTCCCGCAACGATAATCGGCTCAAAGAGCGACGATGTACCGGTTACCTCGTTCACGTACCAAAATGTCGGTGCGATCATCGACTGTGCGATCAAACGTGCCGGCGCGGATACATTCGAGGTTCGCTTACGGCTCGAGGACTCGTGGATGGACCCCCAAATCGCCGCGCGCAACGGCCAAGCGCCGATCGAGGCGACTTCGTTGGACCTGAATACGGTCGTCACGAGTGGAAAGCCGCAGGTTGTAGGACGACTCGCACAAGCCGAAGGAGGCGCGCGCCTCGTTGAACTCCTGATCGAGCCGATGTAGCTCAGCGGCCTTGGGCAGCGATCGACAAGTTTTCGAGTCGCGTCGCTACCGCCGGCTCCACGAGGTTGAGCAAGAGGAGCCCCAAGGTGATGGCAGCCGTCGTGCAGACGAGGGCTGCCAACGCCACGGCGAGTACGCTCCCACTCCACCACCAGATCAGCCCAAACAAACCGGCGACCGGTGCGAAGACCAGCAAGATGGCAACACTCAAGACCGTCGCAGCGACCGCATTCGGATTGCCCGCCGAGCCGAACCGGCTCAAGTCCGCAGCCCTCGGAAAAACCGCAGAGAGCAGGGCTGCCAACGGCAGCAACAGCGCGAATGTCGAGCAACCCGCCATCAGCGTGGTTGCGACCAGTGCTGGTGCGATCACCGGAAACAGCATCCAAAACACGGCCAAAGAAACCGCTGTGATGGCGAGGTACAACGCGAGTGCCGCAACGAATCGGCCGCGCAGCAACTCGCGCAGCGAGAGAGGCGAGAGGCGTTGCCGGGTGAATCCTCCCGCTTCAGCTGCAAACTGATTGGCGACCAAAGGTTGTAGATACAGCATGCACAACCCCGTGATCGACACCATCAGGAACAAGGCAGTCCCCAGACCCGACTCGCGCGACGCCGATGACTGACCACGAAGCATGACCCCGAAAATCAGACCGGGAAGCGGTGCTCCGTATACCGCCGTCTTGCCACGCAGCGTTCGAAAAAAGAACCGCAGATGAGCTTGCATCACGGCGGCCACCCCTGGTCCGACCCAGTCCGCAGGCCAGCCCGGTAACCATTGCCGCGCGCCGCCGCGCGTTCCACTGCCTTCGTTCGGTGCCTGCGCAAGCCGTCTGAAGAGGGATCGAGAGACGCCGAACGCCACCGCCATCCAAGCGCACGACAGAGCCAGCGGAAACCAAGCCGTTTCGCCGCGCGTCGATCGCGACAGCACCATTGCGAAGTTCTCTGTTGGAACGGCCCATGACCAATACGGGAAAGTCTCGGACAAAGGAGCTCCCGATAGTGATCGTGTCGCGGGTACCGCGCGGCCGTCTCCGCTCGGGAGACTCCAAACGAACAGCAGCTCTCCCACGAGCAAGAGCCCCATCAGGGCCAAGACGGCCCATTCACCGCGCCCGCGCTTGCGAAACACCAGCATGAGGCCGTGTGCTGCCGCAGCGCCCGCGAATGTCAAGGTCGCCAGCGTGAACACTCCGGCGATGGCGGATTGAAGTGCGGCCCACCAGGCGCCCGCCGCGGCGATGCCGAGCGGCATCAGCAACAGCACGGGAATGGCAACCAAGAGCCACGGGTCGGCAAGACCCGCGGCTGCGTCGGCGACATGAAGTGCGGAGCGGGAAAGAGGGGAGAGCAGCAATCGCCCGATGCCGCCGGTTTGACGGGCCCGAAGCACCGGCAGGAAAACCGCGAGCAGAAGGACCGCCCCCAAACCGACCCGTACCAGGATCAGCACGACGGGGCGGAAAGATTCGTCCCCGGGCAGAGCCGACCCGCCCAATAGGGCCAGCACGGCAATGCTCAGCAATGTGGGTGCAAGCACGATCAGCAGCAGGATTGGCACCAGCACATCGAGGGCACGAGAGAACCGTTCGATCGTATCGCGCGAGCTTGGCCTGAGTGCGTTGACGAGCAGGCGCCAGCGCAGCCAGATCAGCGTGCGAATCGACTCGATCACGTCATGAGCCACGGCAGTGATGTCGAGAGAGTTTCTCCGCCTGCAAACTCCAAGAACACCTGCTCCAGACTACGATCGGCACCGTCCACGCCTCGCAGCGATGCCAAGCTTCCTTGTGCTGCCAGCCGTCCCTTCACGATGATGCCGATTTGATCGCACAGCCGTTCGACGATTTCGAGAATGTGCGAGGTAAGGAATACTGTCCCGCCGGCCTGCACGAAGCGATGCAACAGGTCCTTGATCTGTTTGGCGGCGAGAGGATCGATACCCTCGAACGGCTCATCCAGAAACAACAACTGCGGTGCGGGGAGCAGCGCGGCTGCGAGCGAGAGTTTTTTGCGCATGCCGTGTGAGTAGTCGGCAACCAGTGAGTTGGCGGCCGAGCCGAGGTCCATCAGCGCTAGCAATTCTTCGGCGCGCTCGCGCCAGACTTTGGGATCGAGCCGATGTACTCGCCCGACGAACGAGAGTGTCTCGGCTCCGGTCAGACGATCGAAGAGCGCTAGGTCCTCAGGCACGACACCGATCGTGCGTTGCACCTGCACTGGATCGGCAACAGGGTCGATGCCGAGTATTTGAATCGCGCCGGCGCTCGGGCGTAGCAGTCCGGTGAGGCATTTGATCGTCGTCGACTTGCCGGCCCCATTGGGCCCCAAAAAGCCGTAGAGACTGCCCCGAGGAACAACGAGATCGAGGCTGTCCACCGCCACGAAGCTACCGAAACGACGGGTCAGCGCTTGTGTTTGTAGGGCGTGAGTCATGCGCGAATTGTAGCGGCGCTCATAGACCCAAGAGTGCCGGTAGCTCTCGAATCGACGCAATGCGCGCCGCCTCGGTGGTTGCCGCGTGTATCGCATGAGGGTCGATCAGCACAGCCGGCATTCCCGCGGCGCGCGCGCCTGCAACATCGAAGTACGGGACATCACCGACGTAGAAAGCCTCATCGGCACTTACGCCCATGCGTTCGAGCGCAATTTCGAAGATCCGCGGATCGGGCTTCGCCACGCCGACCACGTGGCTATCGACAACCGTCTCCCACGAGTTTCCGAAACCAGCGTCAAGCAGATCGTTTTCGACCTGACCTTCCGCATTGCTCACGACCGACATTCGAAATCCCGCGCCACGCAGCCGCGCAATGACCTCGCGTGCGCCAGCGACAGGCTTGCGCCACAGTCCCTGCGTCCGGTTGGCTTCCCACAACGCCTCGATGCACGCCTCGATCGCCGGTTCTTCGACGCCGGCGCCGGCGAGCAGCGACCCGAAATATCCGTTCCACAATTCGCGCCCACTCATGCGGGCTCGAATGGCGCCATCTGCCCAGAGACGCGCACCAGCTTCGGCCAGTTCGAACGCTTCGTCGGAAGGAATGGCCTCTGAAACGGGCTGCAATGAACGGCGAACACGGTCGTGATCGAGCGTGATGAGCGTGCCGCCTGCGTCGAACAACGCGACACGACGTCGCTGCAAGTTGTCGATCATGGTGTTCATTCAGGGGCGAGCACGTACTGTGAGTTCAGCCTCGCTGCCGAGATTCACGGTAATGATCTGGGGCTGTTGCGTCGGATTTCTGCGAAAGCTCAGCGGCGATGAATCGCGATCGCCGATCAGTTCGCACCCATCGACCTGCAGTTGATTGCGCAGCGCATCGAGATCGCCATCGATCCGGACCATGCATGGATCGCGGAGCACCATCCTGGTGCGTGAACCGCCCAACAACTTGATGGTCGGGAACCCTTGAGCGCTGCTGATGTCCAATTCCGATTCGGTATCGGTGAGGTCGATGCGAGACGCCGCCGAAACCTCTTGTACCCAGACCTGGGCGTTGTTCGTCACCAAGTCGATGTCCGCGAGTGTTTCGGCCTTGAGTTTGCCATCTCGTATTCGCGCCGTGAAACGCTTTTGCACTCCGTGCACCTTCGAATCGACACCGTCTTGAGTGCGCAGCTCGAGGATGTCGAGCAGTTCGCTCAATTCCAGCGTGGCGTTACCCTGGGCGGCAACCGTGACCGATCCATGTGCTTGGCGCAGTTTCAGGCTGCCATCGGCCAGTTGCAGATTCAGCCGGCCGGTCAGTTCTTCGATCTCGAGATCAACTTGCGTAGCGATCAGATTGATCACCGACTCAGCCGATCCGCTGCGCTCGATGCGCGCTGCGCCGTGTTTGACATTGATCGAAATCGCACCCACGAAGCCGGACACCTCGCAGGCGTTGGGAGCATCGATCGCAATATCAAGCGAGCCGCTGCCCTCCTGAACCACTGCGGCGCCGCCGTCTTGGCGCGTCGCAAGCAGTCCACTGAAAGACGTAACGCGCAGGTCGGTGTCGCTTGCGGTGAGGTCGATGTTGCCGCGATGGAACGCACTCTCGATCGATCCCCGCTTGAGTTGCGCGCGAACCTGACCATGCGTTCGCTCCAATCGATAACGTGTGCGTTGCCCGCCCAGCGTCACGGCTCCTACTCCGACCAAGTGCACATCGGAATCGTTGGGCGACAAGGTAAGTGCGTCGGGCGAACCGCTCGCTACGGTAATCGGCTTGGAGGCAGAGGCGTCGTCGTCCCGGCCGAGTCCGCGCAGATCCTCGATCGAGATCGCCAGGTCGCTGCCTCGAATCGTGAGTTGCTGATCGGGGTGCAACACGAGTTTGATCAGCACTCGCGGCGCCACCGCGTCTTCACCGTAGGCTTGGCCCACATGCAGTGTGCCATTGGCGCCGGGTTCGAGCACCACAAAGCCGCGTGCTGCGTTGCTGTCGACGTAATCGGTCGCTTCGAGCGAGGGTTCCTCGGCGTCAGGATCGATCACCACGTCGACGCGCCCGCCCCGCAAGTCGAGATCCAGCGACTTACAATCGAGCGCGGTCGACACCGGTAGCGGCAACGCGTCCGCGTGGGCCGCCACCGGGAACACCAAGGCGAGGATCAGACACTGAAGCGAATAGCGCACGCCGGGAAGATACCGCCCATAAGCCAACCTTGCCGCTGCCGATACGGGGCAATGCGGACGTTGGTGCTTGGCTAGATGGTGAGGTTGGATGAGCTATTTTGAACTTCTGCGGCCCGTTCTGGCGCGAGCCGGCCTACTCGGCGAAGGAACTTCATCACGATGTAAAGCGTGAAGAGCGTTCCGCCAGCCACAAATATCGCAGCAAGAACCGCGGCGACCATCGCCAAGAACGACCCCGCGAGAGCGAAAAGATCCTCGAGTGTGGAGATGATGGGTGAGGCAATACCGCCCGTTCCTAACGTCGAAAGCAAGCGGATCTTGGCCTTGAGTATGTGCACCCCGCCCGCAACGGTTCCGCCTGCGAGCAGGCCCGCAATCGCACCGGTCAGAGGTGACACATCCGAAAGAGCCGCAGCAAACACCAAGGCGCCGGCGAGCGGCCGGACAATCGTCTGCACCACGTCCAACACGTGATCGACAATGGGGACTTTGTCAGCGAGCAATTCAAAGACCGTAGCACCGCCAAAAACAATCAGGGCCGGCGTGCTCGACAACCAATGCAACGAATCAGCGAGCGGCAGTGCGTCGACAGGTAACAAGCCGGCGGCCCCAAGACGTGCGATCAGGCCAATCACGAACGGGGGAAGGAATGCTCTCAAGCCACAGCAAGCAGCCAACGACAACCCGGCCAGCACTTGCAGTCCGAGGGCCAGCGATCCGTCAGCGCTCATCGTGCGATTCCTCCTCAACAGCGGCACGCCGAAGGGCGACCGCAACAACCGTCGACGCAACGTCCGGCCGCTGAATTTGGCCCTCGATGGCGTCGAGTAGTTCTGTTTCCCGTCGCACAAAATCAGCGTGAGCGAAATGCAATGCCGGCTTGGATTCCAGATCATACGGCGGGAAGTTCAAGTCGCACGCTCCTCCGCAGTCGCGCGATGTGGTGGGATCGTACATCGGGAGACCGTGGAGACGGCAGATCAGTGGCCGGTGGTCGTAGATGAGGCACGAGCCGTCATCGGAAAGCGCGACGCACCGTGCATCGGACTGTGCGTCACAGATCTCGTCGAACCGCTCCTCGTCAGGGCCTCGACCCGCCACGGGTCCGGCCACTCTGGGGCACGCAACCTGATCTCGCCCAGCTGGGCTTGTGCGCGGAAGCGGAGCGCCTGTCGCTGGCCGGGGTTTGCCTGGCGATAGCCCTCGGCGACCAACAACGCGTCGGCCGCCGAAATGTCGAACAGTCCGAGGCAGCACCGATAGCACCCACGCCCGCATTGGACCCCCTCGGCTTTCTGAGCCTCGAGTGCCTGGGCGAGCCAACGATCCGCTTCACCCACAAGCGAGCGATAGGCGGGCAGCAGCGCCCGCAAAGAGGGACGAGACGACACCCGGAAAGCCTGACCTGGGTTGGGTTGCGGTGCCTATCCAGGATTGAGCGACAGTAAAAATCGGCTTGACAAGAAATGTTGTCGGCGTAACGTCCCGCCCATGCAAGAGGCACATCCGGTCACGATCATCGACGACCCACGCCGTGCCTCCGCCATGCTCGGCAAGGGACGCTTGGAGTTGTTGCGTGAACTGCAGGTTCCGCAGTCCGCGTCATCGCTCGCCCGCAAACTTTCGATCCCCAGGCAAAAGCTCAACTACCACTTGCGGGTTTTAGAACGTGCCGGCCTGGTCGAGTGCATCGAAGAGCGGCGCAAAGGCAACTGTCGCGAGCGAATGCTGCGCGCCACGGCGCAGTCCTTTTCACTCGATCTTTCGATGCTTGGCGATCTGGGGCTCGAGCCATCCGCGATCGCCGACAGATTCTCTGCCGCCTACCTGATGGCCGCGTCCACACAGACCGTCAGAGAAGTGAGCACGCTCCAGCGGCTGGCCCTCCAACAAGCCAAACGCCTGCCAACACTCACGATCGGCTCGGAAGTCCGCTTCGCAACGGCAGCGTTGCGTGATGAATTCGCGCAGGAGTTGGCGGACACACTGGCGCGGCTCACCGCCAAGTATCACGACGCTCACGCCAAAGACGGGCGCGACTATCGGCTGCTCGCCATGGCTCATCCGAAGCTGAGCCCCGAGAAACACTGGGACTGACCCACCGAAGAAATTCGACTGTCGACGTGGGGCATGCCTGAGGCACAACGCGCGACGTTGCTCAACGCGCTCCAGCGTTGGCTCGGCGCTGCTCTCACGTAGAGGCGCTCGAACCGGCGGTGCGTAGGCCGGAACAGACCGTCGTCCGAATCGGCGCTGAGGATTGGCAGTGGCCACCGTACAATCCGCCGGCGATGTCGCTTGCCTCCGATTTCATCAAGGTCGCCGATGCGACCCTGGGACGTGCTCTGTGCGTGGCGCTTGCGCCATTCGGCGCGAGCGCGCCCACGCTCGACGGCGCGCTGCCGCCGCGGCGCGTACTAGTGATTCGACCTGGCGGGATCGGCGACGCCGTGCTGTTTATCCCGATGCTGCGCGCCTTGCGGGCCGCATGGCCCAACGCCGAGCTCGACCTGTTGGCAGAAAATCGCAACGCCTCGGTCATTGCACCGACTGGGTTGGTGGGTCAGGTCTATCGGTACGATCGCTTCCCGCTCGATCTGCTGGTGATCCTGCGCCGGCGCTACGACCTGGTGATCGATACCGAGCAGTTTCATTGCCTGTCGGCGATTGTTGCGTGGTTGACGCGCGCTCCGCGTCGCATCGGTTTTGGTACGACGTTGCGTCGCCGTCTGTTCACTCAGGCGATTGGCTACAACCTCGAAACGTACGAGGCCGAAATGTTCCTCGCGCTGGCGCGCGCAGCGACGGGCGCGGAGTGCCAATGGGATCCGGATACTCCTTTTTATCCACTCCCTGATGCTGCACGGCAGTTCGCGCAGCAAGCACTGCAGCCGCTGATCCTCAAGCACAAGGTGGCGATTCATCCGGGCGCGTCGATCCCGGAACGGCGGTGGCCCACCGAACGCTACGCAAGACTCGCTCAGCTATTGGCAGAACACGGCGCTGGAGTCGTGGTCTTGGGTGGACCCACGGACGTTGCGGCTGCTGCACAAATCGCCAGCGCACTCGATGTCAGCACTCACGTCAATCTCGCAGGCCGGTGCTCACTCGTGCAAGCCGCTGCTGTGGTCGCCGACTGTGACATGTACGTCAGCGCCGACAGCGGCGTATTGCACCTTGCCTATGCACTCGGCACACCCACGGTGCATCTGTTCGGGCCTGGCGTGCTCTCCAAGTGGGGACCGCCGGGTCATCGTTTTCGCTCGATCGCTGCGCAGGTACCGTGTTCGCCGTGCACGACGTACGGCTACACGCCGCCTTGCTGCCAAGGAATGATCTGCATGCTGAAGATTACGCCCGAAGATGTGTTTGCTGCGGTCAAAGCACAGTTGTCGTCGCTGGATCTCGACGTTTCAGTTCCTCGTGCGGAGGCGCCATGACCGCCCCCAGCTCCGATCGCTACGGCAAGGATTACTACAGCAAAGAATTCGGCTTGGATGAAATGCGCCGCTTCAACATGCACTGGTGGTCGGTGCGCTTCTATGCGCTCTTGGCCGATCGGCTGCTGCGCCAAAGCAATGGCCGTCGCGTGATGGAGTTGGGATGCGCTCACGGCTACACACTCTCGTGGTTAGAAGAACGGTACGAAACATGGGGCATCGACATCTCCGATTACGCGGTCGGTCGCAGCAAGACCATCGCACCGCGCTCGCACACATTTCAGGCCGACATTGGCGCGGCACTTCCACCCGAAATCGAGCGCGGCGGTTTCGACCTGATCATCGCCAAGTACGTGTTGGAGCACCTGCCTCAACCGGCAGAGGCGTTGACGCGCCTGGCGGGTTTGCTCGCTCCCGGCGGAGCGCTGCTCTACTCGGTCCCCGACACCACGTCGCCCGGAAGGCGCTTCAAGGGCGACGCTTGGTTTGCGTTGGGGGACGAGACGCATATTTCGCTGCTCGATCCGCCGCAATGGTTGCGGTTGACTCAACGAGCTGGGCTCGGTGTCGAGCGACAGTTCTCCGACGGTCTGTGGGATGCGCCCTATGTCCGCTTCGTACCCCGGTTGCTGCAATTGGGCATTTTCGGATTTCCCACGATCGTTTCGGTGTTCTTTGCCAGGCCGATGATTCCGGCGGGCTGGGGCGAGAACCTGATCGTGGTAGCTCGTAAACCCGGGGACCAAGGAAAGGCTTGAACAGCTGCTTCCGGCAGCCGCTTTCGCCGGCCTGCTAAACTCCGCGCGCCTGGTGGAGGCGTCGCCGGAGCGCGGAGAGATGGTGTGCGAAAAGAAGTAGCGGTGATTCTGGTCGGTCTCGGTCTTGTGCTGACGTGTCTCGGTGTGTTCTCGCGCGCCTCGGACAATCAGTTCATTTGGGACGATCCGATTGTCTTCAGCCAGCAATTGCCATACTTCGACAGTCTTACGAATGTATTCTTTCCGCCCTCCAACATCCCGCAGTTCGCGGATCGTTACTACCGCCCGGTGATCGTCGTGACCTACATGATCGATGAATGGGTCGCGAAGTCGCTCTGGCCGGCCAGTGAACGTGAACGCGCCAGAGAAATCGTCTATCACACGTCATGCGTGATCTATCACACAATCACGACGTTGTTGGTGTTCATGCTCGGTTTGGCGTTGCAGCGCTGGGCCGGATTTTCGCAAACTGCGGGTGTCATCGGGTCGGCAATCGGGGCCATGCTCTTTGCGACACATCCGATTCACGTCGAGTCTGTAGCCTGGATGGCGGGACGTTCCGATGTCGTTTGCGCACTGTTTTTCACCGCAGCGCTCTGTCTGTATGCCTGGTATCGCGTGCGCGGAGGTCTGCCGCTCTTCATCGGTTCGATGGTCTGTGCCTTGGCTGCGATGTTGTCGAAGGAGACCGGTACCGCCCTGGTATTCATGATTCCGTTGCTCGAATGGTTGGTCGCGCCGGTAACAGCCAGCAGCGCCCACTCATCGAGCAACCGCGCACAGCGGCGCCGCGCGGAACGTGACGGCAGATCCGTCGCGCCCGTAATGGCCGGGCTGGGACTCGTTCCACGTTTGGCGATTTTTGGTGCGGTGGTTGGAATCTACTTCTATCTACGCAGTTCGGGTCTGGCCAGTATGCGAGCCGGAGAGTTACCGCTGGCTCCTGACGCAGCCACACGATTTCTAGGGGCTTTCGGCTGGTACATCGTCAAGGCCGTGTGGCCGTTTCCGCAGTCGGCATTCGTGAGCGTCATCCCACAAGGGCCTGTGCACATTGGACTGGCGCTGCTGCTGCCCATTGCGGCGCTGGTGTTTTGTTTCGCCTGGCGCAAGCGACAGGGTGGAGGCCGCGAAATCGCGGCGCTGGCCTTGTTCTTCTTCGGCGCCGCCCCCTCCTTGGCGATCGCGTTGTACCGCATTTCGGAAACGCCCCTCGCCGAACGCTATCTCTACATCCCCACCATCGGCTTGTGTCTTTTCGTGGGGTTTCTGCTCGAGCGTGTTGGCACCAGATTCTCGGCGCCTGTTGCGCAGTGGGGGGTCCCGGTTACGATCTGCGCAGCGATTGCAATACCTGCCGGGTGGAGCGCACGCATGCGTGGCGAGGTCTGGCAAAACAACATGGCGTTTTGGTCGGATACGGTAAATAAAGCGTCCGATCAAGGCCTGCCCCACCTGCACCTCGGAATCACTTACTCGGAGAAGCGCTACACCGCGACGACCGACGAAGAAAAGGCTGAATGGGATCGCAAAGCAATCGCCGAGTATCAACGCGCGCTCGAAACCTACGACGACAATGAGGGTCGATCCAAGGCCCACAACAACATGGGATCTTCCTACATTGCGATGGGGGAATACGACAAAGCCATCGAACACTTTCAACAAGCGACGCAGATCGACACGCGTTATCCCAACGCTCACTACAACTGGGGCATGGCGATTTTGGCCAAGGTGCGCGACGTGGACGACAGCCTAGAACGCAGCAAGCTGATCCTCGATGCCCTTACGCACTTGCGAACCGCCATCGGATTCAACCCGCGGTACACCAAGGCGCATCTTCAGTTGGGAAATGTCTTGATTACGGCAGGCAAGACGCAGGCGTTGCTCGACGAAGGCAAACAGCATCTTCAAGAGACGATCCGGCTGGCGCCCGCCAGCGCAGAGGCCCAGCAAGCTCAGAAACTGCTTCAAAAACTGGGGAAACCGCAGTAAGGCTTGGACCCCTACGGCAGCTTTACGCGGCCCACCAAGAACCGCACCAGCCGGCCACCCGAAACCGGTTCGAGTTCGGTCAGCATCAAATGGCGTTCGCTCTCGGTGAAGATCGGCCCGCTCAGGAACGAATCGCCGTTCTTGGTCTTGACCTCGTATTCAGCGGCCGGCTTTAGCCCTGAGAGAGTGTATGTGGGGGACAAGACCTCAGTGATTTCTTTGACCTGCGAAGGCTCGAGCTGGACATCGGGCATTGGGAATGCCCGGTCGAGCCGCAAGCGCTGAGTTGATTCGTCCCAGCGAGCTCCCCAGAAGCGAGCGCCGCGGTCGTAGATCAACCACCCCGACTGTGCGGCAGCAACCAGGGCCAGCACCACGTAGGCGGCCACGAGCGATCGCTGCATGCCGCTCTTGGCTCCGGCGCTTCTGCGGAATGCGATCAACGCTGCGCCCACCGCGCCGCCTATGAGCAGCGCCGGTAGCAAGAGCGGATGCAGTTCGAGCCAAGCCATCGCTGTCTCCCGACTGTCTGCCCGAAGGTACCGTCGCCAGCGCCGGATCGGTAAGAAAAACGCCGGGCCAACCGCCCGGGTCCGGCGCCGTTCGGGCAATCAGCGCGACCGGACGAGCGTGAACTTCCTCAGCCGTAGCCTTGTGGTGGCGATACAGGCGGGGCGCACCGTAGCATCCGCGCCGTGCCCAGCCTTCGACTGATTCGTGTCGCCGCCGCCGTGCTCTGCCGCAACGGGCGTTGCCTGCTGACTCGCCGTCCGCCGGGATCACACCTGGCCGGTTACTGGGAGTTTCCGGGCGGGAAACTCGAGCCTGGTGAAACTCCGGTTCAAGCCCTGCATCGAGAGCTGCGCGAGGAGTTGGATATCGAGGTCGCTCAGGTAAAACCGCTCTGGACGATTGTTCACGAGTACTCCGAACGGCATGTCGAGCTCAACTTCATTGCGGCGCAAATCGTCCAGGGCGAACCTCGCACGCTGGCGTCGGATGCGTTGGGTTGGTTTATGCCGTCGCAAATGCCGTCTCTACCGCTGCTGCCGGCCGACCTGGTGATCCTGGACCGCTTGGCGGCGCACGTGGGCGAGGAGTCGGGCCGTGAATGAGTCGATCGTCAAGCACGGCTTTTCCTGGTCTGCGACTCGACACGGGTCGTTTCGCGATTGTGAGCGCGCTTACTTCTTTCAGTACTACCTCGCGTCGGCTCGAGCACTGAATCCCGACCCGGAGCGTGCGCAGCGCGCTTCGTTTCTGAAAAACCTCACGGCCATTCCGCTGTGGATCGGTTCTGAGGTGCACGACGCGGTCGAGGCGTTGCTTCGGACCGCGACGCAAGGTCGCGATCCCGATCCAGAACGAGCTGTCGAGGAAATGCGCGCACGGATGCGCCGCGCCTACAAAGAGAGCCTCGACAACGTGGCCGGGAAGACCGGGGATTCGCGACACAACGCACGGTTCTTCGAGCACGAGTACACGGTCGATGTTGCTGGAGAGGTTTGGAAACAGCGTGTCGAAGAAGCCGACGATATGGTGCGGTCATTCTCGCGCATGCCCTACCTCAGTGCGGCACGAGCGCTGCCGGCGGCGGACCTCTTGGGTCTCGAGCGATTGGAGAAGTGGTCGATCGATGGTGTGCCGGTGTGGGTGAAGATCGACTTTGCCTACCGTGATGCCGACCGCCTCGTCCACATCCTCGATTGGAAGACTGGAAAGTTCGAGCGCGGAGAAAACCCGCTGCAGATGGTTGGCTACGCGCTGTATGCCCAGGCTGCGTGGGGCGGGTCGCTGGATACGCTTCGTGTGCGCGAGGTTTACTTGCGCCAGCAAGATCCCGAGCGATATTGCCGGCTCGATAGCCAGGTTCTCGATCAAGGATCGGTCACGATCCGCGCGTCGATTGCCGCGATGCTCGAACGCGTTGCCGATCCTCAGAAGAACCTCGCAGAGGAGTCGGATTTTGCGCTGACCGACGATGAGAGAACTTGCCGCAACTGCAATTTCCGCGCGATCTGTCCACGATGGAGCGAGGCGTGACCAAGAAGCGCACCGCAGCAACACCCCCTCCGCCTGCGCCGATATCCGAACCGGAGGCGCAGGCAGAGTCGCAAGCGGAGGTCGCCGAGGATTCGTTCGACACCGAGATCGTCGATCCAGAGGTCGACCTCGCGCTCGACCCCGTGCGCGAGTTGGAGGTCGTCGACGCTGAGATCGAAGCGGCAACGTCGTCGGCACTCGCACGGCGCACCACTCGTGACGGACTGGTTCCCTCCGATCCACTGGCGCGCTACTTGCTGGAACTCAAGCAATTCGAGCCGCTGACCCAGACCGAAGAAGTGGCACTCGCCCGCCGCTATCGCGACTCTGGCGATCAGGAAGCAGCCGCGAAGTTGATTAGTCACAATTTGCTGATGGTCGTGAAGCTAGCGCTGATGTACCGCCGCGCGCTGCACAACCCGATGGATCTGGTGCAAGAGGGGAACATCGGGTTGCTTGAAGCACTCAAGCGATTCGATCCGGGTCAAGGCGTACGGTTCAACACCTACGCTGCGTGGTGGATCAAGGCCTACATCCTCAAGTACCTATTGGACAACGCGCGTTCGGTTCGTGTCGGCACCACCAACGCACGCCGCAAGCTGCTGTACAACCTGCGGCGCGAGCAACGCAAACTCGAAGCGCAGGGGATTCAAGCGACACCCAAGCTGCTGGCCGAGACCTTAGGTGTCTCGGAGTTCGATGTGGTCGAAGTCGATCGCGCGCTTTCCAGCCCCGACTTGTCGACCGACCTGCAAGTCGGAGAAGACGGCAGTGCCACCGTCGGCGATCTCATGCCAGCGCGCTCGAGGCCGGTCGACGAGCAAGTGATCGAACGCGAAATGAAACAGAAGATCGACGACGCGATTGCCGAATTCCGCGAGCAGTTGAGTCAGCGAGAGCAAGCGATCCTCGATGCGCGACTGGCGGCCGTCGACTCGGCCACACTGCAAGAGTTGGGGGATCGCTTCGGAGTCACCCGGGAAGCGATGCGCCAAGCTGAAGCCAAACTGAAGACACGCTTGGCTGTGTTTCTCAGGCAAAAGCTCGGTGACGACGTCATCCTGCACTTCACCGGCGGCGTCTAAAGAGCCTGCCGGTGCGATACCCTTTGCGTCGCCGCCCCGCGCCCCCTAGGATTCCCGTCCTATGAGCAACAACCCTCCCAAGGCCTGGGTCAATCCACACGTCATCCAAACGCTCGAAGACAGCGTCTTTCCGACCAAGCTGTCGGCCCTTGTCGATTGGGGGCGTCGAAACTCGATGTGGCCTTTCCCCATGGGTTTGGCCTGCTGTGCCATCGAAATGATGGCGGTGGTCGCCTCGCGCTTCGACATGGCGCGATTTGGGGCCGAGGCGTTGCGGTTTTCTCCCCGCCAAGCCGACCTAATGCTCATTGCTGGCACCGTCAGCAAGAAAATGGCGACGCCGCTGAAAATTCTCTACGACCAAATGCCCGAACCGAAGTGGGCGATTGCCATCGGAGCGTGCGCCAGTTCCGGTGGAATGATGAACAGCTACTCTACCGTGCAAGGTGTGGACGAGATCATCCCGGTCGACTTCTACATCTCGGGGTGCCCGCCGCGGCCCGAAGCAATACTCGATGCGCTGATCCTGCTGCAAGAAAAGATCAAGCGTGGTGAGCCGTCGGCACTGGATCGATGGAAGGCATCGCAAAAAGCTGGAGGTGCACCGATTGCGCAGATCGCGCCGCCTGGTGAGACCGCTCAAAACCCTGTGACCTACGCCTCGCAGGTCTATCCACGACCGAGTCTGCCGGCGCACCCCGACATGGCAGCCCGCAAGTTCGGCCGGTATTGAGCCCGCCGCCGCCCATCACACCAGCCGAAGCCGAGATTTGCGCGCGCATCGCGGCGCGTGGAAGGATTCCATTCCAAGAGTTCATGCAGCTAGCGCTCTATCACCCGGCGGGTGGTTACTACACGCGTGACTCGGTCACGACCGGCAACGCGGGCGATTTCTCCACAAGCAGCGATGTCTCTCCAGCGTTCGGGCACCGAATCGCTGTACAGATTGCCGAATTCGCCGATGGCTTGGGCGGCGTGCCTTGGGACTTGATCGAATTGGGTCCGGGCCGCGGCTTGCTGATGGCCGATCTGCTCGCTGGGCTCGTGCAGCACGCACCGCAAACTCATGCGCGGCTCAGGAGCGTGACGTTGGTCGAAACGAGTGCCACGTTGCGAGCGCAACAGCGCGCGCGACTGGACGCGACGCTCGGATCGATCCAACTGCGACAGATTGCGTCGCTCGAAGAACTCGCGCCGGCGTCGTTGTCTGGCGTGGTTGTGGCGAACGAGTTGTTCGACGCGCTGCCGGTTCACTGGATTGTGCGCCGTGGCACTCAGTGGCTCGAGCGCGCCGTTGCACTCAACGCTGAAGGAGCGCTCGAACTGGTCGACGGCGATGATGCCGCTGCCGAAATAAGGTCGCGCCTCGAACGGTTCGGGCTGTGCGCGGCAGAAGGGTTTAGCGGAGAAGCCTGTTTGGCGGCTGAGTCTTTGGTCGGCGACCTCTCACGTGTGCTCGTGCGTGGCGGGGTCATCGTGATCGACTATGGGCACGACGCTGCGACGCTGGCCCGGCCAGAACGTGCAGACGGCACGCTGATGAGCTACTGGCAACATCGAGCGCAGCACGATCTGTTGGCGCGGCCGGGACAGCAGGACATCACCGCACACGTCAATTGGACGCAGCTCGAGCAGGCGGCGGGCCAGGCTGGTTTCGTCGTGGCCGGCCGCACGTCCCAAGACAAGTTCTTGTTGAGCCTCGGGATCGTCGAAGACATGCTAGGCACCACCCGCGATTCGCTGTCGGCCCGCGCTCTGGTCTTGGCAGGCGGTGCTGGCCGGCGATTTCAGGTTTCGCTTTGGACGAAGGACCTTCAGCTATCGCCGCGAGGGCTGCAGCAGCCTGGCTCGTGAAGGCGACGCTGAGCGATAGCTCACCGATCGTGCAAGACGCGAAGCAGCAGCGCGATGCTCAGCAGCGCGCGGGGCACGAGGGTCGTGCGATCGATCGACTCTTGGTGCAGACCGCGCCCCGGGTCGTGCACGGAGCAATGAATGTTGCGGCCCACGGGACCGAGGCTGCATAGCGTCGGCGCCAAATTCCACAAGTGGTTGGCATCGCTGGCGCCGGCGCGACGTTCGGCCACCAGTCGTTGACCGAGCGTTGCCGCGACCGCTTCGGCGCAACGAGCGAGTTCGGTACTGGACGCGGTTTCCGGCCACGGTGGGTAGCACGACCGGCGCTGCACGTCGATGCGGCAGCGAAACGGCGCGTCGACGCTGATCACATCGCCATCGCCGGCCAAGGCCAGCAACTGCTCGACCTGTTGGGCCTGGTCGGCAGGCGTTTCCGCGCGCGTATCGATGTGCGCGAAAGCAAACCCCGGTACGGTGTTGCTGGCCACGCCGCCCCCCACGATCCCGACGTTGAACGTCAGGCCTCGGGAGTGATCGGTCATCGCTTCGATTCGTTCGATCACGCGCGCAAGTTGCCGGATCGCATTGGCGCCTCGGCGGTGTCCGGCGCCGGCATGCGCTTCACGCCCGAAGGTCTCGACCACGAAGCGTGCGCTGCCTCTGCGCGAGAGCGTGATCCGTGAGCCGGCGGGGTCGAGTGGATCGGGGTTGCCAGGCTCATAGACCAAACACGCGGCCAAGTTCTGGGGTAACGCGGCCCGCGCCAGTTGAGGAAACAGCAGGTTGCCCTCTTCTTCTGCCGCGTTGAGCGCTACGAACCACGAAACTTGGGCGAAGAATGCAGGATCGACCTCGGCAATTGCAGCGAGCGTCATTTGGATCAACGCGGTTCCGCCCTTGATATCGGCAACCCCGGGGCCGTAGATCAGCGGCCCCTCCTCACGCCACCGAAAGTCGTTGGCGGCCTCTTGGTCGGCTGTGTACACGGTGTCCAGATGCGAAACCAAGGCAACGCTGTGAGGGCCGCTGCCGGCGCGAGTCAAAAACAGGTGATCGCCCCGTTCAGGGTCGTCGTCCGGGCAGAGTCTTGCGTCGAAACCGAGCGGCTCGAAGGCGCGGGCCACCAGGCACGCGTTCTCGAGCAGGCCTGGGCGATGTCGCGAATGCGAGTTGACCGCCACCAACTGTTGGAGCAGTTGGAAACTGCGGGGTGTGAGGGCGTCGAGACAGCGCTGATAGGTCTGTTTTCGTTCGGCGTTCATGCTTGGGTAGGATAACGCCGGCATTCAGCCACCAACGACGCCCCGATGAAACTCCGTCAGCAACATCGGCTTGAATCGGGATTCGCGACATTAAGTGAGGCGGCTCCAGATCGAAACCCGAAGCCGCCCCCCGCCGAGTTAGAGCGCCCGACGGAATCCTCCTGAACTTCGTCCGCGCCACCTGCGAGGCGTCGCGTGGTGAAAGATACGCTGCTCCCGACAGGATCGGTGCAACCGCCCCACTGATTTTCATTTGTTCACGGATCACGGCCGGACAGACTCAGCGTTCACGTTTTCTTGAAGGCGAGCCTGCCCCGTCTTACCAGTGCAGGGCGAGGCTGGTGAGCGAGACGGCGAGTGCGGTGGCCAGGCCGACCCAGAGCGGCGCGAAGCCGATTTTTTTCATCGCTGCGAAACGCGTGCCGAGTCCAACGCCGGCCAGTGCCAGAACGATCAAAAACGAGGCGCATTCCTTGAGGGCGTTGGTGATGTCGACGCTGAGCGCGTTCGAAAGTGCCGCGAAGGTTCCCAAGCTATTGAGCGCTGCCATGGCCAAGAAGCCCAGCACGAACGATGGCACCGACTGCTTGAGCCGTTGAGCGATCGAACGCTGTTCCGTCCCGGCGCCATGACGTGCCGACCAAAATCCGATCACGACGATCAGCGGTCCCATCAGCGCATTGCGCGTGAGTTTGATGACGGTGGCCGTCTGCGTGGCTGCAGCACTGAAGGCCGCCGCGGTCGCGACCACTTGGGAAGTATCGTTGACGGCCGTGCCGCACCACATCCCGAACGTCAAATCGCTCATCGCCAGCCAATGCCCCAGCAGTGGATAGGCAAACACCGCGATCATTCCGAAAAGTGTGTTGGTTGTAATCGCAAACGCCGTCTCTTCATCCGAGGCGCCGATCACAGGCGAGACCGCGCTAATCGCCGTGTTGCCGCACACCGATGTTCCGACGCCGATCAGCGTGGCGAGCTTGGGCGGGACGCCCACCGCCCGGCCCAAGAGATGCGCGACGACCAACGCCAACGTCATCAGCAGCATGATGGTGAGCAGCGACCGGCCGCCGATCTTTGCGGCCGTCTGAAACGACAACCCGGCCCCGAGCAGGACGATCGCGCTGCGCAGCAGTGTCTGATAACAGAAACGAATCCCCGGGCCGAACCGGACAGGCAACGCGATCAGATTGCCCAGCAGCAGCCCAAGCGCCACCGCCACCAAGACCGCGCCGAGCGCCTTGCCCAAGTCGCCTGGCAGCAACGCGTGCAGACCGCGTGCGGCCAGCGCCACCGTAAGTGTCAGCAACAAGCCAGTCCAGATCGAGGCCACAGACGCCGCGGAGTTCTCGCCCATGACGAAGGATGACCGAGCCGAGGGCTCAGTCATCCCAACCAAGCGCGACGGTGGTCTCGGTGTACCAACCGTCGTCGCTGGGCTCGTAGATATTGCAGGTATCCATGTCGCCGCCGTAGACATGCAGCGTAACGGTTGTGCGATCGGCAAGTGCGTTTCCCAGCACGTGATATTCGTACGGCGGAATCAAGCTGCCGCACGATCCACAGCCAGCGCGGATCGTTTCGACCTCTTCGAATCGGCACCGCGCACCGTCACGCTCACGCAGATCATAGCGATGCACCAACACCTCGCCCGAGACCACGCCTTCCACGCACCACATGCCGCGATGATCGTGCAGTGGCGTGGCGTGTCCTGGGGCCCAGGTCATGACCACCGCGCTGTAGTTGAGTTCGGGATTGCGATGCAGCAGCCGGCGCGCGTAACCGCCCTCGCGCGGCACGTGGAATCGATCGGGGAGCAGCAGCTCACCACGCGCGATCAGATCGGTCAGAGACGACTTCACCGATGAGCAGATCGCTTCGCTAGCGCCTGCGCGAGCGGCTCCATCGAGCCGCTCGATCAGGTGCAGTGCCGCTTCGAAAGCAGAGTTCGCCATGGCTCTCGCCGTCGAATCAGTCGAGCTTGGAGGCGAGCGGTTTGCGCGCCACGTTGTACAGAATCGCTGCCATACCGAGGAAGAACAACGTGCCCAAGATCATGTAGCCGCCGTTGCCAAGCGCGTGATTCAGTGGCTCTTCCAAATTGAGTTGCGCGAGGATCGCAGCAGAGGCGGGCCAAACCGTGAGCCCCGCAATGATGACGCCAAGCAACGCTCCGCCCGCGACGAGACCGGTAGCAAACAGGCTGCCCGAACCCAACTCGCTGTCCTCGACGACCTCTCCCTTGCGCCCGGCGACCCAGTCGACAACTCCCTTGACCGCACCACCCACAAAGATCGGCAGCGTGGTCGAGAGCGGCAAGTAGGCACCGACTGCAAACGACAGTGACTTCACGCCGCACAATTCCATTGTGACAGCGAAGAAGGCACCGACCAGCACGAACACCCAGTCGAGGTTGAACGACAGCAATCCTTTGATCAGCGTCGCCATCAAGGTCCCTTGCGGCGCAGGGTATGTGGTGGTGCCGATCATATGGACGATTGACGGATCGGTGCCTGCCGGTGGCATATCGAGCAACTTGACCGTCAGTCCGATCACAACCGACGAGCAGATGGCGCCGATAAACAGTGACATCTGTTGATAACGGGGCGTGGCACCGACAATGTAGCCGGTCTTGAGGTCCTGACTGGTCGCACCACCATTGGCGGCCGCGATGCAAACCATACCGCCCACCACCAACGCCATCGGTTCGTAGGCGCTGCCGGTCCAGCCAATCAACGCGAACACCAAGCAGGTGCCCATCAACGTCGCAATCGTCATTCCCGAGATAGGGTTGGACGACGAACCGATGATTCCGACGATGCGGCTTGCAACGGTCACGAAGAAAAACCCGAAGATCACGATCAAGACGCCCAGGAACAGCTTCCCCGGAATCGAGTTGCCCGGAACGATCGGAAGCAGCGCCGTCAGCAACACGAGAGCGGCGCTTCCGAACAACACTGTCTTGATCGAAAGATCGCGCTCGGTGCGGAGTACCGCGACGCCCCCTTGTTTGTCTTTCATCGAGGTCACGCTGTCGCGAAACGAGGAGATGATCGTGGGCAGCGTCTTGAGCAGCGTGATGAATCCGCCCGCCGCAACCGCACCAGCCCCGATTTGCCGTACATAGGCGCGATAGACCGCGTTCGCTGTGTCGGTAAAGCTGTGCGTGGCCGGATCCCATCCGTAGGCGCCTGGCGCTGCGAGGTCCTTCAACAGTCCTAGCTTGTGGAGCTGTGTGGCGATGGTGTCGCCCGGTACGAGTGCAGCCAGCAGCGGAATCAACCCGAGCCAGGCCATCACGCCGCCGGCGACCAGCACACCAGCGATCTTCGGACCGATGATGTAGCCGACACCGAGATATTCCGGAGTGATCTCGCCGTTGACGGTCGCTGAAGGGAAGTACTTGTTGGCTTGTGCCGTGACCTTGGAGGGGGTCTCGGCAATGACATGGAACACCTTCTGCAACAAGGCATAAGCGACAGCCACGCCGACACCCAAGAAGGCCGTGCGCGCAAACTGCCCGCCCTTTTCGCCCGCGATCAACACCGACGCGCAGGCCGTTCCTTCCGGATACGGCAACACGCCGTGCTCCTTCACGATCAGGGAGCGGCGCAAGGGGATCATCATCAGTGTGCCGAGAATTCCCCCCATCAACGCCAACGTGAAGATCGTCCAGTAACGAAAGAAGTCAGCGCCGCCCGAGTCGGCGGAAAGAAACAGAAAGCCAGGCAGCGTGAACACCACACCGGCAGCGATCGACTCGCCCGCCGATCCGGCCGTTTGGATGATGTTGTTTTCGAGAATCGTGGTGCGAAACACCTTGCGGCCAATCGAGATGGCAAGCACCGCGATCGGGATCGAGGCCGAAACCGTCAAGCCGGCTTTGAGCGCCAAGTACACGGTCGAGGCGCCGAACAGCACCCCGAAAAAAGCGCCCAACAAGATCGACTTGAGCGTGAACTCCGCGACGTTCTGTTCCGATGCGATGTATGGCCGGAACTCCTTGACCGCTTCCTGAGTCTTCGCGCTTTCCATGACCCCTCGCTCCCTGGCCCCACCCCGCGGAGAGGGCGGGGGACATCCCGGCTCGGCCGGGGGGCGCTCAAGGTATGAAGAGCCCGCGACTAAGTCAATCGTTCAAGCGATCGGGCGATCGAGGACTTCACGCACCTTCCGCGCCAGGCGGTCGGGCGAGAACGGCTTTTGCAAGAAGGTGGCAGCCGATCCCAGGTCCTCGGCACCGAACAGAATCTGGTCGCTGTAGCCGGAGACGAACAAAACCTTCAGATCGGCTCGTACCGCCAAAAGCCGCTGGGCGAGTTCTTTTCCGCCAATCTGCGGCATCACGAGGTCGGTCAGCAGCAGGTGGATTTTTTGAGGGTGGGCTGCGACCACGGTCAGAGCGTCAGCTCCGTGGCGCGCTTCCAAGACCCGATACCCCTTGGATCGCAACACCTGACACGTCAGCGATCGAACCGCCTCCTCGTCTTCCACCACCAGCACTGTTTCTTCGCCTCGTGGTGCGCGGCTGGACGGCTCGATGGCGGGCGTGACAAGAGCTGTTTCGAGGCATTGAGGTAGATGAACCGTGAACTGCGAACCGGCCCCCGGCGCGCTGGTGACTCCGACGTGGCCTCCGCTTTGACGGACGATTCCGTAAACCGTGGCCAACCCCAGACCACTTCCTTTGTCGGGTGACTTTGTGCTGTAAAACGGTTCGAAGATGTGTCGCAGCGTGTCTGCGTCCATGCCCTGCCCTGTGTCGGACACACTCAACTGCACGTAATCGCCCGGGCTCAGGCCCACGCGGTCCCCCACGTCGGCCGCCGTTATGGTGACGTTGCGGGTGAGCAGCGTCACACGGCCACCTCCTGGCATGGCATCACGGGCGTTGAGCACGAGATTCATCACGACCTGTTCGAGCTGGGCGGGGTCGACACGCACGGGAGACAAGGCCGGGTCGAGCAGCGTCACCAGTTCGATATCCTCCCCGATCAGGCGCCGCAACATCCGATCCAGGTCGGCAATGACACCGTTCATTTGCACCACCTTGGGCTGCAATACCTGGCGGCGGCCGAAGGCGAGGAGTTGCTGCGTCAGAGCAGCCGCGCGTTCCGAGGCGCGCACGATTCCGTCGGCATAACGCAGCGAACCGTCATCGGCCTCGAGCCGCTCTTGCAACAGCGCGGCGTAGCCCGAGATGACGGTCAGCAGGTTGTTGAAGTCGTGCGCGATCCCGCCGGCCAAACGGCCGATCGCCTCCAGCTTCTGTGACTCATGCAGTTGATGTTCGAGCGCACGCCGATCGGTGAGGTTCTCGGCGGTCATCTCCAACGCCACCAGCTTGCCAGCAGCATTGCGTTCCGGGCGGGCACTCACACGCACCGATAGCACTTTCCCGTCGACTCGCAGCCAATCGGTTTCGGCAAACAAAGTCGAGTGGCCGTCTTGCAAGCGTGTCAGCAAACGGCCGTACTCTTCTGGATCTCGATAGACCTTTGTCGCGACGTTCAATCCGACGACTTGATCCGGCGAGTCGCAGCCCAGCAGCTTTGCCAGCGCGTTGTTGGCGTCGTAAATCACGCCGTTGACGCCGATGAAACACATGCCGTAGGCGGACTGACGATAGATGTCGCGAAAGCGCGCCTCCGAAAGACGGAGCTTCTGTTCGGCGTTGCGCTGGTCCGTAATGTCGAGCATGACGCCGACCATCGAGGCCGGACGTCCCTCGCTGTCCTTGACGATTTGGATCAGGTCACGCAGCCAGACCACGCGGCCATCGGCAGCAACAGCCCGATACTCCATCTCATGGTCGCGGCCGTGACGGGTCTCTTCTGTGCAGTAGTGAACCACACGTTCTCGATCTTCCTGGTGCACAAAGGCAGGCCAGAACGAGGGGTCGTCGAGCCATCGCTCTACTGGGTACCCCAGGATTCGTTCAGCGGCCCGGTTGACGAACAAGAACCGTAGTGTTTTTGGGTCGGCTTCCCAAACGATCGTATCAAGCCGATCGACGAGGCTGCGAAGCCGGCGTGAGGTTGCCTCGGGCTCGGCATCCCCTGCGCGCGTTGCAAACGGCGGACTTGTCCCAGGTGCATCGACCTTGGCGCGCCGTAGGATTCCCCAGAGTGTGCTTGCCGCTAGTAGCGATAGCTTCATGCCCATCGTCTCGGCGGTCCCTGCGTGGTGCAATTGGCCGGTTCAATCGGGTCGTCGAGCCCGGCGGGGCGACCGCTCGCGACCGCCAGACTATCACTGAGCGTAAGAATCGGCGTAAACGGACGTTGCTTGCCCATCGCACCGAACTCGGAGGTCGTCCAATGCTGAGCGTTCGAAACCTGACCAAGATCTACCCGGGCCCTGTCGCCGCGTTGCAAGGCATCAATCTCGACATTCCTGCGGGGATGTTCGGGCTGCTCGGACCGAATGGGGCCGGTAAGTCGACCTTCATGAAGATCCTCGCTGGATTGCTCGAGCCGACATCGGGGAGCGCTCGCCTCGACGATCTCGATATCCTGGAAAACCCGACCGCGCTGCGGCCGCAGTTGGGGTACCTGCCGCAGGAATTCGGGTTTTATCCGCACCTCACCGGCGAGCAGATGCTCTCGCACCTGCTGACACTTAAAGGAGTGGAGGCCCCGCAGGGTTCGAAGGCTCTGGTCGCGAGTCTCTTAGCGCGCGTGAATCTCACCTTTGCTGCCAAGCGCAAGGTCAAAGGCTACTCGGGCGGCATGAAGCAGCGGCTGGGCATTGCGCAAGCCGTGGCCGGCAATCCCAAGCTGCTGATTGTCGACGAACCGACGGCCGGTCTTGATCCTGAGGAGCGGCTGCGGTTTTACGGATTGCTCGCCGAGTTGGCCGAAGGGCGCACGGTCTTGTTGTCGACGCACATCGTCGAAGACGTGGCGATGCTCTGCCCGCGTTTCGCGATCATTCGGGGTGGGAGCGTTGTGGCGCAAACCACGCCATCGGAAGCCAGGGGCGCGCTGGCTGGGGAAATCTACGAGGGCACTGTCACCGCAGAGGGGCTGGCTGAGCTTCAGAAGAGCCGACGGGTCGCGCAAGCGGTGTTCTTCGAGGGCCGGCATCGCGTCCGGTTGCATGCCCCCGATGGCATCGTTCCGGATGGCTTCGAGGCGGTGACGTCGACACTCGAGGATGCGTACCTCTTGATCATGAGAGATCAGGCCGCCGCCGCGGCGGTTGTGAAGGGATGATCGGGCGGCGGCTTCGGGCCGTGTTCTGGGTCGATTTCGTGGCCCAGTTCAAGCGCCCACTGTTTTGGGTGATGGTGATCCTGGCGTTCGTCGTCACCTGGGGACTGTCGTCAGGGAGTGTCACGGTTGGCTCGGGTGACAGCGACGTGGGTGGCACTAAGTCGCACGTCACCTCGATGTTCACTCAAGCGGTGCACCAGTCGGTGTTCTTCATCTTGATCTATGGGTTTTTCTTTGCGGTGAGCTGTGGCATGCCGGTGATCCGCGATGACGAGGACAAGATCGGCGAGATCCTGCACACCACACGCTTGAAGCCCGGTGAGTACGTGTGGGGCAAGTTCCTCGCGCCGTTCGCGGCATTCAGCCTGGCGTTCTTCCTGCACACGCTGTTCGCGATGTTTTTCAATCACCTCGTACCGAATGCGGATGCCGAAAAATTCCGAGGCTTGTTCCACTTCGGAAACTACCTCTGGCCGGCGGTCATGTTTTGTCTGCCTGCGGCGTTGTTCGTGGCCGGCGTCTCGTTCTTTGTCGGTGCGGCCTGGCGCAAGCCGATCATGGTGTTTCTGGTTCCGGTCTTGGTCTGGGGTTACATCGTGTTCTTCATCTTCGGCCCATGGTTGCCGGAAGACCTGAGCCCCGCCGTAGATCGCGCGATTCAAGCGCTCGACCCGTCGGGTTATCGATGGTTGAAACAAGTCTGGCTAGAGGTCGATCGAGGGGTGGCGCATTACAACCTGCAACCGATCACGACCGACTCGCTGTTCGTAATCTCCCGATTGATCTATGCGGCGCTCGGCGTCCTCGGGGTGCTTTACTCACAGCGTCTGGTCGGCCAAAGGTTACGCGGTGCTCGCGTACGAACGCGCGCCGAGGCGTTGTTGGCTGGAGCGCCGGTCGCGGCACTGCGGAGCCCGGAGCCGCTGCTCGGGACACTGAGTCTGGGTGAGTTGAAGATGTCATGGCGTCCGCCCAGTCTGTGGCGGCAGACGATCGAAATCGCGCGTACCGAGAGCCGCAATTTGCTGTTTCAGCCGGGCCTCTATCTCTTCGCACCGCTGATCCTGGCGAATGTCATCGTGAGTTCGATCTTTCAGCGCGGTTGGCTCGAGTCGCAGGTGTTGATCACGTCGGGGCAGTTCGCGGTTACCACTTTTGGCCAAGTCAGTTTTTGGCTGATCTTGCTGCTGATGTTCTATACGGTCGAGTCGCTTCAGCGCGAACGCAGCGCTCGACTAGCGCCGATCTACTGCGCGACCCCGACAAAAACCTTTGCCGTCTTGGCAGGCAAATCGCTGGCCAACAGTTTGGTGGCGGTCGTCGTCTTGGTCGCAACGTTTCTGGGCGGCGCCATCGCACTGTTGTATCAGCACAAAACGCCGCTACAGATAACTCCCTTCCTATTGGTTTGGGGCCTCATGCTGGTGCCGACGTTCTTGTTGTGGACGTCCTTCGTCAGCTTCGTGTACTCGCTCACCGCCAACCGATACGCGAGCTACGCGATCGCTCTCGGAGTGGTGGTGTTGACAGGCCTTGGGGTCGGCTTCAACAAGCTGACCTGGGCGCTCAATTGGCCGCTGTGGGGAGCGTTGCAGTGGAGCGACATTAGCGTCTTCGAGATCGACCGCAGCGCGCTCGTCCTCAACCGCCTCGCTGCGCTCACCGGCGCCGTGGTGTGTTTGGTGTTGGCGGTGCGCTTTTATCCGCGCGTGGAATCCGATCCGCAACGAATCATGCATCGGCTGGCGCCGCGGCCGCTGTTCATCTCATTGCTGAAGGCGCTGGCTGTCGCGGCTGTGCCGCTGCTCTTGGTGATTACCCTGGCTGTGCAGTCCTACAACGGCCGCGAAGGTAAGGGCACGCTCAACAGCTTGAAGGAATACCGCCAGAAGAACTTCATCACTTGGTTCGAGGCCAAGACTCCACGCATTGCCGCCGCCGAGCTCGATGTGACCATCGATCCGCCGGCGCATCGTTTTTCTGTGACGGGGCACTACGACCTGCTCAATCACCACGATGTCACGCTCAGCAGGTTTCCTGTGACACCTGGCCTGCACTGGAGCGAGCTGCACTGGACCCTCAACGACAAAGAGATCACGCCGGACGATCGCGCCAAGCTATTGGTTTTCTCGCCAGAAACACCGATGGCGCCCGGCGGCACGCTAAGGCTCGGGTTTCGCTACGACGGCCAACTCCCCGACAGAATTTCGCGCAATGGCGGCGGTGCCGGTGAGTTCGTCATGCCGTCCAGCGTTGTGCTGACCAGCTTTGGTCCCAGCTTCGCTCCCACGATCGGTTTCATAGAGGATGCAGGCGTCGATGAGGACACGAGGTTGGAGGCGCGTGATTATCCGGAAGACGCCTATGTTGGCCAAACGCCATCGGCGTTCGGCGCCGATGAGCCATACCCGGTCCGCATGACGATCACGGGCCCCGAGGATTTCAGTTTTCATTCGGTAGGACGTATCGAGAGCGAGAAGACCGAAGCAGGCAAGACAACTGTGGTTTGGACGACCGACTACCCCGTGACGTTCTTCAACATCGTCGGTGGCCGTTGGAAGGAGTGGAAGGGGCAGGGAACGAAGCTCTACTACGACGAGCGCCATGCCTATAACGTGGAAGAAATGGGGCTCGCCTTGGACGCTGCACGTCATTACTACAGCGAGTGGTTTTTTCCGTACCCATGGGAAACGCTGAAGGTCTCCGAGTTCGCGGCCCTGGCCAGCTACGCGCAAGGTTTCCCGACCAACATTACGTTCTCCGAATCGATCGGCTTCCTGACGCAAAGCGACGCCAAGTCGCATGCCGCGTTCTTGGTGACGGCGCACGAGTCCGCACATCAGTGGTGGGGCAACATCATCAACCCCGGCAGACTTCCAGGCGGAAACATTCTTTCGGAAGGAACCGCGCACTTTTCGACGATCATGCTGATTCGCGAGAAGCTCGGCGAACAGGCGCGCATCGAGACCATGAAGCGCTTCGAGGAACAGTACGGCCGCGATCGGTTTGCCGATTCCGAACGTCCGCTCGTCAAGGTCGACGGCACCCGCAATGGCGACACTGCGGTTACCTATGACAAAGGTGGGTGGGTGTTCACGATGCTCCAGGACCTAATGGGCCGCGATCAGAACCTGGCCGGGATTCAACAGTTCTTCCGGGTCTACGCCAAGAACGCCGATCACCCCGTGTTGCAAGACTTCGTTGCCACGCTGCGCCCGTATGCTCCCGATCCGGTGGCGTTCGACGCCTTCGTCAAGCAGTGGTTCTTCGAGGTCGTCATGCCCGAGTACAAGCTTTCCGACGTCAAGAAGGAAAAGGCCGGCGATGGCAACGGTTGGGTCGTCACCGCCACCGTAACGAACGTCGGCACCGGCACGATGCCGCTCGATGTGGCTGCCGTGTTGAAGGATCGCTTCACCAAGCAAAGCGACGACGAAGCCGCCAAGGGACCGGCTCCGGTTTCCGCGGACTACAAGGAATCGCGCCGTTCGATCACGCTGCAAGCCGGTGCCAAAGCGGTGGTCACCATTGACTGTGACTTCGAGCCAGACCGCGTCGTGATCGATCCCGACGTTCGTGTGCTTCAACTGCGTCGCAAAGACAACTCGATTTACAAGTTTTGACCGATCGCCGAGGGGCGGGCTGCGCGTGACGCAGACCGCCCCTGCATCGAACCCACTTGAGAGTTGCCGTGGATGCCGTCAGCCTAGCGGCCTGTTCACGCTGAGGGTTCGTTGTGCGCCACGTGTCCTGGTCGAGTTGCTTGCTTTTGCTGGCATTCACGGCATCGGCTCAAACCCCGGTGCCGTATCCCGCGACCCGCGTGAGCGAGGCCCCCACGGTCGACGGTCTGCTCGACGACGCGGCGTGGCGCGGGTTGACACCACTCGAGTTGAGCTACGAAACCGATCCAGCCGAAAACATTCCGGCCGATGTGCGAACCGAGCTGTTCGTCGCCTACGACGATCGCGCGCTGTATGTCGCGTTCCGCGCGCACGATCCTGAGCCAACCAAAATTCGCGCTCACCTTTCCGATCGAGATCAGATCTCGCGCAACGATCAAGTCGGCCTCGTACTCGATCCCTTCGACGATCAGCGTCGCGGATTCGCCTTCATGTCAAACCCCTTGGGCGTGCAAGCCGACATGGTCGTGAGCGGAGTCGGGTCCCCGGCTGCAGGCCCCTTCGCATTCTCAGGAGCGCCTTCAGAGGATTTCACTTGGGATGCGATTTGGTCCGCCTCCGGGCGGATCGACGCCGGCGGATACACGGTAGAGATTGCGATCCCGTTTACCTCGCTGCGTTTTCCTGAGGGAGCAAGCGCGCAGACCTGGAGTTTCGTGCCGTTCCGAGGCCGTCCCCGCTCCGTCAGGCAGCGTTATCACGCGGTGCCGCTGGAACGCAGCCGCAACTGCTTTCTCTGTCAGACCGGAAAGCTATCGGGGCTCGTGGGCATCGCTCCCGGGCAAGACATCGAACTGTATCCGACTGAAATCGTGACACGCAGCCGAGTTTCTGGTCGGTCCAGTGACCCAACAACCAAGAACACACTCGGCCAGTTGGGCTTGACCGCGCGCTGGGGCGTCACCCCGAATCTGACACTCGGGGCCGCGATCAGTCCCGATTTCTCTCAGGTCGAGGCCGATGCGTTGCAATTGGCGGTGAACAGCCGGTTCGCGTTGTTCTTCCAGGAGAAACGGCCGTTTTTCCTGGAAGGCGCCGACTTTTTCAGCACTCCAATCAGCGCGGTCTACACGCGAACCGTGGTCGATCCAGACTACGGCCTGAAGCTCACCGGCAAAGCGGGCAAGAGCGCACTCGGCGTTTTTGTCACCCGCGACGCTTCCACCAGTTTGTTGCTGCCCGCGAATCAAGGTTCCCGTCTCGTGCGACTCGAAAATCGGGCGAACACCAGCGCGGTGCTGCGCTGGCGGCGAGACATCGGCAGCCGCTCGAACTTCGGGCTGTTGTTCACGGGCCGGCACGGCGAGGACTATCGTCACGCGCTCGGCGGCGCCGACGCACGCATCCTGCTGACCCAGAGCGACACCGTTACGGTCCAATACCTACGCTCCTCCAACCGCGATCCCGCGGAGGTGACAGACCTGTTCGATCGAGATAGCAAGGCCGACGGCAGCGCCGCCCTGTTCAGGTATGAGCATCGCACGCGCCAGTGGTTTGGCTCGGCGGGCTGGCAGCGTTTCACACCAGGCTTTCGCGCCGACAGTGGATTCGTGACGCGCGTCGATCTGCAAAGCACCACCGGCGAGGCAGGCCGCATCGTATGGGGCGACGGCGATGCTTTTTGGAATCGTCAGCAGTACTCATTCTCGATCGAGAAGACCGAAGATGACGCAGGCCGTCCCACCAACGACGTGCTCCAAGCGCGGGCGCAATTCAATGGCCCATTGCAGTCGTTTCTAGACTTGCGTCTCGTGCGAGCGCGCGAATTGTTTGGTGACGAGTATTTCGATCAGGATCAATTGCGCGCGTTCGTGAACGTCCGTTGGAACGGCGCGTTCACCAGCTCGCTCGACACCCGCTTCGGAGAGGCGATCGACTTCGCCGGTGGGCGACTTGCCGACGTGGCGGAGATCAACCCGGAGTTCACGCTCAACGTCGGCCGGCATTTCTTCATTGGCGGCGAGTACACGCGACAAAGATTGACCGTGGACGAGGGGTGGCTCTTCACCGCCATCCAGATCGACGGGAAGGTGGTTTATCAGTTCACAACACGCGCCTTCATCCGAGCCATCGTGCAGCGCACAACAGTCGATCGCGACCCTCGCCTTTTCGACTTCCCGGTCGAGGCCAGCAGTTCTGACAACTTCACGCAGCTGCTGTTTTCATACAAACTCAACCCACTCACCGTGCTTTATCTAGGCGCCACCGATTGCCGCACCTGCGATGCACTACCGCCCCGCGAGCAACTCGGCTTCATCCCTGAAAAACAGAAAACCGTCTTCTTGAAACTCGGCTACGCCTGGCAACTCTAGAAAAGGGGACAGGCACTTTTTAGTCTTTGCGTCGCGAGCGGGCAAACCAACCGTGTGAGCTGAGATCCATCAGCACCGCCAGCACCATGAACAGGACTTGCCAAAAACCCCAGTCTCCTGGATGCCGATTCATCACGTAGGTGTACCACGCGGTGCTGTACGGCATGAGCAAGAAGCCGAGCACGGGGATAACCCAGCCATCGAAGGCCCGGCCGATCCAACCGGTGAAAACGAATAGCAAGAACAGCGCGACCCGCGGCAGAAACAGCGCGATTCCAAGCAGCACGCATCCCATCGCTACCTCCTTCGAATCGACAGCACACGAGGATACGCGATTCCAGTCGCCATCCCGAGCCGCTATGCTTTCGCGAGCCTGACAGGAGCGGTATGTCCAAGCCTTGGATCGTGTTGAAATTTGGCGGCACGTCAGTGGCGACAGTCGAGCGCTGGGCGACGATTGCGGCCCGTGTCTCGAGCCTTGTCCCGCAAGCACGCGTCGTTGTCGTGGCCTCGGCTCTGTCGGGTGTCTCCGATTTGTTAGAGCAGGCCCTCGCCCAAGCGCGGCGCGGCGAACCGCTGACCGCGCTCGATGAAATCCGCGTTCGTCACGAGAAACTCGCGGAGACTGTGGAAGGGGCGCAGCCGGAGCGTCTCCAGGTTGCGTCGATTTGGGATGACGTGGCGCGCCGGCTAGAAGGTGTGCGACTTACCGGCGAAGCCTCGCCGCGATTGACCGCGCGCGTGATGGCGGCAGGCGAGTTGGCCTCGACCACACTGGGAGTGGCGGCGCTGCGTGCTCACGGCGTCACCGCACATTGGCTCGATGCACGCGAGCTGCTGGTTGCGAGCGCGCGCCCCAACCAGATCGACGAAACGAGGTTTCTCGAGGCGGTGGTCGAGCCGCGCTGCGATCGAGAACGGTTCGATCTGGCCGCTGACGGCAGCAGCATCGTGCTCACACAGGGGTTCATCGCGAGCACCACCGATGGGGAAACCTGTTTGCTCGGCCGCGGAGGAAGCGACACTTCGGGCGCCCTCATCGCCGCACTCGCGGGCGCAGAGCGACTCGAGATTTGGACAGACGTGCACGGACTGTTTACCGCCGATCCGCGGCGCATCCCTGTGGCGCGCTTGATTCGTCGCATCGGTTATCGCGAGGCGCAGGAGATCGCCGCAATGGGTGCCAAGGTGCTGCACCCACGCTGCTTGCCACCGCTGGCGCGCTTCGAAATTCCGCTGCTCGTCAAGAACACGCTCGACCCACAGGCCGAAGGCACGCTGATCACCATTGAGCAGGACGACGAACCCGCGGTCACCGCCGTGGTCTGGCGCCGCGGCATCACGCTGCTCTCGATCGAAACGATGGCGATGTGGGAAACCCCAGGATTCTTGGCGAGAGTGTTCGCCCCGTTTGAAGACCTGGGGATCTCGGTCGATTTGGTGGCGACGTCGCAGGCCGCCGTGAGCGTCACGCTCGACAAAATTCCGGGCGGCATCGACGGTGCGCCCGCTGCAGCGCTGATCGCTCGCCTGCAAGCGCTTGGGACCGTGCGCGTCGCGCACTCCTGCGCGGCGATCTCGATCATCGGCCGTCGCATTCGAGCGGTGCTGCCCGAGTTGGCGCACGCGCTCTCGGCATTTGCCGAGCGGTCGGTTCACCTGTTCAGTCAGTCCAGCGAAGACCTCAACGTTTCGTTCGTAGTGGACGAAGACGATGCGCCCGCCATCGTCGAGCGTTTACACGCCGCACTGTTGCCGGCCCAGGGAGATGATCTGCGCTTCGGCCCGACCTGGGAAATGCTGCAGGGCTGGCCGGTCGCCGGACCGGATGCCGAGCCGCCATGGTGGCTGCTTCAGAAGACCCATCTCCTGGCACTCGCCGCCGATGGCCGCGCACGCTACGTCTACGACTTGGCCACCGTGCGCGAACGGGCCGAACGGCTTCGTCGAGAGGTTCCTCATATCGATGCCTTCTACTACGCGATGAAAGCCAATTCACACCCGGATGTCTTGGCGACCATCGTGCGTGCCGGTTTTGGTTTGGAGTGCGTGTCGGCAGGGGAGTTGCGTCGTGCCAAAGAAGTTGCCGAGGGCCACACGCCATTGCTGTTCACACCCAACATGGCGCCGCTCGACGAGTACGCGCTGGCGTTTGACGCGGGTGCCGAGGTGACGGTCGATGGACCTCACACGTTGCAGGCGGCGCCGGAGTTGTTTCGTGGCACGACGCTGGCCCTGAGGCTCGACCCAGGTCGCGGACTTGGACATCACGAGAAAGTGCGGACCGCCGGCGCTCACGCCAAGTTCGGTCAGCCGATCGAAGCGATCGAGGAATTTTGTGTTGCCGCGGAGGCTTTGAACATCCGCGTGATCGGGCTCCACGCGCATGTCGGGAGCGGCATTTTCGACGCCGGCGCGTGGGCCCATATCGGTGGCGCCCTGGCCTCATTGCGCGAGCGCTTCGAGAACCTGCGTTGGATCGATCTCGGTGGCGGCCTCGGAGTGCCCGACCGGCCCGGACGCGCGCCTTTGGATCTTCAACGGCTCAATCAATCGCTCGCTCCGCTTCGCCGCTGGTTGGGAGTTCTGCAACTACGGCTCGAACCGGGACGCTACTTGGTGAGTGAAGCGGGCGTGTTGCTTGCGCCAGTCACGCAGGTCCGTCGCAAGCGCGGCGTCGGATTCGTGGGTGTTTCCACGGGCATGAACTCACTGTTGCGTCCGGCGCTTTACGGCGCGTGGCACACGATTCACAACCTTTCACGCTGGGGCGAGTCCCCGGCCGGTTACTGGCACATTGCCGGGCCGATTTGCGAAAGTGGCGACCTGCTCGGCCGCGACCGGTTGCTTCCCGAGTCGCGGCCGGGTGATGTCTTGCTGATCGAAAACGCCGGCGCGTACGGAGCGGCGATGAGTTCGCACTACAACTTGCGCGAACCTGCCGAGGAGTGCGTGCTCTAGCGGAGGGCTCGCGCTGTTAGGCTAGTCGTCGTCACGATCACGGTCGTAACGGCGGTCGTCGCGGCGGTCGTCGCGACGATCGCAATCATGGTTGCGATTGCGCTTGTGCTCCCGTCGCCAGCAATCCGAGCGACCGCGATCGTAGCGGCAACGATCTGAATACCGATCGTCTCTGTAGCCGCGCCGATAAACGATCTCCCGTGATGGAATCACGGGGACCTGAATCTGCACCGCCAAGAACGGCAGGCCCAACGTCACACCGTACAGCAGCTCATCGTTGCAGTACGTGTAGGGCCGATACACGACGCGGCCGCCGATCTGCACCGGAAACCGGTAGATCGAGTGAAAGTGTTGGTGCCGTCGCTCGAACACGTTCTCGACAAAGTAAGGTCTCAGCGACGTCCTCTGGCTGGAGAGCAGGCGTGCCGGAACCAAGTCCAAATGCCGCATGTCGCGTTCGATGCGGCGGTCAATGTCGCGCTTGATGTCGAGCGGACTGGGGAGACCCGCATGAGCCGACGAGAGTGTGGTTACCAAAGCCAATAGCAGTGCAGAAGTCGATAGCGTGCGTTTCATGACGTCCTCCGCGCTATTGGTATGCGAGTTGTGTGCCAGGCATAGCAGGGCGCTGCAAGGGGTTGGATACTCAGGCTTTCCGGCCTCTGCGATCCGCGAACGGCGAGGGTGGACGCACGCAATGTCCCCGTCGTAGGACGGTCCGAGCACAAAGCTGTCAGATGTAGGGGACGGCTTAGTGACTGACCGCTAAACGGTCAACGCTCGTTGCAAACGCTTGCGCAATCGACGCAGCGCTTCGCGCTCGAGCTGACGCGCCCGTTCGCGAGACAAGCCCAACACTTCGCCCAAGTCGTGGAACGTCAACGCTTCTCGTCCGTCGAGACCGAAGCGATTCTCGATGATCCGTCGTTCGCGTTGCGGCAGCTTGGAGACCTCGTCTCGAACCATCGTCGTGAGGCGGGCCTGATCCATGCTCTCGTCGGCAGGGCGCAGGCTTCGATCGGCCAGCCGCTCGAATAGCGAGTTGTAGGTTGTGGAGGGTTGATCGAGTGACATCACCTTGGGGTTGGCCGCGAGTCTCTCCTGGACGATTCCCAGTTCCAGCCCACTGGCGTTGGCAATCTCCTCGTGCGATGGCTCTCGACCCAAATCGTGACGGAGTGCATCGCGCAGAAGATTCAGGTCTCTGCGACGTTCGCGAGCATAGCGTGTCAGCCGGACTGCTTTTCCTTCGTTGCTCAGAAAATCGAGGATCCGCTTGCGGATCCACCACGAGGCGTACGTAAGGAACTTCACGCCGTGGGTGGAATCGAAACGATGGGCCGCCTCCACGAGGCCAATATTGCCCTCGGCCAACAAGTCCTCGAAGGCCACGCCGGCCGAACGATACTCACTGGCGGCTTGTACGACGTAAAACAGATTTGGTTCCACGAGTTCGCGAACGCGTTCGCCACACAGCGCACCAGTGGCCAGATCGCGCGCCGGGCCTACATCCGTTCGGGATTCGAAAGAGCGGTCGCGCACAAGTCTGCGCGCGTCCTCCAAGTAGCGCGCCACCAAACGCTGCGCGCCTCTACGGTCCGAACGACCTACAACCGCTTGCGACATTCATCCCCTCCGATGAATCACGCGCGATCCCCACCAAATTGTATGAAGCCGTACTGCTGAAGCCTTCCCACCGGGTCGGGATTCTACACACGCTGATGTGACGCGGGCGCGACGAATTTGCAGAAAGTGAGTGGTTAGATCCGCTGTCCCCTGTTTTCGCGGTGACAGGAAGCTCCCGCCGAGAGCGGCAGAAATCGGGGTGTGACCGCCTTGGGCAAGAGCCCCAAGCGCACCGCCTCACTCCAAAACAACCCTGCTCCTGCAATCTCTGCACTGCCCAGCCGATAGCGAACGTTTTGCAGAATCGCGTGGATCACGGCCATTCGTTCGGCGGAACCAAGACTTGCCTCACCAGCGATACGGTCGAGGTGGTGTTTGCCGTGGCTGCGCATCGTGTGCATCAGCCCGTAAAGAGACTTGTCGATGCGACCCGGCACCGCGGCCCAGCAGGCCCAGACAAATGGCTTACCTGTCAGGCTCGTCCAAGCATCGCCAAGGTCGAGGGTGACACCCAGTTCATCGGCGTGAAGTGCGTCACTGCCGCAAAGCAGTCGCGCTTCGCCAGGCGAAAGTGCGGTCAGCGGATCCTCGTGAAACGGTTCGAACAAGACGGGTTGGTCACTTGCGGCAAACAACAGCGGCGCTAGCACCTCGCCCGCGTGTCCAACCGCCGCGCCGCGCAGATGCGTGACGTCAGCCAGCGATCCACCGTGAGCCAACCGGCACAACGACCCATGTCCGTCGCTCGCGATCGCCAGGCCTGGGACAACATCGAATGGTTCGGCGCGCAACGCGTATTCGGACGAGGACAACAGCGCCACGTCGATAACTCTCGCGTCGAGCCACTCGCCTAACTGACGGTAGGTTCCAAGGGTCAGCGAGAGGCGATCGTTCCATCCGCCGGCTTGGAGACCCCAAACCAAAGCACGCGCGTCGAGATCGGAAGGAGCGCCAAGTCGAAGGATAGGCATCGCTCACGATGATGCCTTACGAAACTAAGCAGCGAGCAACTCGATGAGCGTGATTTCGGGGCGAACCCCCAGCCGGATCCGTCGATTCCATCCCAAGCCGCGATTGGTGTAGACCAAGTGATCGTCGGCGGAGTTCAAGCCCGAGACAAAACGACTGTCCTGCACGGTGGTGTAGGGGACGCCGATCAGTGGCAACTGAATCTGACCACCGTGGGTGTGCCCACTGAGCATCAGGTCGAAGCGCTGTGTGTTCAGCGAGCGATAGCTATCGGGATTGTGCGACAGAACCAATCGAGGCAAGGCCAGCTCGCTGCAGCGCGAGAACGCCATCGCCGGGTCGAAGCGAGCCGACCAAAAGTCGTCGATTCCGACCAATTCCAACTGGCCAGCCGCTCCGCGCAAAGCAACGGTTCGCGCCTCGTTGCGCAGCAACTCGATGTTGTGCCGCGCGAGTGCTTCACCCAATCGTTCACCACCCTCGGGCATTCCAGGCTCGGCCCAGGTGTACCAATGGTCGTAATCGTGATTGCCGGGTACGGCATACGACGGCGCCACTTGTGCCAGAGGCGCCAACAACTGGGCAACATCGGCAAACATCGCTGGATCGTGAGTGATGAAATCGCCAGTGAGCACCACGAGTTCGGGCCTCAGGGCGAGCGCCTCTTCGACCGCACGGGCGACGTAAGGCGCGCTGACCTGAGAGGAACGGTGGATGTCGGAGATTTGGACGACGCGCAGCCGATCGAGGCTTCGCGGGAGCGTTGGAATCGGAATCGCGAGCTTGCGAACCTCGAGCCACGTGGGTTCGATACCGACCGCGTAGGCAGCCGTCGGCAGGGCCACGGAACCACCCATCGCCAGACCGCTGAGTTTCATGAACTCTCGACGATTCACGCAGGTCCTGCTCTCCGTTCAACTCTGGGAGACGGTAAGCCGTTGGGGTCGCCACGGCAAATGACGATTCTGTTTACTTTGTGCCGGACCGTTACGGCACCTCGGGAAGCATCGGATCGCGCAGCGTGGTGACAGGCTGGGGAGAGGCCAGGCGCCCGATCGTCTGCAGCGCGCGTGCGGTTTCCGGGGACATCCCCCCCATGATCGCGACGCTCCTGCCTGCCAAGCGATCGAAGAAGCCGGTCTCCCGGCGCATCAGCTTGATCGTGTAGCGGCCCTCGGCCTCGATGTTGACCAGCGTAGCCGCGCCACGAATCGCGTCATAAAGGCCGCCCACTTCATCGATCAACTTCCGCGGCAACGCCTCGCGGCCTGTCCAAACGTGTCCGTGTGCCAACGGCTCGAGTTGATCGAAGGTCATGTCACGACCCTGAGCCGCTTTGCCGACGAAGTCGGCGTAGATCCGGTCGAGCATCGCATTCATGCGCTCGGTGCCGTGTTCATCGTAGAGCTCTTGTGTGGAGTAGAACTTGCTGCTTTCGCCGAGCGACAAACCACCCCACCGCATCCCGACCTTGTCCGACCAGAATTGGCTCGTGACCATCTTTCCCGAGAACACGCCAATCGAGCCGGTGAGCGTGGCCGAGTCGGCGTAGATCTTGCTGCCTTGCATCGCAATGAAGTAGCCGCCCGAGGCGGCATAGTTGCCCATGCTGATGACCACCGGTTTGGTTTGCTTCACCAACTCGACCTCGCGGCGAATCAAGTCGGAGGCGACGTACGATCCACCGGGACTATCGACGCGCAGCACCACCGCCGCCACATCGTCGTCTTCCTTCGCGCGGCGCAATTCATCGATCACCGTGTCGCTGCCCATCGATTCGCCGGACAGTGGACTGTTACCGGAAGCGCCTCTCGCCACACCGCCCAGGGCGTAGACCAGCGCAATCGTCTTGCCTCCGCTGGTGTGAGGCCGCCCGCCATCGAGATAGCTCTGCAGCGTGACGAACGGTTCGTCCCGGCCCGCTTGCTTGACGATTTCGTCGCGCACTTCGTCGCGGTATTTCAACTCATCTACCAAGCCGAGCTCTTTGGACTCAGGTCCGGTGTACGGCCCTTTGTCGATCAGTTGCTGGACCTTTTCGGCCGGCAGCTTCCTGCCTTTCGAAATCGACTCCAACAACTCGGCATTCAAAGACATCAACAATCCGAGTGTGGCTTGGCGATGAGCCGGCGTGTAGTCCGTTTCGGTGTAGGTGTTGACGGCGTTCTTGAACTCCTTGCGCTGACCGAACTGCGGCACGACACCGAGCTTGTCGAACATCCCTTTCACGAAGGGTGTCTCGACCCGCAGCGCGACGAGGCCGACATCGCCGGGAGGAGACATGTACAGCTTCGAGCAGGCGGTGCCCAGCATGTAGGCGCCGTTGCCCCCGCTAAACTCGCCCGCCGTTTCCATGTAGCAGGTGATCCACTTGCCGCTGGTCTTGAATCGCTCCATGGCGGCGCGCACTTCTTCGTTTTGTGCCCAGCCGAGGGCAGGTGCGCCAACTTCCAGAAACACGCCATCGATGCTCGAGTCGGTTTGCGCTTGTGTCAGACCATCGACGATGTCGCGCATATCGATCTGATCGGGGTTGGCAAAGCGGGTGAAGGGGTCGTCGGCCTTGAGCTCTGGGATCGCCCCATCGAGTTTCAAGGAAAGCACCGGCGTGTGACGCCATGGGGCGGACGACTCACCGCCGCTGAAAGCCCAAATCGCCAAGAGCGCGATGCCCATGGCAAGCACGACGAACAGCAGGATCAGGATGACGGCCCAGCGGGCTGAAGAACTCATATCGCAACCTCGAACGGGATCGGACGGCGGGGTGTTGAAGTCCTAGAGATCGATGATTCGAAACTTAGGCCTGCGAATTCTAGGGGTCCTCAGGTGCAGACGCCCGGACCATCGGATTGACCGGAGGGACCCCTCGCCGTAAGTGTTCTCTGCAACCTGATGCGCCACGCCCTCTCCGCGCTGACGGCGGCTGCTGTTTTGGCCGCTTTCCCTGCCTTCACGGCGGGGCAGGGGGATGGGTCTGTCGAACGCCGGGCCTGCGCGCGCTTGTCTGGCCTGGCCGCTCCGCTCCGCGCGGCGGAGTCGTTTGCCGGGCTGCCCGAGCCCGAACGTCGTCAGCGATTGATCGATCTGTTGCGGGCCGATGCTGCCGCGCAGGCTGCCCCCGTCCTGAAAGGTCTGCGCGAACGCGGCAGTGGGCGACTGGAGTTGATTTGGTCAGCGGGAGTGGTTTGCGGCATCGCTCCGGCCGCGGCCTGGAGTGCGATCGAGGCGCTGCCTCAGGTCGACGCGCTGTTCGACGACGCGTCGCAGCCCGACGCGGCCATCGACGACGCGGGCGATGCGCCCAACGGTTCCATTCCACCCGAATCGCCGCTGGTGACACTGCGCGTTCCCGAGGTTTGGGCGCGCGGCTTCACGGGCAAGGGTGTGGTGGTGGCGTTGCTCGACACCGGAATCGACTTCACGCACGCCGACCTCGCCTCCTCGATCTGGATCAATGCCGATGAGATTGCCGGCAACGGCATCGACGATGACGGCAACGGTTTCATTGATGATTGGCGTGGTTGGGACTTCGCCATCAACGACAACGACCCCACCGATAGCGCCGGTCACGGGACCAATGTTGCCGGACTGATCGCCGGAAACGGACAAGGCGGCAAACAAACAGGAATCGCGCCCGGTGTGCGTTTGATGGTGATTCGTCGCGGCACCACGGAGTCGTCGCTGTGGGCCGGCAGTCAATACGCGATCGTCAATGGTGCGCACATTCTCAATCAGTCGGTGTCGTGGAAATGGAGCTTCGTGCCGCGTCCGGACTACAGCGCTTGGCGCCGTCAAGCCGAAACGGAACTCGCGGCTGGTCTGTTGCATGTCAACAGCGGCGGCAACACCGGTAACCAACTCTCGACCGAACCGATTCCTTACAACATTGCGGCGCCGGCGAACTGCCCACCGCCCTGGCATCACCCCTCGCAATCACCGCAGGCCGGTGTGAGCAGCGTGATCGCCGTGGGCAATGTCGATGCGCGCTCGCTGGCAGTCAGTGCAACATCGCCTCAGGGTCCGGCCGAGTGGGCCGACATTCGAGCGCATCGCGATGCCGCCTATCCGTGGCCCATGCCGCTGCAACATCAGGATTACCCGACGTGGGATGGCGGCAACGGTTTGACCAAGCCCGATTTGGTGGCGCCCGGCGATTTTTCTCAGACTACAAAACTCGGGGGTGGTTACGCGCAGTTCGATGGCACCTCAGCGGCGGCGCCGCGGGTCGCGGGGATACTCGCGTTGATGAAGCAAGCCGTCCCTGCGGCAACGCCGGCCGACCTAACGCGCGCGCTGCTGACATCGACGCGCGATCTCGGACCCTCTGGCCGTGACAACCGATTCGGCACTGGTTTGCCCGACGCACTCGCCGCCCTCGATGCGCTTGGCCCGCCGGTAAGAGTGGTCACGACTCAAGTCATCGATCCTGGTGCACCGCGTGGCGATGGCGACGGCGGCAGCGACGCGGGCGAAATCGTCACACTGTCGGTGACCTTGCAAAACACATCGACAGTCGCGTTGGGCCGGCTGGACTTGGTGTTGAACGCCGCGACTGTGGCGCTGGTGCGCGATGGATTCGCGCAGATCGAATCGCTGGCCGGTGGGGCGAGCGCGTCGCCCGGTGAGTCGTTCACATTGGAATTGCCAGCGGGAACCTGCGCGCAAACGGCACGACTCACGCTCGAGATTCGCGACGGATCTCGCACGCGCATCGAGCCGATCGCCGTGCCGGTGGGCACCGAGACACGAACAGCACTGCTGGATGATGACTTCGAGATCGATCGTGGCTTTGCCGTCTCTGGTACAGCCACGAGCGGCAGTTGGGTCCGGCAGGTGCCTGTCGCGACGATCAAGGACGGCGCGCCCGCCAATCCTGCCAACGACAACACCGCAGGCAGCGGCAGCCTCGCTTGGGTAACCGGAAACGGTGTCAGCGACCCCGATGCTGCCGATGTCGACGGCGGCCGCACTCAAGTGACGTCGCCCACGCGCAACACGACTGGCTACGCCCGTGTCGAGTTGTCTTTCGCGCGTTGGTTTTTCGGAAACGATCCGGCAGGGGAGGATCACCTCTCGATCGAAAGCTCGAACAACGGAAGCCTTTGGACACTGCTCGAAGATGTCAGTGCCACAGATAACTTGTGGCGTGTGCGCCGGCTCGTGCTCTCCGACCTGATCGTTCCGGGCACCGCGACACGGATTCGCTTCAGCAGCGAGGACGCGGTCGCCGACGACACCGTTGAAGCAGCGCTCGACGATTTTTCGCTGACCGGAGTGTCGCTGTCGTGTACGCCGTTTACGATCGGACCGATCGTTCCGACACCGGTGGGTGCGACGCTCCGCGTGTCGCGCAAAGAGGGCGGTCACTTGCGATTGACCTGGGACGCGCCGTCGGTCGCGGGGGGCATCGATCCTCCGAAGGGATATCGCGTCACACGATCGAATCTGGCGTCGAGCGGATTCGTTGAACTCGGTAGACCGGTGCAGACCCATTTCACCGAGGTCGACGGATACAGCGGGGCGGCTGGGTCGATGACTTATTACTTGGCTGAATCGCTCCCCTAGGTCAGCCGTACGCGCGCTGGTGTCAGGCGGTCACCGCGCCTGCGGTGGCCCAGCGTTCGAGCATTGCACGGAGTTCTTCGGGTCGAATCGGCTTGGTCAGGTAATCGTCCATGCCTGCCGCGAGGCATCGTTCGCGGTCGCCCTGCATGGCGTTCGCGGTGAGCGCTACGATCGGGACTCGATCACCGCGCGTTTCGCAGCGGCGGATCTCGGCAGTCGCCTCGAAGCCATCCATCTCCGGCATTTGGCAGTCCATCAGGATCAAATCGAATCGTGTCCGCCGGGCGGCTTCGACCACCTCGAGCCCATTGCTGGCAAACACCAGCTCGCATCCGAACTTGCGCAACAGGTGCGCCGCGAGACGTTGGTTGATGAGGTTGTCCTCAGCGACCAACACATGCCTCACGATCGCGGAATCGGGTTGTGGGGTTGCACGTGAGGTGCTCAGTGCGGAACCCGGCTTTGGTTCGACGACAGCGGATGGATCGTTGGCACGCACGGCCTGCAGCAGCGCTTTTTGTAGCGAGGTGCGGCGTGCCAAGGGTTTGAGAACCAGTGCATCGAAAACGCCCGGCGGGATTTCGGCATGCTCGCTCGGCCGTACCAAGACAATCAGAGCGTGAGGTTGATCGGCCAGAAGCGGCGCTGCCCGTTGCGCCAACTGCTCGGCGGTGCCGTCGGGAAGTAACCGATCGATGATCAGGGTTCGTACTACTGTCCCTGACTGCTTCGCACTCTCGAGTGCTTCGATGGTCTGATCGATGGTCTCGCTGCGTACACAACGCAACCCACGCTCGCTCAGCCAGTTCGATAGTGTGCCGCCGATGGCGTCACTTGCGGTGATGACGAGCGCCGTCGTCGACAAGAGCGCCTCAGGAACCGGCTCATGCGCCGCAACGTCGAGCTTCGACGAACCGAGAGTGAACCAAAACACCGAGCCGTGCCCAGGCTGACTGCGCACCCCGGTTTCGCCACCCATCATCTCCACAAGCCGGCGCGAAATCGCCAGCCCAAGGCCGGTGCCGCCGAACTTGCGGGTTGTCGAGGCGTCCACCTGCGAGAAACGTTGGAACAGCGAACTGAGCTTCTCGGGCGGGATTCCAATCCCGGTATCGCTGATCTCCACCAGCGGTACGGCAAGACCGCTTGCCGGATCGCGGGTCGACCTGATCGCGATGCGAACATAGCCGGCGCTGGTGAACTTAACCGCATTGCCCGCCAAGTTGATCAGCACCTGCCGAACCCTTACCGGATCGCCCACCAAGAGCGTAGGTGCGTCGGCCTCGCATTCGATCACCAGATCGAGACTTTTGATGTCGGCCTGCGTGCTGAGCAGCTCAGCAACATCTTCCGCCACGGTGACGAGGTCGAACGGCACCTGCTCGATCGTCAACTTGTCGGCTTCGATCTTCGAGAAGTCGAGAATGTCGTTGATCACGCACAGCAGAGACTCTGCCGAGGTCCGCACGGTGCGCACGAATTCAGCTTGCTCTTCGGTGAGTGATGTATCAGAGAGCAAGTTCGAGAAGCCGATCACGGCGTTCAGCGGCGTACGGATCTCGTGGCTCATGGTGGCCAAGAACTCCGCCTTGACCCGCTCAGCGTCGCGTGCAAGATCGCGCTCGACGGTGAGCTGCACCACGCTCTCAGACAGTGCGAGTTCGGCCTGTTTGCGCGCCGTAATGTCGGTGCACAACCGAATCCTCGTTTCGATCTCCCCATGCTTGCCGCGAACGCCCAGGACAGTGGTGTCGGTCCAATACAGGCGTCCATCTTTGGCGCGATTGCAAACTTCGCCGCGCCAAACACCGGTCTCGTTCACGACCCGTTGCATCTCGCGCCAGAAGTCAGGCATGTGTCGATCGGAGTGGGTGAGTGAATCCTCGCGTTCGAGTAGCTCATCCAGACCGTAGCCGCTGAGCTCGCAGAACATCCGATTTGCGTAGGTGAACCGCTGTTGGTGATCGACTTCAGAAACCATCGTGTGGTCGTCCAGCAGTTGCGCCAGCCGCTGCGCAGGCTGAGGTGAGACCGCTCGGCGCAGCCTGTGGCCCAGACCAATTCCGATCAATGCGAGCGCGCCGGCTAGCAGCACTAGCATCGATCCGACTCGGCGATCCGGCACCAGACTCGCTGACGCAGGACGCTGCCCCGAGCCAGTCCAATACCAAGTTGCCAACAGGCCTGGCAGTTGCGATACCAGTGATCGACACCGAGTTCGCAGCGCGGCAAGTCGAGTGTCAAAACAGGTCCGTACCGCACACCTTGCGCGCACATCACTCTCTCCTGGACTACCCGCTTATCGACGCACCCGAGGGCGGGCTTGATCGATTCCTGAAAAACCCGGAGGTGTGCCGATTTCGGGCAGCCCTTGGGGGCGAGTGGTGTGGCAATTCGGTGCGAGTAACGTGGTCGGCAACGCGGACGTGCTCACCTCGGCGCCTGCTGTCAGCGATGATCGAGTGGCAACGGGCTGGCAAACAGTCAAGGATGCGTTGGTCTCGATCAGATACGTTTCGCATGCAGCGTCGCACCTGAGGGTGCCTGGCTTCACGTCGTTGTGCGGCTTTTGTGTGCCCCGCGGGGAAGCAGCCAGGCCTACAATTCAGGTGCCTTGAAGAGGACCAAGCTCTTGCCGCGAGTCCGTACAATCCGGTTCTCATGAGCGACCAAGTCAACCAGGTCCCTGTGCCCTTTCCTTGTGCGGGCGAACTCGTCTCCCACGGCGAATGTTTGGAGGTGCGTAACCCGTGGGACGGCTCGCTCGCCGGTACGACCTGGCTAGCCGATCAACGCCAACTCGACCGCGCGATCGAGGTCGCCACGCGCGAGTTTCAAGCCACGCGCGAGTGGCCGGTCCATCGCCGCCAATCGGTGTTGCGCGGGATTGCCGAGCAGATCGATGCGCAACGCGAGCGGCTCGCGCACTTGATCCGCGCCGAATCGGGCAAGCCAATTCAGTACGCGCGTGCTGAGGTCGAGCGCGGGGCGGCGACCTTCCGCGCGGCAGCCGAGGCGCTGGCCACGTTCGGCGACCAAACGGTCGTGCTCGATGCGCAACCGGCAGGAGAACGCCGCGCCGGTCTGCTCGGTCGGTTTCCGGTCGGGCCGGTAGCCGCGATCACACCGTTCAACTTCCCGCTCAATTTGGTCGCTCACAAACTCGCGCCCGCGATTGCGGTCGGTGCGCCGGTGGTTCACAAGCCGGCGCGACAAACCCCCATGACGGCGCTCGCCTTAGCGTCGATCGTGCGTGACGCCGGCTGGCCGGGCGCAGCCTATTCGGTCTTGCCCATGAGCGCCGATTTGGGACAGCACCTGGCGATCGATCCGAGGATGCCGGTCTTGAGTTTCACCGGATCGCCGGCAGTCGGCTGGCAGTTGAAGCAGGCGGCACCGCGCAAGAAGGTCTGTTTGGAACTCGGGGGCAACGCGGCGGTGGTCGTTCATCAAGACGCCGATCTTCGAGAGGCGGCGCGCCGCTGCGCCGCGGGTGGCTTTGCCTACGCAGGTCAAACGTGTATTTCGGTGCAGCGAGTGTTGGCGCAGACGTCGGTATACGACACCTTCCGATCGCTCTTGATCGATGCGGTCTCGGCCTTGACGTGTGGCGACCCGAGCGATCCTGCCACGCAGGTTGGGCCAATGATCACCGGGGCCGAAGCGCAGCGCGCCGAAGCGTGGATCCAGGCGGCACTCCACCGCGGTGCTGTGGCCGCGCTTCAGGGGTCTCGGCATGGCACTCTGCTGACGCCGTCGATTCTCGAGAAGACAACACCCGAGATGGACGTAGAGTGTCTCGAGGTCTTCGCACCGATCGTGACACTGGCACCGTACACTGACTTCGATGCGGCACTTCAGCGGGTCAACGGATCACGCTTTGGGCTTCAAGCGGCGGTCTTCACGCAGGATATCGGTCGAATCATGCAGGCCTGGCGCACGCTGGAGGTCGGTGCGGTAATCATCAACGATGCGTCGACGTTTCGGGTCGAAGCAATGCCGTATGGTGGTGTGAAGGAGTCGGGCTTTGGGCGTGAGGGAGTGCGTTGGGCGATGGAAGAGATGACCGAACCGCGGTTGCTCGCGATGCGCGCCCGATGAGCGGCCGTCCGCTCAGTGTCGTGATGCTCGCCTGGCTCTCCGTAACGATGGTCGCGGCCGAGAGCCGCGGACCGCTGGAGGTCGAGCGTGCGCTCGTGCGCGGCGAACTCGCCAGCATCGACAACCCAGAATCCAAAGCGTATGCCGACTTGTTGCGACAAATCACCGGCGTTGGCGGCGCCGATCCTGTCGCACTGGCACAGCAGTTGGCGCGCTCGACAACGGCCGCATGGCGCGCCGCCGGTTTGCAGTCGCTCGCCGACCTGAATGCGACTCCCGAGGGTCTCGATCCGGCAGCGGCATTGCTGTTGCGCCCGCTGACAGTTGCGGCCGCGGGTCAGTGCGGGGCCTTCGAGACCTTGCGTGACGCCAGCAACGCCACGAGCGTCGAGGAATCGCTGGCACTCGCTCGGGCCGAGAGCCGCTGTGGCGCGTATCGCAGTGCGTTGCTGCGGGTTGCTGGAGTGATTGGCGATCGCGCGCCAGAAGATCCGGCGGTGCCGATCGAGGCGGTGTTGATCTACGGCCAGATACAAGCGCGTCTCGGCGACGATGACAACGCCGCGCTGTGGTGCACAGCGGCGGCAGAACGTGCAGCAGATCTGCCGTCGATAAAGCATCCTGCCGCGCGCTGCGCAGCCGCGGCCGACGCCCGCCGGGGTGTATTGCCAGCCGCACGCGATCGTTACATTCACGCGTGTGAAGCAGCCGCTGCCGACGTTTGGTTGCCGCCAAACTCTCGCGTTTCGGCAGCGCTTTCCGGTGCCTGGTCGATGCTCAACAGCGACAGCAGCTCGCGCGGTGTGCGCGCCATCGCTCTGTTGCAAACGGTTCAAGCGCTGCACGGTGCGGCGACACATCGCGCCATTGTTCTCCCGTTGCTGGCGCTGGCAGCACTCAGTCAATCGCGCAACGCCGAGGCCGCCACGCTACTCAAAGCCACACCGCTCGACGCCGATCCAGAGGCAGCGCTGTTACTGCGCTATGTGGCAGCGCATTCCACCGAGAGCAGCGGGACTGCGAGCGAGGCGCAACTTCAGTTCGAAGCGGTCTCCAAAGATGCCGTCGCCACACAGCGGTTCGAGCTGGCCATCGCGGCCGCGACAGACGCGTCGCGTATCGCACAGCGGATGGCGGTGAAAGAGCGCGGTCACGCGATTCTGCTCGATGTGTTGTCCGAAGTTCCGCGCTCGAAACTCGATCGATCGCTATCGCCACTCATCGATCCTGTCGCGGTGCGTCGCGCCTGGCAAGGGCTCGCACGGTTGGATCTGGGATCGGGCAAGAGCTTTAGCGAGGCCGCGTCGTCGGAATTGCTCGAGCATATCGAGTGGTTGCGCCTGCGTTTGGCAGGCGAAACGCTGCCGAGGAAACGATCCGCTACGGTCGATACAACGCGTCGATTTCTCTCGTCAGGGGACGGGGCGTTGTTGGCCTACATGATCGGAGAGACGCAGACGTATGTTTGGCGAGTCGAGCCAACCGGAGTAGTACTGCGCACATTGGCAGCGGGGGACGAGCTGTATCGGATCGCGGGACCGCTGGCGCGCGGCGAAGACGGCGACCGGCCCGATCCTCGCGCCGTCGCACTGCACGGTGGTTTGGCGCACGACCTGAGTGTGGGCGCGACGCTCTTGGTACTTCCCGATGGGTTCTTGTACGGCGTGCCGTGGGGCGCGTTGCCACCGCCCCCTGACAAGCAGGACGCACAGCGTTTCGCGGATGCATACGAGACCGTGGTCGCGCCCTCCTTGCGCGCGATCTGCGCCCCCGTTGGACTCTTGGCCCGCGACCCCGATGCGCCGCTGGGTTTTCTCGGTCTGGTGGTGGCCGGCGACGGCGCGTTGCCCGACCCCGGCAGCCACGCGCTGCGTCGCTTCGATCGCTACGAACGCGTCCATGTGACAGCAGCCTCCTTGGGTGGGCCGACGATCGTCGACGACGATGCCGCGGTGCTTCACGTCTCGTTGCCGCTGATCGCCGCAAGCCTCGACAACGATCCACTGTTTGGAGTGACAGCGGTGCGCGAGGGCGCAGCGATGTTGCCGCTCACGCTTGGTCAAACGTATCGCGGGCAGATTCCCGACCTCCTCACGATTGCGCCCGCATCGGGTCCGGTCGCGGCCCCGGCCTCACGCGTGCGCGCTGCAGCGTTGGCCATCGAGCGCGGCAGCCGTTCGGCGATCGTGTCCTTGCACGGTCATAACGGAAGCGATGCCGCCGAGATTTGGGGTCGGCTTTATGCCGATCTCGCGAGCGGAAGGATGAACGCCAAGGCAGTCGGCCGGTTGGCGCGCCGCGAAGAAGAGATGCGTGCGATCGGAGCGCATGGACTGATCGTGGTTGGCCGCGGCACCTCTCGCGTGGTCGAGCCGGAGCGACCGGGCTGGCCATTTTGGCTCTTGGTGGTACTCGGTGGCGGCATCGTCGCACTTGCGATTTGGCGTATGCGCCGTCGCACGAGCGATCCGTTTGCCCTCGAGCCGCCCGACGAGGCCTAGCCCGAACTATTCACGAAGGCTCTACTGCGACCGCGGATCTGACCGCCAATACAGGCGTTCTCCCCGCTTGCGCCCTTGACGTACTGCAGGAGTACGCCGGCGGGCGCAAGCGACTGCGAGCGCCTGTCTTGACGGCCAGCTCCGCGGTCTCGCTACGAGCCTTCATGAATAATTCGGCCTAGACGCCCACCGGCATACGGCGTTTTTTTTGGAACGATTCGAGCACTTCCCAAATGTGAGGATGCTCGATCGACAACGCTTCCAGATAGTCGCGCCCCAACTCCAGCAACTCGGATGGTTTCGCGGTGGTTGCCGTCATGTTGCGCGGTGACCGGTCGAGTGCGGAAACCTCGCCGAATACCGCACCGTCTTTCAATCGTTCGAGTTCCACGCTGTCACCGTTGTGTCCCGCGACGGTGAGCGTCACGGCGCCCTGCGAAATGATGTAGAGCGACTCGCCGACATCGCCTTGCTGGAACACGGTGTGGTTCGCATCCAGACGATGCAGACGCATGCAGTCGACGATGGCCGAGAACTCCTCGGCACTGAATTCGGAGAAGAGTGGAACGTAGGCGCGAAGCTTGTTTCGCATGGTCATCTTCGGTGCGTCGGCTGAGCTGTTCTTGACGGGTTCGATAGCCAGCTCGGCAAGCTTGGCGATGAGTTGCGCGTTGTGTGGGTCGTAGCGCATCGCGGTCTTGCACAGCGCGAGCGCTTGATCCTTGCGGTGGTCTTGTTGCAAGGCGACGGCCGCTGCCAGGTAAGCCTCGACCGCTTCCTGCGTTCGTCCAGCCTGAATCGCCGTTTCGGCGATTCGCTTGTTGAGCGTTGCGGCCTTCAGCGGCTCTTTCCGGAGTTGTTCACGATAGGCGGTGAGGGCCGCGACGAGATCGCCTCGTTTGAGCGCGGCGTTAGGGTCTTTCGCGCCTGATTTTTTTCCAAAGATGCCGAACATGCAAAACCCCCGGGCGACGCAGCTTTTCGCCAATCTAGGCTCAGCCGGCGAGCGCGCCACGGAGTTGAACTGAAGCTGTGATCCGATTTGGTTCAGGTTGATTCAGACGGGTTTGGACAAGAGCAAACGAATGAATGTTTCAATAAAGGACTGGTCGTAACTGTGCTGTCCTTCTTGACGGAGGACCTTGAGGGCCTCGAATCCAAGACGAGCTTTTTGGTACGCGCGGTCGGTGGTCATGGCGTCGTAGGCATCGGCGATTGCCGTCAGGCGCGCCACATCAGGGACCGCTTTCCCGGACAAGCCGCGGGGATAGCCGGATCCGTCGATCCGTTCGTGGTGCGCGCCGCAGATATCGATCACCACGGCATCGTCCCAACGCACATCGGTCAGCACAGCGACGCCATGCGCAGGGTGCTCGCGCATCAAGTCCCACTCGGCGACGGCCAACTTTCCCGGCTTGTTGATCAAGTAGTGAGGGAGCATGCACTTGCCACAGTCATGCATCAGCCCACCGGCGCTGATGCTGGACAGCATATCGGGTGCGTCGATGCCGCAGGCTCTGGCTAGTGCGACGCTGTAGATCGCGACATGCAGGCTGTGCGTATAGGTGTAGTAGTCGTGTTCCATCAAGCGCACGGTCGCTAGCATTGCGGCCGGTTGACGGAGCAGGTCGCATACCGAGTCGGCCAACCCTACGATGCGGCCATGCGCTGCGGGATCGCGAGGATTATCCAGGACCTCCATCAACAGTGGACGCGCCACATCCATCAACAGTTGAGCGCGGGATTCGATCGAGAGACTCTGATCGTTGATGCGTTCGCGCAGACCGTGTTCGAAGTGGCGGTTCCAGTCCGAGGCATCGGCAAAATTCACAAGCACTGTCTCGAGGCCGCTGTCGAGCAATCGCTGACGGTGCTCGCTCGAGAACGGTGTGTTCGCTCCACGGTAGAGCACAGGTGTGCCCGACGGCCCTCGCACCCAGATCTCACAGGGGAGGAGCGTGCCGGTCTCAAGCATCGAGACCGGGACACTGAAGAATGTTCCGGGCGTTACGGTCGCTTCGGGCACGTGGTTCCTTTTCGCCTCCTCATCGGCAGCGGGTGGTGGAGACTGAATCTGGGTTGAACGATCGGCTCGACGGTCTACAATCCGCGGCCCTGTCTAGAATTTGAACGCTTGTCCTGCGGTAGGCGGCTCCCCATACGATGAACGACACCAGGTTGACCCCAATCACCGCTCCGAACCTCCTCGGTTTGCGGGTTCCGCTCGACACGGCACTCGCCCCGGGTGCGGCGCGTTTGACTTTCATGCTCAGCGAACCCGACTTCGAGAAGAGCGAAGTGCGCGCACAGCTGTTCGAGGCCTCGCTGACTCCGCTGCCGGCTGAGAAAGCGGAGCCACGCGAACCGCGCGAACCGCGCGAGAGACAGTTGACCTTCGCGCTGGAGGACGCTGAGCAGCCGCTGTTCTCTCCGGACGGGATGCAACTCGGGTTCATCAGTTTTCGCCCGCAACCTCACGAGGAGGAAGAGGACGATCGGCGCGAGGATGGCGATAACAAACGCCAAGTGTTTCTGCTTCCGGCGGCAGGCGGAGAGGCGCGCCGTCTGACCGAAGCCGCCGAAGGCGTAGAAGTCTTCAAGTGGTGGCCCGATGGCAGCGCCGTTGTGTTTATCGGCCAGTCTCCGTTGAGCATGGCTGAACGCGCCACGCGCCGCCGCCGCAAGGACGATCGCGAGGATCCGATCGTGGTGTACAGCGAACAGCCCGATTACGAGTTGTGGCTGCAGCCCCTGGATGGTCCGGCCAAGCGTTTGCTGGGCGGCATGAAGAGTTTGGAGGAGTTCGATCTTTCTCCTGACGGAAAGTGGCTGGTCTACAACACCAATCACACCGGCCTGCCGCAAGATCGAGAAAAACTCGAAGTGATCCTGCGCGACTTGGACAGCGGTGCCGAACGGCGATTGACGGTCGGGCGCGGCGGGGTAGAGGGTCATCCGCGTTTCACGCGCGATGGACGGTTCGTGGTGATGTCGGTGTGGGCCGATCCGCAGTTCGCGTACAGCCGTCAAGATCTGTTGGCGGTCTCGTTGGAGGATCCGGCGGCACCAGCGCGTTCGCTGTTGGCCTCGATCGATCGTGACATGGAGGAGTTCGTGCCACTGTGCGATGGCAGCGTGCTCGCCAGCGTGGCATCGGGAATGGAATCGCGTTTGGTGTTGATCGATCCTTCGATCGGGAGCGCGCGACAACTGCCGATTGAAGGCTGGGCGCTGCGAAGCCTGTGCGCGGCTCCCGATTGCCGTGTGGTGTCGTTGGTGGCCGAACGCGGGACCGACGCGGCGGAGGTAGCGCTGTTGGATCTGAATGCACCGCAACTGGAATTGCGAGTGTTGACCGACTTGAATCCTGACCAGCGCGACTGGCAGCGCGCACGACGACAGCGTCTGACGTGGAGCAATGAGGGGTTGCAGCACGAGGGGCTGCTGATCTTGCCGTCAACGCCCACCGAAGTGCCGCCGCCGCTGTTGGTGTGGTTGCACGGCGGGCCGCATTGGCGTGTCGTCGATTCGCTCCGCACCTATGAGGCAGAAGCGTTTGCGGCCGAAGGCTGGGCCGTGTTCGCGCCGCAGTATCGCGGCTCCTCTGGATACGAGAGTGCGTACACGTTGGCCAATCGTGGCGATCTCGGCGGCGGCGATGCGCGCGATGTGCTGACTGGAATCGACGCGGTGCTGCAAGCTGGTCTGGCCGATGGAGCGCGCGTGGCCGTGGGCGGCGCCAGCTACGGTGGATATCTCACCAACTGGCTGTTGGCGACGACGGATCGATTCAAGGCCGGGATCTCGATGATGGGAATTTTCGACTTCGGTCAGGATTGGGCCACATCCGAATACGAGTCGTGGGAAGAGCATTACTTCGGCGGTCGTCCATGGGAGCGGCCTGAGTTGTATCGGGAGCGGTCGCCGCTGTCGCGCGCGGCGTCGATCAACACGCCGCTCTTGATCTTGCACGGGCTGGACGACGAGAACACGCCCGTGAGTAACAGCCGCGCGTTGTTTCGTGCCTTGTCGGCTTTGGGGCGGAAGACCGAACTCGTGGTTTATCCACGCGAGGGACATGGGTTCTCCGAGCCCGCCCATCGGCTCGACGCGTTCCGGCGAATCCGCGAGTGGCTGCAGCGTCACATTTCTGTAGCGACGCCGCTTTGGGTCGTAGGACGCACGGTCTCGCGTGATGGTGTGACCCTCGTGCCATTGGCTCAGCACGCGCGTCGCGACTACGCGGGTCTGCGCCCGCAGCGCGAGAAGGCCTTCATCGAGATGTCGTTCGTGCTTCGTGCCGCGGAGAACGGTCCGACGTTGTTGAGGCTCACGCCGTCGGGCCCCGAAAGTGACGTGGTCTTGATCGATGCCCACGGCGATCGCTTTCGCCCCATCGGCGTTCCCCTCGATGTCATGGGCCATCTCGCGTTGTTCGATGGACGAGGGCACGTCGAGGCCGGAATCGGCGAGGATGGCCGCCCCCCTGTTCTGCCCATCGCCTGCATCTTCGAGCTTCCCGACCAACGCGCCGCCTACGAACTCCACGTCGCCGGCATGCCCCCACTCCGTCTCGAGCTTTCCCCCCACCCCGACGAAGACGACGACCCCTAATTCGGGGACGTTTACTTAATTGCCGGTGACCTGCGTGCCTCACGCAGGTCACCGGCAATTAAGTAAACCGTCCCCGGATTAGAGGTCCGCTGGGGGTGAGAGCGGGACCGTTGGGGCGGGGTGGGGTCGCGCGGGTGGGGGTTGTGTGGGAAGAAGGCGCGCCCGAGCCTGGGAATGGGTTTCGGTTGGAGGTCAGGCACGATGAGAAAACTAGCGTTGGTTGCGTTGATGGGGCTGTTGCCGCTAGCGGCATTTGCACAAGAGACGTTGACCGCCGATCAGTTGATCGCCAAGAGCGTTGAAGCGCGGGGCGGGATGGCCAAACTGAAATCTGTTCAGAGCATGCGGTCCACCATCAAGATGTCAGCCGGGCCCATGGAAATCCCGATGGTGATGGAAGCCAAGCGCCCCAACAAGTTCCGCATGGACATCACGTTTCAAGGTCAATCGATGGTGCAGGCCTTCGACGGCAAGACCGGTTGGGGCATCAACCCGATGGCTGGATACGGCGGCAAGGGTGGTGCCGAACCGATGACACCCGATCAAGTCAAGCAGGCCGAAGTGCAGAGTGACATGGATGGCCCTCTGGTCGACTACAAGAGCAAGGGGCATTCGGTCGAGTACGCTGGTAAAGAGCCCGTCGAAGGCAGCGACGCCTACAAGCTCAAGGTCACACTCAAGAACGGCGACGTGCAGTACATCTATCTCGACGCCGAAACATTCCTGGAAATCAAGACGACGCAAAAAACCAAAATGCGCGATACCGAAATCGAAGGCGAGACCATTTTCGGTGACTTCAAGGACGTCGACGGACTGATGATCCCGCACTCGATCGAAGCCGGCGCAGCCGGTAGTCCGATGCGACAGAAGTTGACCATCGAGAAGATCGAGCTAAACCCCGCCATCGACGACGCACGTTTCGTCATGCCGCCCAAGCCGGTCGAAGCTCCCGCCGTCGCACCCGCACCAGCCGCGGCACCCGCGGAACCCGCTAAGTGAACGAGGTCGTCGATGCTCGCAAGTAGGCTCGCTGCGGCGTTTATGTGTCTGTTTGCGCCGGTCGCTATCGCTCAAACACCCGCGCTCAGCCCTGCACCCGCAGCTGCATCGGCGGCGGAAGCCGTTCCGATCGACGAGGACGTCCTTGCCGGACTCGACATGCGCTCGATCGGACCGGCAGTGATGAGCGGCCGTGTCTCGGCGCTTGACGCCGTGGTCGAAAACGGCCGCGTCACGCTCTATGTCGGCGCTGCATCGGGCGGCGTATGGAAGTCGATGAACGGCGGCATCACCTCGAAACCGGTCTTCGACAAATACGCTCAGAGCATCGGCGCCATTCGTATCGACCCCAAGAATCCGAGAACAATTTGGGTCGGCACCGGCGAGCCATGGGTTCGCAACAGCACATCGATCGGCGATGGGGTCTACAAGAGCACAGACGGTGGCGAGAACTGGACCTTTCTCGGCTTAGCCGACTCCGAACGGATCGCGGGCATCGAGGTCGATCCCACCGACCCCAACGTGGCGTACGTCGCTGCCATGGGACATCTGTGGAACGCCAGCCAAGAACGCGGTTTGTACAAGACGATCGACGGCGGCAAGACCTGGCAGCGCATCTTGTTCGTCGACGAGAACACCGGCTGCGCCGCGGTCGCGATCGATCACACCAATCCCAAGACCGTGTTTGCCACAACGTGGCAATACCGTCGCAGCGCTTGGGCGTTTGAGAGCGGCGGGCCGGGAAGCGCGTTCTACAAGTCGACGGACGGTGGAGCAACCTGGGTCAAGCTCACTGGCGATCCCAAGCGAGGCCTGCCAGCGGGCGAGCTCGGCCGCATTGCCGTCGCCATCGCTCCCAGCGATTCGAAGGTGGTCTACGCCACGATCGAAGCCAAGCAAGGGGGACTGTTTCGATCCAAAGACGGCGGAGAGACTTGGGAGACGCGCAACAGCGGTGCCGACATGATCATTCGGCCGTTCTATTTCTCGGCGCTGGTGATCGATCCAAGAAACTCCGAACGGATCTACAAACCTGGCTTGAACCTGATCGTGAGTGAAGACGGCGGCGTCAGTTTCCAGAGCATTGGCGCGGGTAGCGTGCATAGCGACCACCACGCGCTCTGGATCAACCCAACCGACACCGAGCATGTGTTCACCGGCACGGACGGCGGCGTCTACATTAGTGAAGACCGCGGCAGCAACTGGCGGATGGTGCGCAATCTGCCGTTGTCTCAGTACTACCGGATCTCCTACGACATGGCGACGCCGTACAACGTTTATGGCGGGCTGCAAGACAACGCCTGTTGGTATGGACCTTCGAGTGCGGGCGGCTCGATCGAAAACCGTCACTGGCGCAATCTGTGTGGAGGCGATGGCTTCTGGATGTTCGAAGACCCTTCCGATGCAGAGTTCGCGTATGTCGAAATTCAGGGTGGCGGTGCTCAGCGCGTTAGCAAGAAGACCTTCGAGGGCCGCACGATCCAACCCAAAGAGAGTGCCGGTGAGCCCAAGTTCCGATGGAACTGGAACACGCCGATGCGCCCCAGCATCCACGACAAGAACACGATCTACATGGCCGCTCAATATCTGTTTCGTTCACGCGATCACGGCAACTCGTGGGAGCGAATCAGCCCCGACCTGACCACCAACGATCCTGCCAAACAACAGCAAGAAGCATCCGGCGGTATCACTGTCGACAACAGCAGCGCCGAAGCGCATTGCACCATTTTCGCTGTCGCCGAAAGTCCGAAGAATCCAAAAGTAATTTGGGTTGGAACCGACGATGGCAACCTGCAACTCTCCAAGGACGCCGGAAAAACCTGGAGCAACCTCGCCGCCAACCTGACCGTTGTACCACGCGGCACGTGGGTTTCATGGATCGAACCCAGTCCGTTCGATGAAGCGACCGCGTTCGTCACGTTCGATGGTCACACCGCCGGCGACATGCAAACTCACGTGGTCAAGACCAACGACTACGGCAAGACCTGGAGTTCTTTGTCGACCCCAGCCTTGAAGGGGTTCGCCCATGTGATCCGGCAAGACATCGTCAACCGTGAGCTGTTGTACCTCGGCACCGAAATGGGACTGTTCATGAGTCTCGATGCGGGACGGAGTTGGGCGCGGTTCAAGGGCGGTGAGTTTCCGCCCGTGCCGGTGCGCGACATCGCGATCCATCCACGCGACAAGGACCTGATCATAGCCACCCACGGGCGCGGCGTTTGGATTCTGGATGACCTCACCCCGTTGCGCGCCCTCCAGCCGAAAATGTTGGCGCAGAGCTTCGTGTTTCTGCCCAGCCGCGCGGGTGTGCTGCGCCTCGGCGGATCGGACGGATGGCAGACAGACAACAATGAGTTCTCCGGAGCGGACGTTCCAGGCGGCGCGGCGGTGGCGTATTACCAGCGCAAGCGCCATCTGATGGGCGACTTCAAGATCGAAATTCTCGATGCCGCCGGGAAACTGCTTTACTCGGTGCCCGGCAACAAACGCAAAGGAATGACCCGCATGTATTGGGGGATGTTCGCGCCGTCACCCAAGTTTCCTCCCGGTGCTGGCGACATTTCGATCCTGTTTCGATCGGCCATCGGTCCACGCATGACCGAAGGCACCTACACCGTGCGCGCCACCAAGGGGAAGGAGAGCTACAGCACCACGCTGCAAGTCGTCCCCGATCCCAACACCAAATTCACGCCAGCTGATCGCAAGCAACGCTTCGACACGGCCAACACGATTGGCAGCTTGTTGGGCGAGATGAAGTACGTGGTCGACAGGCTGCTCGGCATACGCGAACAAGCCAAGCTCCTGACGGCACAAACACAAGACGCGGCCGTCAACGCCAAGTTGACGGCGTTTGTCAGCGCGATCGAGACGCTGCGCAACGCCTACGTACCGATCAAGGAAACCGGCGGCATTACGGGTGAAGAACGCCTGCGCGACCATTTGTCAGAGGTCTATCAAGCGGTCAACAGCTATCCAGGACCACCGAGCAAGGCCCAACTCGACCGGATGGCAGCACTCACTCAGGAAATCGCCAAGGCCGATGCCGCCACCCAGGAGCGCGTAACCCAGGAACTCACGGCACTCAACCCGGTGCTCACCAACGCCGGCTTGACGCCCATCGAGCCGTTGACTCGCGCGGCCTGGGAGAAAAGCGAAGCGAAGTAGCCAGAACTCGATCGGGGCGGGTGCGCTGCGGCGACACCCGGCCCCGCCGTCCGGTATCCTCCGGGAGTCTTGTTCCAATCTCCCGGAGGTTCTATGTCGCCGGAGCGCACGTCGCTTCGCTCGTCTCAATTCGCTCGCGCTTGGCTCGTCGCCGTTTCCACGATCGTCACGCTGCTCGCAGCACGAGCCGCCTTCGACAAGCCCGCACCCGACACCCCACCGCCCATCACGCTCGCCCCCGGTGCCCCAGCGTCGCCGGCCGGACTGACCATCGCGGCGGCGCGACCGCAGGGACCCACCGGCGGAACGGTTCAGCCCGCTGTCACGTTCTCGCGTCCGATGGTGGCGATTCAATCGGCGGACGATCTGCGCCGCGCTGCGCCCGCCCTTTCGATCGAGCCCAATGTCGCCGGCGAATGGCGTTGGCTCGGTTCGGCCACCCTCGAGTTCGTACCGCAACGCCCACTGCCGCTGTCGACCGCGTTCACCGTCATCGTTCCCAAAGGAGTGCGTTCGGCCGATGGGGCGACGCTGGCAGAAACGTATCGATACTCGTTCGAGACCGCACGCCCGTCGTTGTATCTGCAAGACCCGCCGCCTGAGTCTGCATGGGTTGAGCCGCATCAGGTCTTCGAGCTTTCGTTCGACCAACCGGTGTCCGAGATCGCCTCGCATGTGTGGCTCGAACTGCTGCCGGTTCGCGAACGCCTGGCCTTGAGACTGCTGCGAACTGTCGATGTCGCGACAGAAGAACGTCAATCTCGTCCAAGAGAACGATGGATGCAGCCCGATCGCGAGCTGCCCGATGCGCGCACGCGGTACGCGCTGAAACCCGAACGCCCGTTGCCGTTGGATACCGCCCTCGAATTGGTGGTCGACGGTGCGCTCGCCGGACAGCAAGGCCCGCTCACCGTCGGTGCTCAGCAGCGTATGCCCCTGCGCACCTACGGCACGCCGCGCGTCACGCGTGTCGAGTGCGGCTACGGCTACAGCAGCGACTGTCCGTATGGACCGCTCACGCTCACGTTCAACAATCCGATCGACGTCGAGACGCTCGAGTCGCGCATTGCCATCGATCCACCACTGACCATCGATTGGGAACGGTCGCTCGCGGAAGGGAGCGACACCGAGACCAATGTGTCGCTGATCGCAGGGTTCAAACCGGGGACTCGCTACCGCGTTCGTATCACGCCAGGTGTTGCCGATCGATTTGGGCAACGCGCGACCGAGCACACCGCCGAGATCGTCACCAGCGATCTGGCGCCCGAGCTTTTCGTCGAACGCGATCGAATGCTGATCGAGGCCGACGGCGACGGCGTGTTGCCGGTGCGCAGCGTGAACCTCGAGACCATCGAGGCCGAGATCTGGCGGCTCACTCCACAGGAACTGACGCGCGCTGGAATTCCGCACGACAACGATTCCTCCTGGTATCCCGCTCGCGCCGCGCAACGCGTGACGCTGGACGTCAAGAGCGCTCGCAACGCCACGCGATTCAGCGCGCTGCAATTGCGCCGCGAGGGCGAGCGCAGCGGCATTTATCTAGTCAGGCTGCAAAGCCCTCAACTGCCGACGCCCCAAGGAATGAACTCGCGACCGACATGGCGCGTGCTGGCGCAGGTCACCGATCTCGCGGTTCACGCCAAGCTCGGGCCCGCCAGTGGATTGGCGTGGGTGACATCGATCGGCTCGGGCAAACCGATCGGCAATGCGCAGGTCGAACTGTACGACAGCGACGCAACGCTGTTTTTCTCTGGCGTTTCCAATAGCGACGGCCTGCTGAAACTGCCGGGTCTGGCGTCGCGCGCCTCGCGCGACAGCTGGGTGCCGACCCCGGCGGTGCTGGTGCTGGCGCGTCGCGGCGACGAGTTGGGCGCTTCGTTCTCGATGAGCGATGAGGTGGTCAACTCGTGGAGCTTTGGTCTGCCCGGTGGTTGGGATGGTCAGCGGGCCGACGCACTCGGCTTTGTGGCGGCTGAGCGCGGCATCTACCGGCCGGGCGATACGGTCCATTTGTTCGGTATCGCACGCTATCGCCAACTCGGTGTGCTGCAACGGCCGCCGGCAGGGACGACGCTGACGCTGCAACTCAACGATGCACGCGGCAGCGAAATCTCCAAGGAATCAGCCAAGCTCACCGTCTTCGGCAGCTTCTCGGCGGAGTTGGAAATACCAAAAGACGCGCGCCTGGGTTATTGCGCCGTCACGGCCTCGGGCACCACGCCGGACGGCCAAGCGCTGACGTACTACGGATCGCTTCGTGTCGAGGAATACCGCGCGCCGCAGTTTCTGGTCGATGTGCGTTCGATGTCCGCGGTTGCCGAACGTGGCGCAACACTTTCGGCACGAGCTTCAGCGCGCTACCTGTTCGGTGGAGCGATGGCGGGCGCTGATCTGTCGTGGACAGCGTTGCGCAGTACAACATCGGTTCAGCCGCCCGGATGGGACGCCTACGCTTTTGGTGTCGATCTCGCGTGGTGGGACGACGATGCGCCCACCGAACGCAGCGAGGTCACGGCCTCGGGGCGTGGCGCGATCGGGACAAGCGGCGAGTTCGCGATCGATGCCGGTGTGGCCGAAACGCCTGGCGATAGGCCGTGGCGATACACCGTAGAAGCGGAGGTCGTCGATGTCAGCCGTCAACGCGTTGCCGATCGAACCGAGGTGGTGGTCCATCCGGCCGCTGCCTACGCCGGTCTGCGTGTGGGTGGCGCCGGATTCGCGGAAGAAGGCAAGCCAGTCGAGGTTGCAATGATTGCCGCCGCGCCTGAAGGTGCGTTGATTGCCGGTGCCGATCTGTCGTTGACCGTGACGCGCCGCGTTTGGAAATCGATTCGCAAGCGCAGCGGCGGCGAGCGGTGGGAAACGGTGACGGAGCCGGTGGAAGAACCGGTGAGTCGCTGCCAAACACGATCGGCCGCGACGCCTGTGACCTGCCGCTTCACGCCACCGGCCGGTGGGTTGTATGTGCTCGACGCCTTGCTCACCGATCAGGCTGGGAATAGGCAGCGCACGCGAACAGGGCTCTACGCGTTGGGCAGCGGTTGGGTATCGTGGCAACGCGATGACACCGATCGTCTCGACCTCATACTCGACAAGCCCAAGTACGACGTCGGCGATACGGCCCGAATTTTGGTGAAGAGTCCGTTCCCCGCCTCGGAAGCGGTGCTCACGGTCGAGCGCGAGGGGGTTTCGCGATCGCAACGAGTCACGCTGGATGGTTCGGCTCGCGCACTCGAAGTGCCGATCGATGAGTCGATGGTGCCCAACGTCTTCGTTTCGGTCGTGCTCGTGCGTGGACGTGTCGCCACCGAGCGCGACAAGGAACAACGTGACGACCCGGGACGCCCCGCATTTCGCATCGGCTATGCCGAACTCAACGTAGAGAAGCGCAGCAAACGGCTCAGTGTGTCGCTGGCCAGCGACAAGCGCGAGTACCGGCCTCGCCAGCGCGTGACCGTCGACGTGCAGATCGACGACTCGCAAGGCCGCGGTGTGAAGAGTGGCGCTGTCGTTTGGGCGGTCGACGAGGGAGTGTTGCGGCTGACGGCTTATCAACCACCCGAGCCGATCGAAGCGATCCACCCGCGGCGCGATCTCTCCGTACGTATTGCCGAGCCTCTGGCCAACTTGATCCGGCGGCGCTGGTTTGGTGAGAAAGGGCTCAACCCAGCAGGCGGTGGGGGCGGCCCCGAAGGGGGTGAATTGCGGCGATTGTTCAAGACCACACCGCTCTTCGCGGCCAACGTCGAGACCGATGCGTCCGGTCATGCACGGGTGTCGTTCGAACTGCCCGACAACCTCACCACCTACCGTGTGATGGCGATGGGCATGACCGACACCGATCGGTTTGGGCTGGGCGAACAGAAGATCGTCGTCAACAAACCGCTGCTGTTGCAGCTGGCGCTTCCACGTGTGGCGCGAGTTGGTGATCGCTTCGAGGCAGGGGTGGTCGTGCACACCACGGCGGCAACCTCGCGTGATGTCGACGTCTCGGTCGAGGTCGCCGAGGGGCTGCAGCTTCAAGGCAGCGCGCAACGCCGGGTGACGCTGTTGGCGGGGCGCGGCAAGGAGGTGCGTTTCGCATTCACGGCGACTGCACCCGGGATTGCCATGCTGCGTTTTCGCGCGCAGAGCGGTAGCGACGTCGACAGCGTGGAGCAGACGCTGCCGGTGCGCACGGCAGCGCGCGCCGAGACGGTGACCGCGTATGGCGAGACCAATGCGACCGGCAGCGAAGCGATCAGGCTTCCCAAGGCCGCGAAAAGCCGCGTGAAACTGACGTTGGCGTCGTCGGCGATGGCCGGTTATTCCGGCGCACTGCAGCAACTCGTCGACTATCCGTATGGCTGTGCGGAGCAAGTCGCCTCGCGTTTGGTGCCGTTCGTGACGCTCCGGCAACTGCAACGCACGTTCGGTTTGGATCCGCTCGGTGCCGAGGCCAGCCGTGCGCAACGTGAACGTGAGCGCGCCTGGTGGAGGCGCTGGTTTGGTAACGAGGTGTTGCCCGACAACGTCTCGCCCGATGCAATCGTCGACGATTCCTTGGCGAAACTGCGCCGGTTACAACTCGACAATGGCGGACTGCAGTACTGGAGCGACGATCGCTGCGGCGACCCATGGGCCACCGCTTGGGGTCTCATAGCGGCCGAGCGTGCGCAACGTGCCGGCTACAACGTCGACCCAGCGTTGATTGCCGGCATGCAGCGCTATCTCGCCGAGCAGGTGGCACCTGGCACGTCGCAACCCTGCGGCTGGCGCGATGGCGCGGTCGACGAGCCCACCCGTGTGATGGCGTTATGGGCGCTGTCGCGCAGCGGTGCTCCCAAGGGTTCGTACTACGCCGAGCTGTTCGCGCATCGCGCCTCGATGCCGCTGTTCTCGCGTGCGATGTTGGCCGATCTGTTGCTGCAGAAGGCGGGCGATATCGCGATGGGGCAGCAGGCGTTGACCGAGTTACTGACGACCGCTCGAGAGACTACTGGCACGTTGCACTTTCAAGAGAGCGACCCAGCGACTCACGCCGAGTATTGGTCGTCGGACACACGCACCACCGCGTTGGTGCTGATGTTGCTTGCCGATCACCAGCCGGCACACCCTTACGTTCCAAAACTCGTGCGCTGGTTGGCCGAGAAGCGCACTCCCCAGGGCGGCTTTCGCAACACACAGGAAGCTGCCTATGTGCTGCTGGCTTTGTCGGAGTTGTTGCGCACCACCGAACACGAAGCCCCCGAGTTCGAAGCGATTGCGACACTGGGTGGCCGTGAGTTGGTTCGCCGGTTATTTCACGGACACTCGTTGGATCTCGAAACCGTCGACGTGTCGCCTCGCGACCTCGAGCAGGCGGCGACAGGCGCGACGCTCAGTCTGAGCAAACAGGGAATCGGAACCCTCTACTACTCCGCACAACTGCGCTACGTACCGGATGACCTGCCGACCGAACCGCTCGATCGCGGCATCATCGTGCAGCGCTGGATCGAAGCCTACGCCGGGCGCGGCGAACGTCGCGAGGTTCGTGCCGGCGATCTGTTGCGACTGAAGGTGCGCGTGGCGACGCCGGCCGAGCGCCGGTTCGTCGCGGTCGACATACCGTTGCCCTCCGGATTGGAAGCAGTCGATGCCTCGTTGGCCACCTCCGCTCGCGCGCCTGCTCGCGAGTTCGACGATCCCGACCGGCCGTTGTTCGAGGAGAGCTACTGGTCGCCGTTTGGACATCGTGAGTTGCGCGATGATCGTGTCGTCGCGTTTGCCGATTTGTTGCCGGCCGGCGTCCACGAGTTGGAGTTTGTGCTGCGGGCGACCACGCCGGGCAGTTACGTGTTTGCACCTGCCGGGGCCGAGGAGATGTACGCGCCCGAGACCTTCGGACGTACGTCGTCCTCGACCTTCACGGTAACGCCTTGAAACGCCGACTCAAGCGCGGGTTGTTATGGGCCGACGTGCTGCTCGTCGCCGCGGTGTCGATTTTTATCGCCTCACCGCTGCCTGCGTCGCTGTTGTACTCGCAGCGATTCAGTTCGTTGCGGCTGTATGACCGTCACGGCGAGCTGCTCCGCGAGCAGCGGTCGGACGCTGCCGAGCGTGGCGTTGCGTTGCCCCCGGGACCAATCCCCGTCAACGTCGAACAGGCGTTTATCGCGGCCGAAGATCATCGCTTTGGAAAGCACCCAGGGGTCGATCCGATCGCGATGATCCGCACCGTCGTGAGTTCCGTGCGGTCGCGCCGGCTCACCGGTGGTGCATCGACGATCACCCAGCAGCTGGCCCGTCGCTTGGTGCCGCGGTCGCGCACCCCGTGGGGCAAACTCAATGAAGCGCTCTGGTCGCTGCGACTGACGGCGCACTTGAGCCGCGAGACGATCCTGCGCGCCTACCTCGATCGCGTTGCCTTGGGCCACTCGCTTGTCGGCGTCGAGGCGGCGGCACGCAGCTACTTCGAGCGGCCCGCGGCCCGCTTGTCGCTGGCGCAGTCGGCGCTCTTGGCTGGTATCACGGCATCCCCGGCACGCTTCGATCCGTACCATCATCCCGACGCGGCCCGTGCACGAATGCTCCGCGTGCTTCAGCGCATGCACGCCCATGGCTTCATTTCGGAGGAGGACGTTCGTGCCGCCACCGCCGCTCCGTGGGACCTGGTGCCGGCGCAATCGGTCTTCGAGGCGCCGCACTTTGCCCAGTGGGTGAGCGAGCAGGTGCCTGCCGAAGCGGCAGAAGTGCAGACCACGCTCGATCTTGGATTGCAGCGCTATGTCGAGCAGTCGATCGAGGCTGAGTTAGCAGGACTGGTCGAGCGTGCTGTCGGTCAGGCCGCGGTGCTTGTCGTCGATAACGAGAGCGGCGAGATCTTGGCCTACGCGGGCTCGGCGAGCTTCTTCGGCGCGCAGGGTGGTCAGAACGATGGTGTTCGTGCCAAACGTCAGCCGGGCAGCAGCCTCAAGCCGTTCGTTTATGGACTGGCGCTCACGCAAGGGTTGACGCCTGCCTCGCTCTTGTCCGACATCGAAACGCACTACGCCACCGGCAGCAGCGATGACTATCAGCCGCGTAACTACGATCGCCGGCAACGAGGGCCGGTGCGTTTGCGCGCGGCACTGGCCAACAGTTACAACATTCCAGCGGTCCAGTTGTGTGAACGATTAGGTCCGGCGCGCGTGTTACACCTACTGCGCGACGCAGGCTACGACTCACTGCAAGAGACACCCGAGCACTACGGTGTGGCGCTGGCGCTCGGCGATGGTGAGGTCACGTTGTACGAACAAGCGCGTGCCTATCGCGGGCTGGCACGTGGCGGCGTCCTCGAACCACTGACGGCAATCCGTCGCGTGAGCGAGCCTTCGGGACGTGCTGTGGCGATCGAGCCCGAGCGGCTCCCGCAGCGTTTCCTCGATGCAGCCGCCTCACAGTTGCTGATCGAAATGCTGTCGGATGAACGGGCGCGAGGCCCGGCGTTCGGGCTCGACAATGCGCTACGCCTGCCGTTTCCCATGGCCGCCAAGACCGGCACGTCGAGAGCGCATGTCGACAACTGGGCGATTGGATTCACGCACGAGCGCACCGTCGCAGTTTGGGTCGGCAACTTCGATGGCGCCCCGATGCACGGTGTGTCTGGCATTACAGGAGCGGGGCCGTTGCTCAAGCGCGTCATGCTCCGTGCGATGCAAGGCATCGCTCCGCAGCCGCTGGCCGGCACTCCATGGTTCGACCATGCGGAAATCTGCGCACTGTCGGGTTCTCGTGCCGGAAAGTTCTGCCCCGCGACAATGCAAGAATCGTTTCTACCAGGCACCGCACCCGCGGCAACCTGCTGCATGCATCGAGCACTCCCCGATGGGCGCCGGGTTGTCGACCTCGGAACCCGCTACTACGCCTGGGCTCGGCACGAGGGGGTGGAGGCTGGCCCTTGGATGCAAAGCACACCACAGACACGCGCCGGCGGGAACCAGCGCGTGGCCGAGCCGGCGCAACTGATCTCTCCCAGAGACGGCGACGAGTTCCTGCTCGACCCCGGTTTGCCACACGCCGATCAAACCATTCCGATCAGGGCCTTGGCGCCGCAGGGAATCACCCAACTCACGCTGCGCAACGATCGTGGACCTGCGATCACGCTCGTATCGCCGTTCACGGCGCGACTGCCGGCGACCGTAGGAACCCATCGAATCGAACTGTGGGTTCCGGGGGCCACGCTCCCGCAGGCGACCGCGACAATTACGGTCCGATGAGCCGCCTGCGATGACCATGCTGTGGGCCGCTGCGCTGCTGCTTGCGGCCATGCCGCAGCCGGGCCCGACGATCTCGGTATGGCGCTGCTCTCAGCAGCATCCGGTGCGGCTCGAGATCGAGTTGCCTCGGCGCCACGTCGTCAGCGTGAACGGTAACGCGCTGCAACTCGATGGAAATGTTGTCGCAGCGCCGCTTCGATTCGACGACGTGACGTGGCGCAGCATCGGGCGTGATGGCAGCAGCCAGCGCGATCGTTCGACACTCTCGGTGCAGGCCCACGACGGTGAGTTGCAGTTGATCGCAGCGCTGCCATTGGAGCAATGGGTGGCGCGCGTCGTGGCTGCGGAGAGCTTGCCGGGGACTGCTGACGCGGCACTGCGCGCGCAGGCGATCGTCTCGCGTTCGTACGCCTTGGCAGGGAACGCGCGTCATTCACAGGCGCAGCTCTGCGACCTTGCGCACTGCGCGAGCTTGATGGCTCCCAAGAGCGCTGCACTGGCCGCCGCCTCGCGACAGGCGGCCGAGGCGACGCAGGGTTTGGTGTTGCGCGACGCGCGAGGCGCGATCCTGCGTACGGTGTTTCATCGCAGTTGTGGCGGTGTCACTGCAAATCCGCACTCGGTATTTGGAGGCCGGGACGACACGGGGGCCGCGGTGCATGCAGAGCTGGAATGTGCGAACGATCGTTGGGCCACAGTTGTTCCTCGTGTTGACGCCGAGCAAGCCGCTGCCCGTGCGATCGGTTTGGGTGATCGTCCTGCATGGCAGCAGTTGCGGCTGGAGTTCCAGCCCGATGGCCGGATCGCGCGTGTGCTCGATACCGTGAGCGGCAGATTCGCCTCGGGCGACAACTTCGTACGCGCGATGGATTCAGCACTCGGATGGGGAGTGGTGCACAGCACGCAGTTCCGTTGGCGTGCGCACGAAGATCAGATCGTGCTGGAGGGCAAAGGCAGCGGTCATGGCGTGGGACTCTGTCAGCGAGGAGCGGCACGTTGGGCGAGTCGTGGCGACACAGCCGCGCAAATCTTGCGGCGTTACTTCCCTCAGGCCACGATTGCGCCTTTCAATTCTGTGCAGCCGCTTCGAACCACTCCTCCAAGAGCCGCGCGGTGACATCGGGATCGGCAGCCACCAGCCACGTCAACGGCAGGCCCGCAATGGCGCGCGCCAATTCCTGCGAGAAGCGCGTCAGATCGTCGTCGAAGCGTTGCATCAAGGCGCCGCCCACGCGCCGGTTCTGAATCTCGCGCAGCAGCAACACCAAGGCCGTCGAAGGACTCAACGCCGAGAGTTGTGCACGACCGCTGCGGCCAGGCGAGTCCGCGGCCGCGGTGCCGTACTCGAGCAGATCGGCTTGGTGATCGTTAAGCCAAAGCTCGAGTCGATCGTAGGAAATGAGGGTTGGGTCGAGCCGTACGTCGATCCGCTCGCGGGTGCGCTGTTGCAGCGTGGCGCCCGGCAGCGCCAACAGCGCCTCCTGCACGCGTCCGCTGTCGCCGGCGCACAGGACGTAAAACGGATAGGGGTCGCGCGGCTGGGGTGGCCTGGCCGTTCCGTTCATCAAGACGATCGCTGCCAGTCGCGCCTCTCGCTTGGCAAGTTCCATTCCGTTCAGTTGCTGCGCGTCGATCGCGGTGCGGGTCGCTTCGGGCGCTGTTTGCACCCCGGAGCGCGCCGCCAACCGTGAGGCCGCGCCGGCACGCACACCAAGCGCCTTGGGGAACGGGGCGATCCGTTTCGTGTCGAGCGCGAGCGGCGTGAAATCGTCGGAGAGCAAGGCAAAGCCACGAGCCATCAATGCCAAGCTCAGGGTCGTCTTGCCCGAACCGGTGGGGCCGGCCAAAAGCAGTGCGCGCCCGTCTTTGACCAACGCAGCACCGTGCAAGATCGCATAGCGGTCGACGCGATCGAGCCAGGCGCGATACACGATCCCGAAAGCGGCCTCGATCGGAAGCGAGCCCTGCTCTAGTTCTGCCTCGGCGACCTGCAACTGCAGATCGGGCTCGCCAGCAAAGTCGGAACGGACGATCGACCCCAACTCTTGTCGCAGTAGTTCTGCCAAACCAGGCACATCGGTGGAAAGCCGCAATGACGCGCCCAACGCGCTCAATTCGAGCCGGTCAAAAGGCCTCATGACTTTGGTACTACTTTCGCCATGCATCCTCTTTTGCGTCGCGGGCTATACAATAGCCCTGGACTTGATTCGAGCCGCCCCTCGGAGGAGGCGATTCGAAAGGCAAGAAACAAGCACCATCTCCAACGTGGCCGCGCCTTGGGCGCCGCCGTGGAAAGTGAAGAGTTGATTCAAATTGCGCTGGAAGCGGCCTGCGGAGCTGGTCCGGCACCCCCAAGGGTGCCGCAGCATGAGCAGGCAGGGCCGTCATCGGGGTTGTTGACGCCGATGCTGGTTGCTGGCCGCATTCCCCACCCTTTCACGCCTTGCTCCACCGACCGCCTTGCGCAGGGCGCCGGAGCAAAGCCCCATTTGCGCGGCCCGAAACCGGATGCCGCGCCCACCCTGAAGGCGTCTCCCGGTGACTGCTCCCGGTCGAAGCGCGCTCAGGTGCTCAGGAGAATTCAGCGTGTCCAAGCAAGTAATGCTGATCAACGTGACCCATGCCGAAGAGAGCCGCGTCGCGATCGTGGCCGACGGAGTGTTGGAGTCATTCGAGATCGAAACATTCGATTACAAATCACAGAAGGGAAACATCTACCGGGCTAAGGTCGAGTCGATCCACCCGGGACTGCAGGCGGCCTTCGTCGATATTGGAATGCAGCGCAGCGGCTTTCTGCCGCTGGATGAACTCAACTTCCGCGTCAATCCCGCCAAAGGCGGGGCCTCGGGCCGGATGGAGAATCATCTGCATCGCGGCCAAGAGATTCTGGTGCAGGTGGTGCGCGATGCGTTTGGCACCAAGCCGCCGTCGCTGTCGACCTACTTCTCGCTCCCCGGCCGCTACCTCGTGCTCACGCCGTTTGCCGACAGTGCCGGAATCTCGCGCAAGCTCGACGAAGACGATCGCGATCGGCTGCGCAAGTTGCTGACCGGCCTCACCGTCCCAGAGAACATGGGCGTGATCGTGCGCACCGCGGGAGCGACGGCGACCAAGACAGAGTTGCAACGCGACTTGAAATACCTGCTGCGCTTGTGGGAGACCATCGAGAAAGCTGCCGAGGACGTGCGCGCCCCCAAGCTGATCTATCAAGAGCGCAGTCTCGTCATTCGTGCGGTCCGCGATCTGTTCAACCCGGACATCGACGAGATCTTGGTCGACGACATCAAGACCCATCAGGAAATCCTCGACTTCTTCGAAGTCGTGCTGCCCAACAAGAAATCGATCGTCAAGCTGTACTCCGGTGACCGCCCCGTTTTCAACAAGTTCAATCTGGAAGAACAGATCGAGAACATCTTCCGGCGGCGCGTTGGGTTGCCATCCGGCGGCGCGATCGTGATCGACACCACCGAGGCGTTGACCGCGATCGACGTCAACTCCGGCAAGATGAAGAGCGAGGGTACGGTCGAGGACACGGCGTTCAAGACCAACATCGAGGCCGCCGAAGAAATTGGCCGGCAGCTACGCCTGCGTGACATGGGCGGCTTGGTGGTGATCGACTTCATCGACATGCGCTCGTCCAAGAATCAACGCGCGCTCGAAAAGCGCATGAAGGACGGCCTCAAGAAGGACAAGGCGCGTTACGACATTACCAGGCTCTCTCGATTGGGGCTGCTCGAGATCAGTCGCGAGCGGCTCAACCCGGAGAAGTCGTCGCTGCGTTACACCGATTGTCCGCACTGCGAGGGCATGGGGTCGTTCAAGACACTCGAAGCGGCTGCGGTGCAGGCCTTGCGACGGTTGCAAACGCGCGTCGTGCGCGGCGATCTGGATAACATCGAGATTACGGTTTCGCCCGACGTGTCGGAGTACTTGCTCAACAACAAGCGTGCCGAGTTGGTCGGGTGGGAAGAGCGCTACAAGACCCAAATCATCGTGCATGGTGACCCCGCGTATATTCGCGACCGCTGCGAGATCGAGTCGGTCGTGAGAGATCGTCCGCGTGAAGCGGCACCCTTGGTGTCGGCTCCTACACACAGCGAAATCCTGGGGAGCATCACCGATCAAGAGCTCGAGCTGGAAGCAGAAATTGCCATGGCCGAGGCGGCCTCCCGCCAAGCCGCTGCAGGTGTGGCAGCGGCGCGCGTGGATGACGAAGACAGCAACGGCACTGCGACCGATGAAAATGGCAAGAAGCGTCGCCGTCGTCGTCGTGGAGGACGTCGCCGTCACAAGAAGGACGGCTCGACCACCGAGACCGAGACATCGCCCAAGAGTGCTGCGTCAGAGACGACCGAAGACGATGACGCGGGGTATGACGATAACGAGGCCGAGGAAGGCAACGAAGCAAATGCACAAGCGCCCAATGGTGCGGCGGAAGATCCGGCCTCCGCCGAGAGCGCGGCGCGCCGCCGTCGTCGCCGTCGCCGCCGCCGCCGCCGTGGAGCGGGCGAAGAAGTAGGCGAGAGCAACGGCAAGGCCGCTGGCGCACCGGCAGGGGAAGTACCGGGCGACATCGCAACGCCCGCGGCTGCACCGCGTAGTGCTTCGCATCGCAACGCAGCGCCCGTCGCGACCAACGCGCCACCACTGGCGGTGAATCGGCCTGTTCTACCGCAACGCGGCGACGAGCCCGCGCCGCGCATGCGCTGGTGGCGAATGCTGCTGGCACCAGAACTCAATGGCGGCGCCGACCAAGACGACGATCAGTTCATGGACCAAGAGTCAGAGCACGACGAGACTGCTGTGTTACCGGTTCCGCCCGTTACCAACCAGCCGGTGCAGTTGGATCTCTACGAACCGTTCGATTCGCCGGAACAGTCCTCAACGCCCGATACGAATCAACCGCTTGAACCGGCGACCGAAACGGTAGACCGCACCGAATAGCCCAGGCGCTACCGGCTCGGGGAGTTTCAAGTAACGTGCGCGAATCCGCGCGGCTGCATGCTTGTCGAGTTGCTGCAGCCAGCGGATCGAGCGCCCGGAGCGGTGACTATTCCGGGCGACGCGAGCCAACGCGAAATCGATCAGCGCCACATTTCCGTGCTCGTCGACCAGGACGTTACTGCGGTGCAAATCGGCGATCGCAACGCCCCGTGCGTGGATCGCGTCGATCAACTGTTCGAGGCGGTCGAAGGCTACGGCTGGGACGGCTCCAGGCGCGAGTTGGTCCAACGCACGGCCGCCGGCCCGCTCGAGTATCAAACGGTCTGGTCCTTCCATCCCGAGGCATTCAGGAATGCCGGCCACTCCTTGAAGACGCGCATAGGCGCGTGCCTCGCGTGCCAGCGATCGCCGCGCAAATACGGCTCGAAACCACCAAGGCGCCAACGAGAAATCCTTGACCGCAACGGCGCGTGAGCCGCGCTGCTCGAAGGTCACCATCGCCTTGGTCGCATTGCGCGGTTCGCCGACGCGACTCATCGCGTGACCCGCAGCGACGGATCCTCTGGCGGGGAACCCGACAGCATCCACAAATAGCTGCCGGCTTTCTCCACCAGTCCCAAACGCCAGTAGTAATCGAAGAGCCTTTCTGCCAACTCGCGATCCGAGCCCAAGCCCGGAGCCGACGACCACGTGTAGCGCAGATGATCGAACGCTTCGTTGGCTTTATCACTCGACAGTGCCAGCGCCGCCAGGCGCGCTCGCGCCCAGCGATCAAACGGTGCAAGCCGAAACGCGCGCTCGGCCAACAGCTGTCGCTCTGCCTTCGGCGCGCGGCGTGACGCAAGCCGCGCATCGAGCGCGATTGCGGCTGGCCGGAATCGTGGCGATAGCTGCAACGCCTGGCCAAACGCCTGCTCGGCAGACTGTTGATCGGCACTGGTGGCAAGCACACTCCCGAGCCGGTAGTACCGAGCCGCCGTTGGTTCTGCATCGATCGCGCGTTGCAATACACGGAGTTGAAGTTCGAGTGGGGTACGGCGCGAGAGACGCTCCCAGGCGGTTGCCTCGGCGCGCCGCCTGGCGAGGGGGCGTTGCGTTTCATCCAAGCGGAGAATGTCGGTGTCCAGCCCGCGCAACGAGACGCTGACATCGTTTGCAATCTCGTCGACGTGTCGTGTGGGATCGACAGCGATCTGATCGAGTTGATGTTGCACGCTCTTCCAAGCGTCGCCCGCGAAGACCACTTTGTCGGTCGCTTCCAACAGCACAATGCCGCGCGACTCGCGCGATCCACCGTGCTCGAATCGCCAGCTCTGCACCGTTGGACTGAAACCATCGGCGACGATGCAGACCAACAAGCGAAAGGCCTGTGGTGCGGAGGCCAAAGGAAAGCGCTTCGGGTCGAGCAGATTGAAGATGCCGCTCACGAGTTGCAACCTGCCCGCGTCGTTGCTGGTCCCCACGAACTCCACGGGAGGCGTCGACACCGGCGCACCGTCGCGCAGCCACGGGTTGCGACGCTGGTCGATGTCGGCGGTGAGTTGCTGTACCGGAGCTTGGCGTAACTCGCTCCAATAAGCCTCGTGTGCCAGCACATCTTCGAGCAGCAGCGTGTCTGGATAGCTGTAGGGCAAATAGCGGTACGAGCCAAACAACCGTGCGCCGAAGTTGTCGTCGTTGACGGCATAGAAGGCTGGATCGCTGGCCAAGAACACGCGTGCGCCGGCGATCGGGAGCCCGTGGCGATCTTCGATGCTGAGGTCGATGGTGAGTCCCTGCCGTTTTTGCCACCGTCGTGCAGGAGGCCTTGGCGCGATGCGTTGTTCGTGAAACGACTGATACGCCCAGCCGCGCTGCTGAGATCGTCCCGCGAGTGTGCGCCGCGCTCGCTTGACCGACTTGGAGAGCGTTTCAGGGACTCGTCCGTCGTCGCGACGAGTGACCAGGTCGGGTCGTTGAATACCATCGACGATCGGCAAATAGCCCGAGTAGTCGCTGTCGTAGACCACGGCAGGATCGCGGCGTGCGGCCTGAACGTGCTCGCCCGCGGCCAGCGAGAGAAGAGTCCAGGTAGCGATCAGGGACAGCCCAAACCTGCGGCGCGGCATGCGAAGATCCTGCCACAGGTGTGGAGCGCTCACCGCTCGAACTCGCCTTTGGAGGATTCATGACGTCGTACTCGTGCCTCGCGATCGATCAACCACTTCCGGGGGTGACGCGACTCACGCTCGATCGTCCGCCGGTCAACGCGCTTGGAGCGCAGCTGCGACGCGAGTTGGTGGCTGCCGCGGCAGCGGTGGCTGACGATCGCACGCTGCGTTGTGTTTTGCTGGCCGCCCGGGGGAAGGCCTTCTGCGCCGGCGCCGATTTGAAGGAGCGTCAAGGCATGAGCCAAGCGCAGGTGATCGATGCCGTGCAAGGCAATCGCTCCGTGGTGCAGGCGGTCGCAGAGATTCCTGTGCCGACGATCGCCGTGATCCATGCCGCAGCGCTTGGGGGCGGGTTCGAATTGGCGCTGGGGTGCGACCTGCGCATTGCGGCAGCCTCGGCGCCGATCGGTCTGCCGGAATGCTCGTTAGCGATCATCCCGGGCGCTCAGGGGACGCAACGACTGCCGCGCATCGCGGGGAGTGCTGCGGCGCGCAAGTGGATTTTTACGGCGCGTGTGGGTACCGCGGAGGAAGCGCTGCGTGATCGGCTGATCGACGAGATGACGAGTCTCGAAACGCTGGAGTCCACCGCGCTCACCTGGGCCGCACAGATTGCGCGCTGCGGCCCGCTCGCTTTGCGAGCCGCCAAGCGCGCGCTGAACTCTGCCGCGGCCGGTCTCGAGGACGGTCTGGCTGCCGAGTGGCAAGCCTACTTGGACATTCTGCCGAGCGAGGATCGATTGGAAGCGCTGGCGGCCTTCGCGGAAAAACGGCCGCCAGCCTTTCGCGGACGCTAGTCCTTCCAGTCGGTGATGAAGACGTTGGTTTCGCCCGGCTTGCTGTTGTTGCGGTTGGAACAAAACACCAGCTTCTTGCCATCGGGCGAGAACATCGGGAAGCCATCGAAACCAGGTCCGTAGGTGATTCGTTCCAGATTCTTGCCGTCAAGATCGACCATCCAAAGATCAAACTCGCGGCTTTTCACGTTGGGGTGGTTCGACGAGAAGATGATCTTGTTGCCCGACGGGTGGAAGTACGGAGCAAACGACGCGACGTCGAGGTTCGTAACGCGCTGCTTATTGGAGCCGTCGGCGTTCATGATCCAAATGTCGAGCCGGGTCGGGCGCACCAAGTCCTGTGCGAGCAGCGCTTTGTAGTCCTCCACCTCTTTCGGATCGGTAGGATGCTGCGCGCGAAAGACAATCTTCTGGCCGTCCGGTGAGAAGAACGCACCGCCGTCGTATCCCAAGGCATCGGTCAACCGGCGCACATCGGTGCCGTCGAGTTTCATACTGTACAAGTCGAGATCGCCATCGCGCGTCGAGGTGAACACGATGCGATCGCCCTTCGGCGAGATTGTCGCCTCGGCGTCGTAGCCCGGAGTATTGGTAAGCGGTATCACATCGCTGCCATCGGCGTTGGCAGTGAAGATGTCGAACTCGGGGTAAATCTTCCAGACGTAGCCCTTGCTCATATCAGCCGGGGCGGGGCAGGCGTCGGCAGCTTTGTGGGTCGAGGCGTAGAGGATCCGTTTGTCGCCCGGGAGGAAGTAGGAACACGTCGTTCGTCCCTTGCCGGTCGAGACGAGCTTCAAGCCGGTGCCATCGGTTTTCATCGTGAAGATTTGGTCGCAGCCATATGGCGGACGCGTCGACTGGAACGTCAGTTTGCGGCCGTTGTAAGAAAAGTAGGCTTCCGCGTTCTCGCCGCCGTCGGTCAGCATGCGAATGTCGCCCAGGTGTTTTTCTTCTGGGAGCGGCGAGAAGATGCGCTCAGGGGGCGACATCTCGGGCGAGGAGGCGGGCGCGGCGCCACTTCGACAGCCGGAAGCGATGAGCAAGACGCCAACCGAAAAACCAACGGCAACCAAACGAGCCAGCATGTAGGGACCTCCAAGAGGGGCGGAAGCTTGCCGCTCTCGGAGCAGGCCTGCAAGCGATCTCTGTGCAAAGCGATCGGGCCGCCGAGGAAGGCGGCCCGATCTGAGGAGGGAGGGATGGAGGGGAGCGACGAACTAGGCGTGCTTTGCAGCGCGTTCTAGCTTGGAGACGACGGTCCGAACGCAACTCATCGGGACATCGAGCCGAACTTCGTCGCTTTCATCGTCGACATAGATCGAAAGCACGTCGCCTTGCTTGGCGATGCGAATCGACTCGGTTGCCGACTTGACTTCGACGAAGACGCCATCGGGGCAATTTCGGAACTCGTCGGCAATAGCGCGGAGCAAGGGCAGATGCGGGCGCAACTCACGCGCGGCGTCGTCGGGCAGTTCGATCGGGGCCATTGTGACGGCCAGGCGCACGAGAAACGCCGGGAAACGCATGCCGAAGCGCGTGCCGCCCGCTTGCTTCTCATGCACGTAGATGTGGAGTGAGCCAAACCCGTGTTCACCAAAGTCGCCGGTTTCGACGCCGCGCGAGATTTCGTGTGCGGCATAGGCGCCCGCGAGCACGATGGTGCTGCCGAAGGCCAAGCTCAAAGCGACACAGCCGACGAGGATTTTCTTCCACAGAGCCATGGGTTTACTCCCAGAGCGGCGGACGATGGTTTCGCCGCCGCTCGTCAGGTGGCAACGGTCAACGCGGTTCCATCTTTCCGTCGACCCAGATCCGGATTCGGGTGTCGCCGTCTTCGACGGTTACCAAATCTTCTCCAGCGTGGCGGCTCAGCGCGCGCATCAAGGCGACCAAGTCGAGTTCGTCGTCATCGCCCTGCGTGATGGCGTCGGCAATGTCCAACGGCATGCGCAACCGTACCTTCTCACCAGCGTTGCGACGGCTATCGACATTGACCAGGATGTAGTCACCCGATTTGGAGATGCTGACGTTGTCCTCGTGATCGCGGATCTTCACGAAGTCTCCGTCCGGCGTATCGCGCAGTGCACGCACGACGGCTTTGAGGTCGATCTCTCGAGAAGCGCGACCGGGAGCGCGGCTGTCGCCCGCGTCGTCATCGCTATCGTCATCATCGCGACTGAAGTCGAGTTTGATTTTTCCGTTTCGAATGTGCTCGTCCTGAAGCGCCGGCAGCATGCGTTCGATCATCGATAGCGGGATGTTGACCTTGACAGTCTCGCCCTCACTACCGGCGCTGTCTTTGATGTCGATGTGCAGCCAGGCTTCCGAAGCGATTGCGGCGGGCGCGAGGCTGAGGGCGGCGAGGGCAGCGAGAGTTGCGAGCGGTTTCATAGATCCCTCCAGGGCTTGCTTGGCGCCGCTATCGGCGCCGCGTCACCCAGTCAAACGAAGCACCCGCGAAAAGGTGTCACCCCCAATGACATCAAACCTATTTCGTATACCGTCCCCGGAATTTGGGGGGGTCAGCGGTGGCGTTTGAGCTTGTTGAGGAGGCCTTGGCGGCTCAGGCCGAGCATTTTGGCGGTGCGGAGTTGGTTGCCCTGGCAGGCTGCCAGGGCACGCTCGATCCAGAGTCGTTCGGTGCGTTCGAGGGCTTCTTTGAGGGTGCCGGCCGAGGCGGCGGTTTCGGTCGCTCCCGGGGTGGCACGCCCGACGCTGACGTCCTCCTCGCGGATCACGTTGCGCTGGGTTGCGATCGCCAGTCTCAGCATTTCGTTTTGCAGCTCGCGCACGTTGCCGGGCCACGAATAGGCCGTCAGCTTGCCGAGGACCGCTGGTGACAAACGCTTTTTTGGCCGCTGCTGTTCGTCGCAGGCGCGGTCGAGAAAATGCTGCGCTAGCAGTGGAAGGTCGTCTGGAATCTCGCGCAGTGCTGGCGTCCGGATGTGAATCACCTTGAGGCGGTAATAGAGATCGGCACGGAACCGGCCTGCCGTGATCTCTGCTTCGAGATCCTTGTTGGTGGCGGCGACGACACGCACGTCCACGGCGATCGGCTTGCGGCCGCCGACACGCTCGATCGATCGCTCCTGCAAGGCGCGCAGCATTTTGGCTTGAGCGGGGAGGCTCAGGTCACCGATTTCGTCCAAGAACAATGTTCCGCCGTCCGCCTGCTCGAAGCGGCCGATGCGCGGTTCGACTCCGGTAGCCGTGCCTTTCTCAATTCCAAACATTTCGGTTTCGATCAACGTGTCGGGAATCGCCGCGCAATTCACCGCGACGAGTGGACGATTGGAACGCGGGCTGCCGTAGTGCACCGCCTTGGCGATCATCTCCTTACCGGTCCCGCTCTCGCCGGTCACGAGCACGTTGACGGTGCTGTCGGCAATCTGCTCGAGAGTCGCGAGAATGGCGCGCACGGGCCCCGATCTGCCGACGATGTTCTGCGCCGCGAACGTCCCGGTGACCTCGCGTCGTAACAACTCGTTGTCGCGGGCCAGGACTTCGCGCTCGCGCGCCAAGTCGCCAATCAACTGCGCGTTCTCCAACGCGATGGCGGCCTGCGCGGCGATCGCCTCCAGCACTTCGGCGTCTGCGTCGTCGAACACACCACGCCGCTTGTTGAGCACTTCGAACACGCCGAGTTGCGGTGTCGTGCCGGTCGACAACGGCGTGGCGATGAGATTGCGCGTATGGAAACCGGTCTTGGCGTCGATCTCGGAGAAGAATCGGGAATCGCGCCGTACATCGTTGACGACGATCGTCTGGCTCGAGGCGAGCGATGCTCCGGCCAAGCCTCGGTCCGCCGGGAAGCGCAGCACTTCTTCGCTGCCCAAGGCCACCTGGCTCCACAACTCAGCCTTGATCGGATCGAGCAAAAAGATCGTGGCGCGTTCGGCGCGCAGTAGCTTGGCCGCTTCGCTGGCGATCAGTTCCATCAGCCGCAGCAACTGGCGCTCTTGATTCATCCGGCGGCAGATCGAAAGCAGCGTTTCTAGTCGTTCGTCCACGGCGGGACGTTACCACGACCGAATGCGCCGCCTGTACACGGCGTGGGCAGTTTTGGGGGCGGATGTACAGCAACTAGACACCGACCCCGTTCAATCGCCCGGAAACAGCCTGGCACGGGGCGTGCATTAACGAGGATGTCCGGCTAAGCACGGCGGCGAGAGACGAGGAACGTGATGAGCACCACGAGCAGTCATACCGGAACGCATCGCTTGCTCGACGCATTGCGGCCGCTCGTTCGATTTCCGTTGCGCGGACTCAAGGAGGAGCGCGTGTTCGCGTGGTCGACGCGTCGCGGGCCGCTGCGTACGATCCATTTTCAAACACCCGATGGGACCGTGCTGGTCCACTTGTTCGCGGCCATGAGCGAAGGCCGTTTCAGCGGCGTCATTCAGGCCGTTCCGCGCTCAAGTGAAAGATTCGAGTCTCAATCCCAAGCGGCTCGTCTCGCCGAGTACTTCATCAACGCTGGTGATGCCGTCGTCGCAGTCGGTGCGGGGGTGCTGGAAGCGAAGTTCGTCAGCGGAAACCAACTCCTCACGTTGACCAACGACTGGGGCCGCGAACTCGCCCGCACGTCGATCAGTGTGGAACCGTTGCCTGCTGGCCATGTCTGCGCTGTCCTGGTCGTTCCACTGCGATGCCAGTCCGGTGAACCGTTGGCAATCGAGGCCGCATTGTTCGACGGGCGTCTGCCGGGCAGCGCGATTTCGCTCGGAGGAAGATCTTCAGAGGTCCTCGCCGTCAACGAGAGGGCTGCCATTACCGTCGTCGATGAAGGGCTCACAGGGTGCGTGCCGCTGACGGTGCATGGAGCTCGCGGCCGCATGACGGCATCGATCCAGGTGGTGCGAGCCACGCTCGACTGTGTACGGACCGAGTTGGCTTGCGGTGAGTCAACCTGGATCGAGGTCGCGGCTGAAGGCTCGAACACTGAGGAGACCGTCGTGTTGTGCAATCACGCGCCAGGCGTGGTGGCTCTCCCGCAGGGCGAACTGATGCGCGTGGCCGTCCTGGCCGGACAGGTCAAAAGACTAAGACTGACAGGAATTCGAAGTGGAAGTTTCGCCGTGACCGCTCAACTCGATGGCGCTGCAAGCAGCTCCGCGAACTCCGTTCAAAGCATGCGCGCCGCGGTAATTGCAGGCCGTGTGAAAGACGACGGCGACTGAATCTCTACAGATCTAACTCTTCCGGTTTCGTTGCCTGCCCTTGCATCTCCGAGGATCCTGGCCAGGCGCCCCCCCCAATCCCCGACCCTGACCAGGGGGAGAGCAAGGGTAGGCAACAAAACCGGAAGTCCAACGCGAGTCTTACAAAAACAAATCGGGCGGACCCAAAGGTCCGCCCGAGTTACTCGAGACGCTAGAAAGAAATCAGGCCTTCTGGCCACCCTTCGACATCGGGCACTTGCCTTTGCAGTCGCCTTTTTGCGACGCGCCGAACGCTTGAACCTTCTTCACCATGTCGGTATTGGCGGAGGTCAGGATCACGACAACACCCTCGTTGGTGCTCTCGATCTTCCGCTCGACGCCCGTCGCATGCATGACGCCTGCGGCGCATCCTTCGCACTTGCCGGCAGCCTCAGCGACGAGGCTCTCTTGAACCTGTTTGGCCAGCGCTGCGTCCTTGGTGGCCCAAACGATCTTCACGCCATTGTCGAGATTGCTGACGGTCTTGTTGACGCCGTCCATCTTGCCGAACGGACACGCCATTTTGGAACCTTCGCCACACGCCAGTGCCGGTACCGCGGCCGCAATCGCGAGCACGGCGATAAGGCTGAGAATCCTCTTCATAAGTTGCTCTCCCTCGGTCGTTGAGTGAATCTTCAGGTGTAAGAGGCGCCCCTTCTTCTTGCGATCCGGACGCGCGCCCTGCCTCCGGACCCCAGCCATCGACACCGCAAGCGTACGCCTCGGCCGGCGGATATCGCTGTAAAGGTAATGTCAGGTCAAGTCGGACTCGCCCCGAGCCCGCCCGGGCGGAATTCGTGCACGGTTTGCAAGATCGCCCGCTTGGAGGAAAACCGGCGTGGTGAGAACGCTTCTGTTGGAATCTGGATCAAATAGGTGGACTCGACCCACTCCACCAGATCGAAAAGCCCTAGTGAGTCGACATGCCGCTCCAACGGAGCGTCGAGCGGCAACTCGCCGGGGTAGGAAGGAAAGCGGCTGCAGAGGTAAGTGTCGATTCGGTGAGCCTCTGCCAAGAGCGTCGATTCCACCATCATTCCACCTCACCGGCCCGTAGCCGGCCCTTTTGCACCTTGCCCGACGCCGTCTTCGGCAGCTGTGCTGCGAAGCGAAACACCCGCGGGATTTTGTGTGGTGAGAGCAGCCGGGCGCAATGATTTCTTAACAAAGACTCGTCGATCGAGCCGTGGAGTGGGACGATCCAGGCCGTCACCGCCTCCCCCAAAACGGGATGCGGCATCCCGATCACGGCCACCTCGGCCACCTCTGGGTGGCGCTCCAGCACCTCTTCTATTTCCTTGGCACTGACCCGTTCACCCGCCGACTTGATGATGTCGTCCGTGCGGCCGTGCAAGTAAACAAACCCCTCTTCGTCGAGGTGCGCCACGTCCCCGGTGCGCAACCAACCCTCGCACACGGTCTGCGCGGTGAGCTCCGGTTCGTTCCAATAGCCTTGCATGACGTTGGGTCCACGGATCCAAAGCGCGCCCGGATGGCCGCACGCAACGGGTGACCCGTCGTCGGAGGTGATGCGCAACTCGACGCCGCGAATCGGGCGGCCGCACGATCCCGGTTTTTCTGCGAGACGCTCAGGCGGCAGCGCCGTCGCACGCGTCGATGTTTCCGTCATGCCGTACATGAAAATAACGCGCGCCGGGGCCAGCCGTTGCGAGAGTTCGAGCAACGCGTCGTGCCGGCAATGACTGCCAGAAATCGTGATCCAGCGCAGTGCCGACAGATCGTGCGCGGCCAGCGGCGCGCGTTGCAGCAACATGTTGATGTGATAAGGCACGCCGCTGAACGCAGTAATCCGTTGTTGCGAGAGTCGCGCGACGAACTGTTGCAGATCGTGAAACTCATGTTCGAACACGAGCGTTGCGCCCGAGAACCAAGTGGTCAGCATGACGCTCTTGGCATAGGTGTGAAACAGCGGCAGTACGAGCGCGTAGCGATCATCGGTGGTCAACGGCAAGTACTCCAGGATCGCTGCTGTCACCGCACGCAAATTTCCGTGCGAGAGCATGACGCCTTTCGGGGCTCCGGTTGTGCCGGAGGTAAAGACGACGCACGCCAGCTCGGCATCGGCGAGCACGATCGGTTCGATCTCGGAGCTGTCGCCTGATCCTGCCGCCCACACCGCATCGAACGAAAACGATGTGGCAGCACCTGCGCTTGTCAGGTCGAGCGGCGAGGGCGAAACCACCAGGCCTGGCGCAATGCGTCGCAACAACACTTCGGTTTTTGCTGCGGGCTCCAGTGGATTGAGTTCGAACACGGTGCGCCCTGCGTGGATCGCGCCCCACCAGGCCAATGCGTACTCCAAGGCGTTTGGCGCCACGATCGCGACCGGGCTGCCGGGCGCGCTGCGCAGGCGAATCTCGGTACTCACCCCAGCGATGAAGGCCCAGAGTTGCGCATACGTGAGTTGGCGCTCTCGATCGCGGACAGCCACCGCGTTGCCGCGCTCCGCGCAAATGCTTCGTAGCGACTCGATGAGCGGCCGGTTCACGACGCGCCCGTCAGCCGCCACAAATAAGCGGCGACCTCGGAGAACGTCTCACACTCTTGATTGACAAAAAACAGGACGGCGTAGAACGCGCTGGTCGCCAGCCAGCCGGCCACCATCCATGTTCGCGAAGTGCCAATGCGCAACCATACGATCGCTCGCGGAATTCGGCGCGGAATCGTCAGCACGGCATAGATCGCGAGGCCATTGATCGTCCAGTACAGCACTGTCAGCCCGATCTTCTGAAAGCCGATCGGGTCGCCCAAGCGTGCGAAGAGATGAACCAAACCCGAGGCCAAGAGCGCCGCCATGACGCACACAAACAGCCCGCGCCGGGCACGCATCAATGGATAGAACGTGAAGGTCAAGATCCACTCGCGATACAGCAGATTCCAGCGCCGCCAATGATCGTTTGGGGTACACGCCAGAAACCAAGCGCCGAAATTGTCGCGGATCGGCAATCCTGCCAAGCGCAACAAACCAAGGGCCAAGTTGTAGCCAAAGACCAACTCGCACGACAGTGCAATGTAGTTGAGATATGACAGCCCCAACAACGACGCACCCGTTGTTTGCTTCCAGACAGCAACGTCCAACACCGCATGCAAATGAAATGCAACGCTGCGCGCCAGCATCGCAATGCTCAACGCACGAATCGCCGGTACCAACAGTGAGTTCGGCCTGACCGGACCCAGATCGTCGGGTGGAAAGACGGGTCCCTCGGTGAAGAGTCGGACCTGCATGTAGCCAAGGTGCCGCATCAGTCCGTAATCACCCTTCGCACTCGCGGAGTAGCACGCGTACCAGAGGCAAACCGCGAAACCGACCGCAATGTCGGGTCGAGCGAGTGTGTTGAAGCCGAGCGAATGCGCCGCCATCCGAGTCACGGCGACCAGCACGAAAACGGACCCCAACCGGATCCACCGAGGGACGACTTCGAGCCGCAGCCATGGCAACGCCGCGGCGCAAACCGTCAGGAACAGCAACGCAGAGCCGGCGTCGACAAACCGTAACGCAACGGCGGCAGTCAGTCCGGCAGCCGATAGCACCCACAGCCGCGCCGCCTGAGGAATGAAGCCGCACGCGACAATTAAGAGGTGAAAAACCACCATCCTGCCGGGGATTGTGGACAATTCGGATAAATTCGAACGAGTTCGAGAGGGATCAAACAAAAAAGTGATTCCCCACCACAGCACACCCCAGGTCTGCCCAACGCAGAGGTAAGGGACCAAATGCAGCGCCCAGCGGCCCCAGGCCGAGCGAGAGATTTGGTCTAAAAGTGTTGATTCTTTGGCAGTTAGGCCGTCGTCAGAAGACGAAGGCGAGGTGCGGCCGGGCCACCCGCCGGCGGGCGCGGTTCCCCGCCCGGTAGGCCGAACGGCGTCGAATGCCGGGCCTGTGGACATCGTTCCCCGTTTGATTCTGCCGCGGCGGGGGCGTGGGCCGCTGGCGTCGGCGCTTCTGTCAAAGCGCGGCCAGACACTACGGTGACCCTCCCGGAGGGTCAAGCATTTCGATCTGGCCGGCGAGGGGACGCCAGGCATCGCCCAGGCAGCCAGTTTTGAGCGACCGGCCCGTCTCGGCGGTCCAACGGCAACCAGATCACCCCAATCCGGACGGTCAAATCGTTATTTCGATGAAACAAAAGTCTTTGTAAGCCTTCTTGACTTGGCTCAAGGGGCTTGTAGGCTTTGCAGCCCATGAGTGCCCTAGATCCTCGCCGCTTCTATTTCCCTTCGTGGACCAACTTGCTTGGACCTGCCATTGCGTCGGCGCTGCTCTTTGGGCCGGTGTTCTTGGTCGTGCTTGGCTATTACGGAGGATCGCCGCAGACCACCGACGTGGGTTACGCCCCTGTCCAGCCGGTCGCGTACAGCCACGCCGTGCATGCAGGACAACTCGGCATGGATTGTCGCTATTGCCACTTCTCCGTCGAGAAGGCGGCTTTTGCCGCGGTTCCCCCGACCCAGGTGTGCATCAATTGCCACACCAAGGTGCGTGCGGCGAGCCCGAAGCTCCAGGTCGTGCGCGATAGCTTGGCAAGCGGACTGCCGATTGAGTGGATCAAGGTTCACGACCTTCCCGACTACGTTTACTTCAATCACTCGGCGCACGTAAGACGCGGCGTTGGTTGCACGTCGTGCCACGGCCGCATCGACAAGATGGAAGTCGTATCGCAAGTGGAACGGCTGAGCATGGGTTGGTGTTTAGAGTGTCACCGCAATCCCGACCAGCATCTTCGTCCTCCCGAGTTCGTCACCAAGATGGATTGGGCGCCGCCCAATGGTGAAGATCGCGCCGCCTTCGGTGCGCGTTTGCGTCAACTCAACGGGATCAACCCCCCGCAGGATTGCTCTACATGTCATCGCTAGAACGGGCAGACAAGGGCGCCGCTTACTGGCGCAGTCTCGACGAGCTGGCGGACACGCAAGAGTTCCGCAGCTTCGTTGAAAAAGAATTCCCCGACTTCGCCGGCGAGATGCTCGCGCCGCCGAATCGTCGCACCTTCATCAAGCTGATGGGCGCATCAGTCGCGCTCGCCGGTTTCACCGCATGCCGCTGGCCAAAAGAAAAGATCATGCCGTGGGCCCGGCAGCCTGAGGGCAGGCTGCCCGGTGTGCCGGTCCAATACGCGACCACTTGGGACTTTGCGGGCAGTGCTGTCGGCTTGCTGGTTACCAGCTACGACGGCCGGCCGATCAAGGTCGAAGGCAATCCCGAACACCCTTCCAGCTTGGGTGCCGCAAGCGCCTTCATGCAGGCGCTGCTGCTCGAAATGTACGACCCGGATCGCAGCCGCTATCCGGTGCAGGGGGAAGAAGGTCGCGGGTGGGAAGAGTTCGACGCGGCCTGGCGTGATGCCATGCGTGCCGCGGCCGCTCGCGCAGGTGCGGGCGCGGCGATCTTGTCCGAAGCCAATTCCGCGCCGACCGTCGCGCGTTTGCGTGCCGAGTTGGCCAAGCAATTCCCGCAACTTCGCTGGTTCGAGTACGAACCGTTATCGCGCGATAACGAGCGCGCGGGTACGGCTCTGGCGTTCGGCAGTCCGATGCGTCCGCAACTGATGCTCGATCACGCCGACGTGATCGTGGCGCTCGACAGCGATTTCTTGCACGACCATCCGGCAGCGCTGCGCCATGCTCGACAGTTCGGGGCGCGTCGCCGCGCCGATGACGGCGCGATGAATCGTCTTTACGCGCTCGAGCCGTGTTACTCGATTACCGGCGCCGCGGCCGATCACCGTCTGGCGTTGTCGACGACGCAGATCTCGCAGATTGCTTTGCATCTGGCTGGCAATGGTGCTGCGCTCACGGGTGACGCGGGAGAGATGGCCGAAGCGATCCGCGGCGACCTCGAGCAACACGGCGGACGCGGGCTCGTGATCGCCGGTCCCCGGCAGCCGGCCGAAGTGCACGCTGCGGTGGCGATGATCAATGCGTCCTACGGCAATGCGGGTGCGACGGTGGGTTACATACCCGACGACGTGCGCGCCTCTCATACCGAAGCGATGACGCAGCTCGCGGCCGCGATGAACGCGGGCACCGTCGACACGTTGTTGGTGCTCGGCAGCAACCCGGTTTACAACGCGCCGGCCGATCTCGATTTCGCAGCTGTGCTTGGGAAAGTTCAGAACAGTTTCCATCTTGGTCTCTATCGCGACGAAACGGCTCGCGCTTGCGGTTGGCACGCGCCGATGGCGCACACGTTCGAGACTTGGAGCGATGCTCGCGCGTGGGATGGAACGGCCAGTTTGGTTCAACCGCTGATCGAGCCGATGTTCGGCGGCAAGACGGTGAGCGAGGTGTTGGCTGCGGCGCTCGGTACCACGTTGCCGAAGGCCTACGATCTCGTGCGCGCGACTCACGCCGATCTCGACGAGAAGTCGTGGCGGGCTGTGTTGCACAGCGGTCTGGTGGCGGGCAGTTCAGTGACCGCATCCGCACCAGCACCGGTTATCAGATCGGCAGCACGTGAGTTGGTGACGGCAACCCCTTCGGCAGATGCGCTCGAGTTGGTGTTCATTCCCGACAACAGCGTTCACGACGGCCGCTTTGCAAACAACGCATGGCTTCAGGAAAACCCGGATCCACTGACCAAGCTGGTGTGGGACAACGCCGTGTTGGTGGGGCCGTCAACGGCCGACGCCCTCGGGTTGAAGCAGGCCTCGATGGCCAAGCTCAGCGCAGGCGGGCGCACGCTCGATGTCGCGGTCTACACCATGCCGGGGATGGCGCCCAATGTCGTGGCGTTGTCGCTGGGGTATGGCCGCAACGGACTAGGCTTTCGCGTTGCAGAGGGTGCAGGGTTCAACGCGTATGCCTTGCGCACGGCCGCCGCGGTGGATGTGGTGCAGGGCGCGACGCTGCAAGCTACCGGCGAGACGTACGATCTGGTCACGACCCAAGATCACTGGGCGATCGACAGCGTCGGAGCGACGGAGACACAACGTCGAATCCCCGAATTGGTAAAAGAAGCAACGCTGGCCGAATACAAAGCCAATCCCGAGTTTGCCTCGCACGGTGAGATCAAGTTGTTCAACTTGTGGCCGCAGCACGAATACGAAGGCCACAAGTGGGCGATGGCGATCGACCTGTCGGCCTGTATTGGCTGCGGCGCGTGCACCATCGCCTGTCAGGCCGAAAACAACATTCCTGTGGTTGGCAAGGACCAAGTGCGGCGCGGCCGAGAGATGCATTGGATTCGCCTGGATCGCTACTTCCACGGCAAGCCCGAAACCGCGCAAGTGGTGTTTCAGCCGGTGACCTGCATGCACTGCGAGAACGCGCCGTGCGAACAAGTCTGCCCGGTTGCTGCAACGGTGCACGACCAGGAAGGCCTCAACGTCATGGTCTACAACCGCTGCATCGGCACGCGGTACTGCTCCAACAACTGCCCGTACAAGGTGCGCCGCTTCAACTACTACAACTGGCACAACCCACCACAAGGCGTGCCGGGGCTCGGAGCGTGGCGCCCGCCCGAAAAAGATCCGTTGATCGCCATGGTCTACAACCCCGAGGTAACGGTTCGTACCCGTGGCGTCATGGAAAAGTGCAACTACTGCTTGCAACGCATCACTGCGGTCAAGATTCAAAGCAAGAACGACCGGCGGCCGATTCGCGACGGCGAAATCGTGACGGCTTGCGAGCAAACGTGCCCGACCCAAGCGATTACGTTCGGCGATCTCAACGATGCCGAGTCGCGGGTACGCAAAGCGCATGCGCATCAACGCACCTACGCGATGTTGCAGGAACTCAATGTACGGCCCCGCACCCAGTACATGGCCCGGCTAAAAAACCCGTCGGCGAATGCGCCGGGGCAAGCCGCCTCAAACGAAGGGCACGCCTGACCCATGGCTACCTACGAAGTAGATCGTCACGTAGGCGACAACACGGGCGTCGACCCGCGCCATCGCGCGCCGTTGGTGCTCGGTGACAACAGCTTGGGCGGCATTACCGATGCCGTCTGCGGCGTTGCCGAAAACAACAATCCGCCGAAGGCTTGGTACATCGTCTTCGGGATCGCGGTGTTGCTGCTGGGAATGCTCGGCGCGATGGTCTCGATCCTGTTTTACGAAGGGGTCGGCGTCTGGGGCTTGAATCAGCCCGTGGGCTGGGCCTTCGACATCACCAACTTCGTGTTCTGGGTCGGTATCGGTCACGCCGGAACGCTCATCTCAGCGGTGCTGTTTCTGTTCCGTCAGCATTGGCGCACCAGCATCAACCGTTCGGCCGAGGCGATGACGATCTTCGCCGTCATGTGCGCGGGCATGTTTCCCGCGATTCACGTCGGACGTCCGTGGTTGGTCTACTGGGTGTTCCCGTATCCCAACCAGATGTCGATGTGGCCCAACTTCCGCAGCCCACTGTTGTGGGACGTGTTCGCGGTCTCTACCTACTTCACGGTCTCGCTGTTGTTTTGGTACATGGGAATGATTCCCGACCTGGCCACGCTGCGCGATCGAGCCAAGACCAAAGTGCGATGGCTGTCGTACGGAATTCTCAGCTTGGGCTGGCGCGGGTCGCACCGTCATTGGCTGCGCTACGAAGTCGCCTACATGATCTTGGCGGCACTCTCCACGCCGCTCGTGCTGTCGGTACATTCGGTGGTGTCGTTCGACTTCGCGGTATCGATCTTGCCAGGCTGGCACACCACGATCTTCCCGCCGTACTTCGTGGATGGTGCGATATTCAGCGTTTTCGCGATGGTGATCTCGCTGTTGGTTCCGTCCAAGAAGTTGTTCGGCCTGGACCTACTGATCACGGCGCGGCACATCTAGAACATGTGCAAAGTGATGTTGG
>JANNUT010000062.1:0-2039 GCA_031395565.1 Acidobacteriota bacterium | reverse complement strand
CATCGAACGCTGCTTGCGCCACGCACGGCATCGGCACGACACGCCGCAGAAGTTCGCCTTCACCGTGCCCCAAAAGCGCTCGCCGCACTCTTCGCAAATGCGCTCTTCTTCGAAGTAACGGGGGACGGCGGCGGGCACGATTTCGCTTTCTTCGACTGCGCGTTTTACCGTTCGCTGAAAGCGATTATGGCTAAGCGCGCCCTATCGTTTTTCTCAGGGGTCGGATTCTGACCGGCTCGCCGCCTGTCAGCAACTTCTTTCACGCGCGTTCCGCCAACAATTGGTGAGCGGGGCGTGAGGGACGCAGACGACAAGTCCGACGGGTTCTCACGCGATGCAGACGAGACTGGGGGCCTGGCTGCGCTCAGGGGCGACAGGCTGCGGGCGCACCGAGGTCGGGCGGCTGGACGGTGGGGGTGCGCGAGCAAGCGGGCGGTATGGGCATCAGAGCCGGCGGCGACCGCATGCTCGCGCTTGCGCCGGTGGCGCCGCATGTCTCGTCTCTTAACTGCCACCCCGATAAGACCGAGCGGGGCACAACGTCGACATGAGTCCGAACGACAGGACCGAAGCCGCCGCCATCACGAGCGGCGGCTGGGCCGTGCATCCAGACGTCCCGAGCACAAACCGGCTCGCCATCGTGCACTTGGTCCTCGAGAACATCCTCCCACCGACGAGACACCCGCGGTAGGACCCGTGCTCAGCCGTCTTCTATCTCGAGGTCTGGCCAGGCACGAGCCCTTGCATCAGCTTCGCACTCCGCTCGCCCACTCTTGTTCGCTGTCATGCATGCCGACGGCGAGGCCGATGGCGCAGTCGACGGCGGGTTGCGCGAGGACTTGCCGGACCGGCGCGAGGTGTGAGCTGGGGGGCTGGGGCCGAGCCCCAGGTTAAGCGCTCCGCTCGAAACGAGTTCGCCGTCCGCATGCGCCGTCCGAGCGAGGCCAGCCGCGCACACGCGATGCACCTCGTGGCGGATTCTCCGCTGGGGGTGAGGGGACCCCCAGCGTGCGATTTGAACCCTCGCCAATCATCACGAAGTTGGTAGACCGAGCCCGAATGGTTGCAGTTCCGCCAGCGCGCAATAGCTTGAGCCAAGGCCAGCAGACGGCGGCGGAGTCGTGACCGCCATGTCGCGCGCCTCGTGAAACCCTCGGTCGAAGCCGTGCAGCTCGATCCCGCAGCTTTCGCCGGTCACTCACTGCGCGCAGCCCTCGCCACCGCGGACGCCAAGGAGGCCACGAGCGGCCGCGCCATCGTGAACGGCCACCGGGCACATGTCGGCAGCCGTGGTCCAGCGCTGCGTGCCAGATGCCGAACGGTTCAGCGACAACGCGGAGGGGCGAGCTGTAGCGCTGTGCGAGCTACGGCAGATTGTCATAGATCGACACAGTGCCCATGAAGTTTACGAGCTGATTGCGAATCGCGTTGGCCTGGCTGGTCGGAAGTTTGGCGTTGGTTGTGATGGTGAGGTCGCCGGTGACCGTCGTCAGTGCGGGCAGGCTCAGGCTCCGCCGCACGGCCCGGAGGCCTCGCGGCGGCTCGCTGGCAAGCTCATCGGGGTATCAGGTCGGCTGCAGGGCTCGCTCGCCATGCTCTGCCCCCCCGTTTGAATTGACTATCTCCCTTGGCGTAAGGCTCCCATCCGCCACGGGCTCGCCACCGAAGCGCTCCATGCGTTGCTGCCGCTGCTCGCGGCATGGGCAGCGTCGCAGGAGGAGCGTCCGCGGGGTCGGTCGAAAGGGTCGCGAAGGGGCAGGGCGGCCGCGCCATCATGACGGCCACGGGGCCGCGCCCGATCTCTGTTCAACGGCTTCGAGATCTGGGCGGCTCAACGGCTGGCCGGCTCCGCAAGTTTCGCGAGAACGTCCGATGGGCACTTGCTGAAGGCGCGAGGGTCGAGACGGCCGAAGGGCGAGGCTTCGAGTGGCGGATCGACGACGAGGACCTGGTTCAAGTTCGTCGCGACGCTGGTTAGGCTCTCAACACGCGCACGGCGGGGAAGTGCGCACGCAGTTGGTCGAGGTCGTTGAAGTCGC
>JANNUT010000061.1:0-9872 GCA_031395565.1 Acidobacteriota bacterium | reverse complement strand
CCGGCCGCCTGTGGTTCGGCACCAACGGCGGGGCCTACGTCTACGACGGCAAGTTGCTGCGCAACTACAACGAGGCGGACGGCCTGTCGAACAACAACGTCAACTGCATCCTCGAGGATCGGAACGGCCGCTTCTGGTTTGCGACGCACCACAACGGCGTCTGCTACCTGGACGGAGAGACGTTCACCGCCGTCACCGACGCCGACGGCGTCGAAGGCACAGAAGTGTGGGACCTCTTCATGGACCGGGCCGGTGAGATCTGGTTTCCCGTCGAGAACTCCGGTCTTTACCGTTTCAACGGCAAGACGTTCCACCGCTACCGTGAAGCCGAGGGGCTGACGAGCAACGCGATCCAGTGCACGCACCAGGGCCGCGATGGGCGGCTGTGGTTCGGCGGCTATCGCGGCCTGTTCCGTCTCGAAGGCGAGGCCATAGTTGCCGTCACGCGCGTCGGGCCGTGGCGTTAGTCGGTTCAATGAACTCAGCATGTCCGCAGGTGACGCAAACGAGCGTATGAGGTCGGCGCTGATTCTCGGCGGTAAACAACTTGATGCGCTTTGTGCCGCAGTTCCCAATGACACAGAAGCAGCTCTCCTCACGCGGACGAGGGTGAGGAGGCTGCCCAACAAGTTAAGGCTTTTTGTCGCGCGCAGCCGCGATAAAGAGCCGAGTTGAGCTCAATCCATGATCGTCGTCAGCGTGAATGCTTTGGGTTTTCAATCGCGATGGGACTGCGCCGGTTGGTTTCTAAACCTGTCGACGCGCGCGAAGTGCTGATCGGCGATCAAACGAGCCGCGATATCGCCTCTCGGTCGTTGGTCTGAGTCCGGTTTGGTGCCGCACAACACTCGATTCCGCGTGAGCAGTCCGCAGCGCTGCCATCGCGTCGCAACTGGAAGCGACGCTGGCGGCATGTTTCGCGAAACAAAAGCGTGCGCGCTCGATCATGCGGGAGGACCTCGCCAGCGAGCGATGATCATCACGACGCGAAGCGTGCCTTGCTTGCAGAACGGACATCGCTCCGCGGAATCGTTAGGCGCAAGTCGAGTAGCGCTCGTCGCTGGCTGATCTTCACGATCGAGTGGCGGCGAGGTCGTCGGCATCGCAGGCTCGCCGTTGGAGATAAACCCGGGCACTTTGTCGCGCAGGCCGGTCGCGCGCGAGCTGAACAGCCCATAGGCCCTGACTGTGGTGAACCGCCGGTGGCCTCGCATCAGCGGGCCGGCGCTGGATCCGCAGCAAAGGCCGATTTCTATTTCCGGTGCGGGCACTGTCTCGTGTGTTTCGCGCCAAGTACTTGGAACTGTTGCAACGCAGGCTTGCCGCGGGGCACGAGGCTTTGCTCGCAGATCTACGGCGTTTCGAGTGGGTCGTCTACGTCAAGCGGCCATTTGCTGGCCCAGAGCAAGTGCTCGATTACTTTGGCCGTTACACCCATCGCATCGCCATCTCCAATCATCGACTGGTCTGCCATCAAGATGGGCTCGTGACGTTTCGCTGGAAAGACTATGCCGACAGCATTCGCACGAAGCTGATGGCACTTGGCGAGCAGGAGTTTCTCCGTCGCTTTCTGCGGCACGTGGTACCGCGACGATTCGTGCGGATCCGCCATTACGGACTGCTTGCCGCGCGAGGCAAAACCGAGCGGCTCGCGCGCTTCCGCGCGTTGCTGCCGAAGCGCGCACCGCCGCCTACCCGCATCACACTCTCCACCGAAGAATTCCTGCGCAGAGTTTGCAGCGAAGATCCAGTTCGCTGCCCCGTCTGTCGAGTCGGTCAGATGACGTCAAGCGGGCCGCTCGTACGCCCACCACGATCAGCCACTAGCCGGGGCCCGCCATGATCGACGTCGTGTCCAGTCAAGAAACCCTGACGACTGCGAGACCCACTGTCCGCAGGCGAGACCGACTTGCGCTTCCCACACTCAGGCAGCCACTCCGGGACTCGCGCTGCGGACGCACGACATCGGCACGGCCGTCCGCGACAGCGTCAACACAAGGAAACTGCTCCTCTGCCCTGCCCAAGACCCGATGATCCAGGCGTAGAATCCCCGTACTCATGAGACAACGCGGCTCAGTCCAACGGTTTCTGTCCTGCATGCAAAAGCACGCCGGACAAAAACCTCTTCGTTGGACGGACTAGATGCTGCCCGGCTCAAAAGGCCAGCGGTAGACTGACACCATGAGCGCAGAAGAGATCGAATCGGAGGCCCTGAAGTTAGATCCAAAGGCAAGGGCTCGCTTGGCGGAGAAGCTGCTCGCGAGCCTCGAGGCACTGTCCGACGAAGAAAACGAGCGCGCCTGGGTAGACGAGGCTGACCGGCGTGACGTCGAGTGGGGCTCAGCGCCAGGTAGTTCCCGTTCTGCATCCGATGTCCTTCGGGATGCGCGCGCCAAGCTGAAGTAGGTAAACCGCGTCGCGTTTCACCGGCTTGCAGAGCGCGAGATGAACGATGCTGCACAGTACTACGAGATCGAGTGTCAGGGGCTTGGGACTTCGTTCCTTCAGGAGGTTGATCGTTGCCTACGGCTGATCGACGAGCATCCGGAAGCCGGAGTGGTTCTTCGGGGCACCGTTCGGCGACGAGCCCTGCGACGATTTCCGTAGGCGCTGCTTTACAAGATGAGTTCAGACAATATTCGGGTCCTGGCAGTCATGAATCTCAAACGACATCCGAGCTATTGGGTGGGCCGCGAGTAACAGCCGAGCGGCAGCCCAACAACACGATTCAGCAGTCGGTCTGGGTCGTCACGACGGGTGCTTCCGCACGCGTCGCGCCAACCCATCCCGCTGCTGAGCGCGAGCGTTGGTATCGCTTCAATGCACAACTCTCGAGGCTCCGCTGGGATCTATTGGGCGGGCAGGCCGCTTGCACTACTCTCCCCAAGAAAATCCAAGCAGCAGTGATGTCTGGAAGTAGTCGGCATCCGCCGTAAGTCCAAACAACTCGCCCTCTGTCCCGCGCAGCAAGCGTGCGTCGACACCCAGGTTGAATCGCTCGCCCAGTCGCCAATACACACCACCATTCGCGTAGTACCCAACCGAACTGTCGTCGTCATCCTCATCGAACCGCCCAAAGTCGACATTGATCGCGGCCGCGACATGGGCCACTCCCCCGCCGATATACGGGTGGACGTTGCCACCCACTGCCGGTTTCCACAGAAAGCCGAGATAGGCCTCCGCGATAGCGTAGGTGACGTCGTCTCTCTCGCGCGCCGACACCTGGCCGCCGAACGCCAGCGCGATCGGCGCCTTGCCCGGCGTGATATCGACATTGACACCGAACGAAGGCTGCGGACTCACCGGATCCCACGCGTTGTTGTCCAGACTGCGCGTGCCCACGAGAAAGTTGCAGTTCCCCCCGGCGATCGAGGCGCCGATCGCAGCGACGCACGTCAGCGCGACCATGAAACATTTTGCCGTTCTCATTTGAATCATCCTCCATTGTTGGACCGCGAGTCGATGAGAAGACCCACGAGACGCAGCGCTTGTAGCAGCCGGGTCGAGAAGGCGTCAACTGACATTGGAGAGACCGCTTGCCAGCAGATTGTCCACATTGACCGCGCACCGCGGCCGTCAAGACCCAGTCACTGCAGAACAAGCAGCGAGCGAACCTATCTCAACGAACCCGGCCCGTACGAAGAGTGAGCGACACGGACCGTTGACCCGGGAGTTTCGTCAGTCCACTAAACCCCTTGGCGCTTCTTTTCCTCTTTCTTAGCTTTCTTGGCGTCTCGCTTCTCTTTGAGCGTTTTCGTGGGTTCCTTCTTCTGCGCCTTCTTGGTGTCCTTGGTCTTGCTCACGGGGATCTCCTTCGTGGCTGGTATTGAATCGAGCGCCGTTGCTCCAACGACGGGCCTGTAGCTTACCGCTTCCACCGCAATGCGGACAATGCTGGAAAGCGAGTTACGTGAAGGCAGAGAGGCGGGGACCGGCTCCCCAAGGTCGGCCTCCCCGACACGGGGAGGCCGGCAAGCAAGAGCGTCAGACCCACGCGATGCGGCGGCGGGCCGCGCTGGTCCCTAGTTCACGAGCACGGCCGTTCGAATCCTCGCTCGTGCTGCCGCGACGCTATCCGCGGAATAGGACTCATAGTTCGGCGAAGTCCAAGCCGCTGTCGTTGCGTTCCATTGGCACCACGCCACGTTGGACGCGCTATCGACCCAACTCGCCCACAGTTTTCCGCTTTCATAGCTGATGGTCGAGTCAACCGGGCCGCTAAACGCAGCGGTTCCCAGAATGGTTCGCCCAGGAAACGGGTTGGGCTCGTCAACACCTCGATTGACCGCGATCGAGTGAGAGCTTCCTACGGTGATCTCGAACACAACCCACGGTTTGCTTCCGGCAAACACCGTCTCGGGGTTCTTGCTGTCCTCACCCGCGTCGCTCACGAGTTGCTCGCTCGCCCACGAGCCGCTGGAGTTCGTGCGCCGTCGCGACAACACTTGCGACGGCGTCAGCGAACGAAACCACGTGATCCGAGTATTTCCGGAGGAGTCGATCGCAATGCGCGGTGAAAGGTCGTCAGCGCTATTGCTTGTGAGTTGTGTCACCTGCAGCGCTTGACCGCCGCCAGGGTTGATCACGTGCCGGACGTTGTAGTCTCCGTCCAACACCGCAGAATCTGGGACTTCGACATTGCCGCTGATCGCGTTGACTCGTGAATCGGGTGGATCCGATGCGAGCGCGCTCCCCACACCGAGCGCGATCACTAACAGCCTAAGTGCTCGTTCGCCTCCTCTTGGTCCTTTTCCGCTCATGCACTCCCCCGTTCGCCTTGACGATGTTTCGGATTTCACTCAGCTCCGGGCACGCTTCGTCCACGTAGCGCATCCGGAAGCAGGCCCCGTTCAACTCGACCGCCGCTCGCTCGAGTTGTCCCGTTAACTCGCACGCTTTCCAGAGGTGGAAGTGCGCGAAGAACTGAGTGCTTTGATCTGCGAGCGCGATCGCTTTGCTCAAGACCTCTTCGATCACGACAATGCTGTCGTCAGGCCGCTTCGCTGCGATCAGCAGCCGGCCGATTTCGAGCCGCACCTGCAGCGCCACGTGCGCGGCATGCAACTTTTCTGCTTGGCGTTGGATCGAGGCCGCGAATTTGAGTGCTGCGTCCACCCCATCGCACGCTTCTCGACGCCGCATCTCCAAAACGTCGAGCCGCAGACCGTTGTACTTGTCGCCGGCGGCGCGGTAGGCACGTTTTGCAAGGCCGACCGACGTGAGCACGCCGTTCCACTGCCCGGCATCGGCCATGAGCTTGGCTCTCTGGTGGTGGACCCAAGCGCGTTCTTGGGCCGCGCCCTTCGACGGAAGCCGCGCCTCTGCCTCTCGCACGAACGCCATTGCAGGGATAGGTGCGCCAAGCCCGCGCCACACCGTGGCACTCGTGATCAGACACGGCACGACAAGGGAGTCATCGAGCGGACCGGACATCAGGTCCTCAAGAACTTGTCGTGCGAGGCGGTACTTCCCCAAGTCACGGGCCGCAATCGCAAATGTGAGGGCGAGTTTTTGATGCTCGAGCGTTTCCGCCGGAGAACTACTGACATCGTGGAGCGTGAACAACAGTCCAAGCCCGGCTCGAATATCACCGAGTTTCCAGGCGGCGATCGCCTGCTTGACCGCGCTCTCGCCGGTTGCCAGCGTGGGGGCGAGCCCTGCTTGGTCCTCTAACTGCACGAGATCGGACGCGTACTGCGCAGGCAGCTCATAGAGCGCCAGTAACTGGAACAGCCGCCGGACCCCCGGCTCGGTCTTGCCCTGTTCTATCCGGGCCAACGTCGACGGCGGCAGCACTTCGCCGGCCCGCCCGGTTTGGAACGACACATCACGAAGGGAAAGCCCAAGGCGTTCGCGCTGACGGCGCAGCGCGGTACCGAGGGCTGGGGAGGGACTGACAACTTCGCGGGGCATAACGAAACTTATCGCTGCTTTGGCGTTGCTTTGCAACGATATTCGTTGTTAATTGGCAACAGTTAGCAGGGTAATAGCGCTTCGCATCAGTGTTCCACCGCCGCTCTGCTCGTCGCATTCGCTTGCCTCGCCGAAGCCCCGAAAGCGACGCGAGCAAGAAGTTTGAATCCGACGAGCGGAGTCGCGGTGGAACACTCATGCGAAGCGTTTTTGGCTTCTGCAGTTGAGCTGGCGGGAAATCTGCCAGCCGGCGAACAAGCTGTAAGACTTCCCCCACCAAGGACGACTCTGTCTACTGCGCTCTGGCCTTGCCGATAGGAATCTCGGCCGTCACCGAGTCTCCGCGATGATGCGTTCAGCCAATTGCCGAAACTGCTCATAGCAATCTTGGACTGCGGTCGCATGGCCGCCGATGGCTCCGTCGGCTGGCTTGAGCAGAAACATCGGCTTGCGTGCGTCCTGCGCCAGCGGCATCAGACTCTTGAAGTGTTTGATCATGGCAAGTTGATTCCGGTCGCCAGCACTATCGGCATCGCCTTGAATTGCGGAGGACCCGAGAACTTCATTGGCATACACGGCAGGAATTCGCGCCGCCCACTTTCGGTAGGCCTTCACCGGGCGATTGCTGCGCACCGATGGATTCAGCAGGACATACCCGACGGGTTTCATAGCGCCGCTGGGCATCGCTAGGTTGGCTGGGACGCGGCCGTCTTTGCGCTTTTTCCAACCGTTGCGCCAACTGTGTAGGGTTGGGCCGAGGTTTCGGAGGCCTTGCAATGAGAAGAGATCGGCGCCGAGCGGAATGACCACGTAGTCGGCAGCAACAAGCGCCGCGCGGTTCATGGCACCAACGTTCGGTCCGACATCGATCAGGGTCACGTTCGCGCTCTTGGCCTCGGCGGCCGACTTCATGATGCGGTAGAAAGCGGTCATCACACGAAAGCCGTCACCTGCGTTTGCCGGGTTGTCGTCGAGGCAACGGCTCCAGCTTTCTGACAGGCGGTCTTCGAAGAGACTGAGGCCCAAGTCGCCGGGGACAAGGTAGAGGTTTTCATCGATCCGCTTGGTAGTCGGCGGCTTGATATCGCCCAGACTCTGAATCAACGGATCGATCGCGCCGAGGATGGTATCGGCGTGATCGGACTGCGGCCAAAGGAGTTCGAGTTCCGATTCATCCAGGAACGCACTGGTAAGGTTGGACTGCGGGTCGAGGTCGATGGCGAGCACGGTGTACTCGAGCTCGCGGAACATCCAAGCGAGGTGATAGACCAGTGACGTCTTGCCAACACCACCTTTGTTGTTGAAGAACGCGATCGTTTTCATGGGCGCTTCCGCAGGATCATGAGCATGTGATTGTCGCCGACGAAGTATTCCAATTCAGGGCTACCGTTGCGCCTTAGCGCTTGCTGGGCCACGGCGATGCCGCGGCCGAATCGGTTGACGAAGCCCAGTGTTTTGGCCGCCTCGGCCAGTACTGGATTGCGGTAGGAAACTCCGTTCGGGAATTGGGAAACAGTCAGGTCGCCAAACAGTGAGCCGGGGTTTTGGATCTCAATGCGGTCGGAGAAATGGTTGATCGAAATGGGCGTGGTGGAGTTGTCGTAGTTTCGATGGACGACGGCATTCATGAGTAATTCATGAAGTGCGATCTCCGGGTAGTCCTGGACTGTCGCTTCCGAGAGATCTGCAAGGCGTACCGGGCGGGCGCCTGCGATGTCTCTGGCAAGCTGGTCAAGCCCCCGCATCACCTGAAGCAGATCGCCACTGAGCCGTCTTTCCACAACGACTTCAGTCGCCTGACTCTCACCCGCGTAACGTACGTACTGGATGTATGCGCCAGGAAAGAAGAATTCTGGATCTCTCCCAAAAAGCAGGATCGCCCCGTTGGTCGGCGCGCCGAGTGGTTTGTGGTAGAAGCGGAGTGAGCCCAGTTGCTCGTCAATAGGACGGCCGTTTTCGTCGATGACTTGTCGCGCCACGGCCTGTGGCAAGTAGTTCAGGCGAAACAGCTCAATCGCCAGGTCATCGAGGGAAGCGTCGAGGCAGGCCTGCAGATCCCAAGTACGAGCGCGGTCCACGCGCCGCTCGGTTAGCCGTCGTTCTTCTTCATCCGTCGCGAGTCTGGCACTAGGACCGACCCGAATCCACGGCTGCATCTGGTAACGGACCGGAGGCATGTCCGAGGGCTCGACCTTGACGACGGCGATTGCGACTCCCCGATAGAGCACTTTCGCCACCTCCATTCTTGGTATCGGGATTATCTGCCCGTTGCTGCGGTGACTCGCGAGTGCTTCTAGCAACTGTTCGTCGATTGACGCGGCGGTCGGATTTCCGTGCCTATCAACTCCAATGCACAGATAGCCTGGAAGCGCGTGCCCGGGCAGGTCGTTGGCGAATGCGCAGATGGCTTTGCAAAACTTCGCTGAGTCACTCAGCGACACCGTGCGCTCCACTCGATCGGATTCGAGGTCGCCAAGAAGGCGCTCAACCTCTCTGGGATCGATCAACGGGGGCCTCCTGGGTGGCACGACAGATCGCGAGCTTACCAGAGCAGCGGATTGCCAGCGGGAGTCGATTGGCCGGTACGGTCCTATTGCAAGGAATCCACCAGCCTTCGGATGCACTGATGACGGTGTCTGAACTTGTGAACCGGTCCAGATTTCTCGGAGGCCCCATTGGATGGCGCGCTGCTCCCGCCACACCTGTCACCAGGCTCATGCCCCGCTCGCCATGTATGATCTGCGCCGTTGCAGTCCGGAGGCTGGATGGACTCGGAATTCCAGAAAAAACTCAGTGCCCTGAAGATCGATCGCGAAGAAGACCGGCGCTCTGGCGGCGGCCGGGTTTGGATCGTCGTGGTGGTGCTGTTGATCGCGGCCGGAAGTGCCGGCGCATGGTGGTGGTTGCATGAACGAGCCGAGCCGGTTCGCACAGCGCTTGTTCAAGAGGTCGCGGCGACAGGCAGCGGCGCAGCGTCGGTGCTCAATGCATCGGGCTATGTCACCGCGCGGCGGCAAGCGACCGTGTCGTCGAAGTTCACGGGCAAGGTGGTCGAGGTGTTGGTCGAAGAAGGAATGAAGGTCGAGAAGGGGCAAGTGCTCGCACGCCTGGACGACAGCCAAGAACGGCAAAGCGTCGGGATGGCGCGCGCGAACCTCGAAGCCGCGCGATTGTCCGCAATCGAAACCGAGGCCCGTTTACGCGAGGCCAGCAGTCGCAAGACTCGCTTCGAGGACTTGGTGGCCAAGGGCATCGCCTCACGTTCCGATTGGGACACCGTCGAGGCCGAAGTCGACGCGTTGCAAGCGCGACTCAGTTCGCAGCGTCAGCAGACCACGGCGGCCGAGCGCGGGTTGGGAATGGCGCAGCAGACGCTCGACGATACGATCATTCGCGCGCCGTTCAGCGGCGTGGCGATTTCGAAGAACGCGCAGCCGGGTGAAATCATCTCGCCGATGTCGGCCGGCGGCGGCTTCACGCGCACAGGTATTTCGACGGTGGTCGATATGACGTCGCTGGAGATTGAGGTCGATGTCAACGAAGCGTATATCCAGCGCGTGCAACCCGCGCAGAAGGTGCTCGCCACGCTCGATGCGTATCCCGATGCCCCGATCCCCTCGCACGTGATAACAACAATCCCTGCGGCCGACCGGCAGAAAGCAACGGTCACGGTGCGGATCGGTTTCGATCAACTCGACTCGCGCATTTTGCCCGACATGGGGGTGAAGGTGGCATTTCTTTCGGACGCACCCGCAGCAGGTGCAGCGCCACAGCGTGTGGTCCGTATCTCGCGCGCCGCCGTGCGCGGAATCAAGGGCGAGGAGTTTGTGTTTGTGGTGGGCAGTGACAGGCGACTCGAACGTCGCGCCGTGAAGTTGGCGGCCGGCTCGTCCGACCCAGTTGAAATCATCGCGGGCCTGCGCAGCGGCGAGAAGATCGTGATGGAAGGGCGTGCCGAC